>JAFWAA010000036.1 GCA_017507905.1 Clostridia bacterium | reverse complement strand
GGGGGACCACGAAGTTCGGAAATGTTTGCGAAGCAAACTTTCCAATTTCGCGAAGCGAAATGTGTGGATTGAGGAGAGCATCCTACCGCAAAATATCCGTAGAAGGATGACGATATTAATATTTACAAAAATAAAACGATAGTCATCCAAAGGGCGATCTCCTCATCCGTCACTCGCAAAGCTCGTGCCACCTTCCCCTACTGGGGAAGGCAGAAGTAGGGTGACGTCTTACTATACCTATGCCGCGAGACTATGGTTCGCGTTAGCCTCCCTCCGAGAGGGAGGTGGCAAATGCGGAGCATTTGACGTAAGGATCCTGCCCAACTTTGGAGTTTGTGCTTACTTTATTCTGCACGCACTCTCCTTCAGTCGCCTTGCGGCGCCAGCTCCCTCCCGGAGGGAGCCTAAAATTAGTTCCGCTCGGTCGGGCGAACACAGTTCGCCCCTACGGGGTTGGGGTTTTATGCGGCGGAGATCTTGCGGACCGTCGCGGACGCCGGTCCCTACAAGGGATAGCGAGTTGGGCGTATTTTACGTTAGGCTCCCTCCGGGAGGGAGCTGGCGCCGCAAGGCGACTGAAGGAGAGCGCGTGCAGAATAAAGCGCGCACAAATTCCAAAGTCGCGCAGGCTCCTTCCGTCAAATGCTCCGCATTTGCCACCTCCCTCTCGGAGGGAGGCAAAAGTTAGTCCATCTCGGACGGGCGAACACAGTTCGCCCCTACACGGATTAGTTTTGTTTTGGAACGCTCTTGCCACTATTCGCTCACTCTCCGTAGGGCGAGGCTTCGAAGAAGTCCATGAGCGGGAGAGGCACAAACTAAAATCTGTACCGCATAAACGCCGAGCGAAAACTCCCCTTTGCTACACAAAAAAAGGAAGTGCTATGTTCGCACTTCCTTCCGAGGGTAGCAATCCTTTTTGTTTGGGGAGTTTTTGGGGGGCGTGGGGGACTTTTTTCAAAAAGTCCCCCACAAAAAACGCGTCCCCCAACAAAAAGTGCAGGCAGGCAAGAGCCGTGGCTCTTGCCTGCCTGTATTTTTCGTTTTACTTCTGATACTTCTTCAAGAACTCTGCGCTCATCGCAAGGCTCTTGAACGGGTCGCCTGCAAAGTTGTAGTCCTGCTCGACGATGTAGTGCTTTACGCCGATCTTCTCGGCCGTGGTCATGATCTTGTCCCAGCACAAGTTTCCGTGTCCAATCTCGGTGACGGTGCGGTCGTCCTTTCCGCGTGCCGGATCGTAGATCAGGCAGAAATCCTTGAGGTGCAGAATGTCAATGCGTCCCTCCAGCTTCTCCATCCACTCAACCACGTCCGCGCCGCCTGCCGCTACCCAGCAGGTGTCCAGAACAAAGGTGGTGTTCCAAGGATCCAACTCCTCGTAGAGAATGTCCATGGTGGTCTTGTATCCGTCGATGCGGCGGAACTCAAAATCGTGGTTGTGGTAGGTCAGCTTGTAGCCCAGCTTTCCGTACTCCTCGGCAAGGGAGTTGAACATCTTGATGAAGGCCTTGAGCTCGCCAAGATCCACACGCGCAGGCTTCGGAATGCCGCCAAGTCCTATGTTGGTCGTGCCCAGAAGCTCGTGATCGTAGATCGCCTTTTCGCGGTTGCCCATCGCGATGCCAAAATCATAGTGCGTGCCGACGGCCTTGAGACCGTGCTTCGCCAGAAGCTCGGCAAACTGCTCGATCGGCACTTTCCAGCCCGCGGTGTGTACCTCGGTGTAGCCAAGTCTGGCAAGCTTCGCGAAGGTAAGATCGATCAGCTCGGCATCCTGCATGAAATCCCGAACCGTATACAGCTGTACGCCTAATTTTTCAAACATATCGTTTTTCTCCTTTTGTATGTAATCTTTTTGTATACCGTTCTTGGTCTGTCCTTACGAAATGGCAAAGCCGCGCTCGCGCAAAAGCGTGCGGACCTCGCAAACGTCCACGTCACGCAGGCTGCTGCCCTTTCTCTTGGCCACGGCCGCCGCCACGCCTGCCGCTTGCCCAAGCTCGGCGCAATAGGGCATGATGCGGTAGGAGGCCTGCGCCTCGTGAGTGGAGGAGATGCAACGTCCCGCGACGAGCAAATTCTCCATATCCTTCGGGATCAGGCAGCGGTAGGGGATCTCGTACCAGTCGCCGTCCGGGAAGTAGTAATGGCTGGTTCCCGCTCCCGCGGGGTTGTGAATGTCAATATCGTAATTCGCCGTGGCGATAGCGTCCTCAAAGCGCGCAAGCGACTTGAGATCCTCCACCGTCAGCGTGTACTCGCCAAGGATCTTGCGGCTCTCGCGAATGCCGATCTGCAGGGCCGTGGACTGCACGCGGCTCTCCGCAAAGCCCGGAATGTTCTCGCGCAGGAAGCGCCAGATCTCAAAGACCTGCTCCCTTGCCTCGATCTCGGCCTGCGTAACGGCAAAGGGATCGGTGGGGTCCAGCTTGACCACGCGCGTGGTGTTGAAGTGCAGAACGCCCTTATTGAAATTGCCGAAGAGCAGCACGTCCTCACGCGGATTTTTGATCAGCCCCTTCTCCTTGAACTCCTTGTAGAGGGGATTGAGCATGGCGCGGTTCTGCGCGAAAAGGTCCTTGTCCACGTTGCTCATGCGGAAGCAGAGCGTCATGGGCTGGCAAAGGCCGTCGCTCTCGCGTCCCACGCGGCATTCACAGCCCGCAAGCATGGAAAGCTCGGCGTCGCCCGTGGCGTCGATAAAGGCGTCGGCCGTAAGGGACAGACGCTTGGATTTGCCCAGCGCCTCAAGACCTGTGATGCGGTTCCCCTCGCGACAGACCTCCACGACGGTGGTGTCAAAGAGAAGCTTGACGCCGCTTTCGAGACACATTCGATTGAGCAGGAGCTTGAGGATCTCCTCGTCAAAGAGGGTGGCGGTGCTTTTGGGGTCGAGCGTCTTCAGGCCCTCCACAATCTCGAGGAAAAGGCCGCCCGCGAGGTTCTTCTTCTCCCCGGTCCCGGGCATCACGCTCCAATAGCGCATAAAGGGCATGACGAGGCAGTTGGCCGTTGCGCCCCCAAGGCAGTTGTATTTTTCGACCAGGAGGACGTCCGCGCCGCCGCGCGCCGCCTCGATCGCGGCGCAGGTGCCGGCAAAGCCGCCGCCCACAACGATCAGGTCATAGTGTTGCTTCATCAGATCCGATCTCCTTTCGGAAAAACGCTGTGATCCGCGCCCGTTTTCGGGCACGCGGACGCATGGACAAGAGCCATATCGCACCGCCTTCAGTATAGCACAAAACTCCTTCTTTGTAAAGCCTTTTCAGGGAAAGTTTTTTTGAAAAAAACGCGGGTAATTTTCCTCCAACCTTCGCCGCGGCTCTTGCATCCTCGGGGCACTTGTGCTATAATAGACGCAAAGAAACGGCAGACCTCTGACCGAGAACAAGGAGATGGAAACATGCAAAACGTAAGTCATGAACAGATCCGTCTGACGGGCGGCTTCTGGCGGGAGTATCAGGAGCTCAATCGCAAGGCCATCGTCAAAAACGTGTACGATCGCTTTGCGGAGACCGGACGGTTTGCCGCCCTCAAGTGCAACTGGCGCGAGGAAATGCCAAACAAGCCCCATATCTTTTGGGATTCGGACGTCGTCAAGTGGATGGAGGGCGCGGCCTACCTGCTCCTGGAGGAGAAGGACGCCGAGCTTGAGGCGCTCGTGGACGGCATGGTGGCGGATATTGCCGCCAATCAGTGCGCCGACGGCTATTTTAACTCCTACTTTATCGCCGTGGAGCCCGCAAAGCGCTTTTCGGGACGGCGAAACCACGAGCTCTACTGCCTCGGCCACATGATCGAGGCCGCCATCGCCTACGATAAGGCTACGGGAAAGCGGACCCTGCTTGACGTCGTGCTTCGCTATACCGACCTGGTCTATCGCGTGTTCATCGAGGAGGACAGCGCCAAATTCGTAACGCCCGGGCACGAGGAGATCGAGCTTGCCCTGCTCAAGCTCTATGCCTACCTGGGCGAGGAAAAGCACCTGACGCTTGCGCGCTTCTTCCTGGATCGGCGCGGCTGCAACGACCGCGACGAGGACTTCGGCAACGTGCAGGACGAGCGCCCCTTGCGCGAGCTGGAGGAGGCAAGCGGACACGCGGTGCGCGCGGGCTACCTCTATACCGCCATGGCCATGCTGGCCCGCATCGACGGCGACGCGGAAATGAAGCAGGCCTGCGACCGCCTCTTCTCCGACATCGTCAATCGGAAAATGAGCATCACGGGAGGCATCGGCTCGGATCACAAGAGCGAGCGCTTTTCCTACGCCTATGACCTGCCCAACAGCGACACCTACAACGAGACCTGCGCCGCCATCTCGCTCGCCCTTTTTGCGAGCGCCATGCAGGAGCTCTCGCCCGATCCCGTCTATGCGGACGTCATCGAGCGCGTTCTGTATAACGGCTTCCTCTCGGGCGTTGCGCTGGACGGCGGAAGCTTCTTCTACACCAACCCTTTGGAGATCGACCGCAAGAAGTACCAAAGAAGCACCTACCAGCCCATCTGCGAGCGCGTTAAGGTCTTTACCTGCTCCTGCTGTCCCCCCAACGTGGTCCGTATGCTTCCCTCGATCGCGCGCTTTGCCTACACGCAGGACGGCGACACCCTCTATTGCAACCAGTTCATGCAGGGCAAGGTCAGCCTGCGCATCGGGGGCAAGGACGCAACCCTTGAGCAGATCACGGACTATCCAAACGACGGTCGGATCACCTTCCGCTACCGCGGCGAGCCGATGACGCTCTGCGTGCGCATTCCCGACTGGTGCGTGGAGTATACGGGAAGGACCGAGGGCGGCTACGCGCGCTTTGCCCTCAAGGACGGCGACAGCGTGTGCGTGGAGCTTCCCATGCAGGTGCATTTTATCGAGGCCAACCCCAACGTGCAGGATGACGCGGGACGCTACGCCGTACAGCGCGGACCGCTGGTCTACTGTCTGGAGGAGGTCGACAACGGAGGCAATCTGCGCGACGTCACGCTGCTGGAGCAAAGTGAGATCCGCGTAGAGCGTCTTGCGGGCATTCCCGCACCCGTCCTGAGCATCGGAGCGGAGCGCAGATACGAGAGCGATCGCCTCTACCGCCTCAAGGACGGACGCCGAATGTCCTTCACCGCGCGTCTGATTCCCTACTTTGCCTTTGCCAACCGCGGCGCGAGCGATATGCTCGTGTGGACGATGGTGCGCTGACACCGCCCGTCCACCAACGCCACAAGCCCTCCCCCAACGCCGCCGTGGAAAACCCCGTTGGAAAAGCCCAAGCGCCCGTCGAGAACACCCCGGTTCTCCTGACGCCGCCGAGGAAAGCCCCGTTGGAAAGGCGCAAGCACAACCGAACAAAAAAGAGTCGTCCCTTGCAGAACGCACGCTTTCGGCGCGCTACGCAAGGGACAACGTTTTTTATTCCATTTTACATTTTGCATTCTGCATTTTGCATTTTTCACCTCGCCCACCGCTTGCCGTTTTGAATGATCGGGCTGACCGACAGGAGTGTGGTGGGCAAAGGACAAACACGTTGAACAATATTATTTCACATTTTCATATTTTAATTGAATTCTTTGCGCATATTTCCGCGGAGTTAAACCGTTTTTCTTCTTGAAGACATAGCTGAAATAGGATTGTGATGAAAAACCGCACTCGTATGCGATTTTCGCAAGTGTCATATTGGTAGAGATGAGCAGGTTTATCGATTTTTTGATTCGTTGATCTTCCACATATTCGTGTAGCGTTTTTCCTGTGGACGCTTTGAAAAGCTTGTGAAAATAGATTGCATTAAAATTTGCCGCGCTTGCTAAGCTTTCAAGTGTAAGATCGGCAGTCAGATTGTTGTTGATATAGGCAAGTGTCCGCTCTATTGTTTTGTGATTGTTGCTTTTCTGCGTGAATTTTATAACAGATGCAGAGTTTTCACTTAATATGTATATGAGTTTAAGAATTAAACTTTGAAGCAGGATATCATCGTTTGCAATTCCCGTGTTATAATGTTCACACAGCGATATAAATATCTCTTTGATCTGATCTGTATCTGAAAAATCAATATAGTTTGGAAGCGAGGCAAGTATGTTTCCAAGATATCCATCGGTTACGATCATATGAATATAATAACACTTAAACGGCAAACGGGTATGTCGGATCTGCCCGGGCTTGGCACAGATGACCATATTCTCATTGATCGGGTGGGATTCATCATTGATATATGACATTCCCCCATTACCAATGGGGAGTTCAAGCTCAAACATTGTCGTTTTTCTGTTTTTTGATATTGTTTGGTTTTTGATCGCAATTTGGGCATTGTATATTCCGATCGCAACGATCTGCGGTAAAACAATTTTCTTCATGGCCGCTCCAAAATAACAAGATATCTAATAAATATGCAAAATATTATGTAGTTTCTGAACAAGATATATTATATAATAAAACAAAAGCAATGTCAATACAAAGGAGGATCTTTTATGAAAATAACATGGATTGGTCAAGCAGGATTGCTTTTTGACAACGGAAAAGTAAAAATCATGTTAGATCCGTACTTATCAAATCGTGTGGCAAAGGTCAACCCCTTGAACGATCGCCGTGTACCGATCGATGAATCGCTCTTTGAAATCACTCCCGACGTGATGATCTTCACCCACGATCATCTGGATCACTATGATCCCGAAACGGCGTCTCGCTTTCTTGAAAAGCAAGAAAAGACGATGACGGTGCTTTCTCCGACGTCGGTCTGGCAAAAGGCAAGACAGCACGGTACGCACAATTACGTGGAGTTCAACCGACACACCGAGTGGACCGAGCAGGGCTTCCGATTCTCGGCTGTGAAGGCGGTGCACAGTGATCCCTGTGCGATCGGAGTACTGATTGAAGATTTGGAAGAGGGCAAAGTGTATTACGTGACGGGGGATACGCTTTACAGTAAGGATATTGTTGAAGATCTTCCGAAAAATATCGATCTTGTTTTTCTGCCCGTCAACGGGGTGGGAAACAATATGAACGCCACCGATGCCGTTCGCTTTTTCCGTGCCGTTGGTGCGAAGCGCGCCGTGCCGTATCACGTAGGAATGTTTGACAAGCTCTCGCCCGAGATTTTTGGTGACGAGCACCGTCTTATTTTGAAAGTTTATGAAGAAACAGAGGTGTAAAAAATGAAAATTACGAAAATTAAATCATTTGTGGTCGATTGTTTTCGCACCAACTGGGTGTTTGTGAAGGTCTATACCGACGAGGGAATTACGGGCGTCGGAGAGGGCACGCTCGAATACAAGGAAAAGGCGCTCGTTGGCGCCATTGAGCATCTTGAAAGCTATCTTGTGGGCAAGGATCCCCGACAGATCGAAAAGCATTATCACGACATTTACCGCGATGCCTATTGGCGAGGCGGTGCCGTGCTGATGAGTGCGCTTTCGGCAGTGGAGATGGCGCTGTGGGATATTCTCGGAAAGTCCTTGAACGTTCCCGTCTATCAGTTGCTTGGCGGCAAGGTCAACGAGGATTGCCGCATTTACGTCAACGGTTGGTTTGCGGGCGCGAAGGAGCCTGAGGAATTTGGAGAAAAAGCGGCGGAAGCGGTCAAGCGCGGGGTCACCGCGATGAAGTGGGACCCGTTTGGAAAGAATTATTTGCAGATCTCCAACAAGGATCTCGACAAGGCGCTTCGTTGTATTGCCGCCGTTCGCGAGGCGGTGGGCGACGAGGTCGATCTGCTGATCGAGGCACACGGACGCTTTGACGTTCCCACGGGGATCAAGATCGCACAAGAGGTGGCTCAGTTCAAGCCGATGCTTCTGGAAGAACCCGTGCCGCCCAACAATCTCGAAGCACTCGCGGCAGTACGCGCGAAATCGCCCGTTGCCATTTCGGCAGGCGAGCGACTTTATACGAGATTTGACTATAACGAGCTCTTCCGTCGTCGTGCCTGCGATTACATTCAGCCCGATATTTCGCACGCGGGCGGTATTATGGAGCTCAAAAAAATTGCGGCGATCGCCGAAGCGAACTATATTCCGTTCGCCCCCCACAATCCGTCAGGGCCAATCGCCAACGCTGCAACGCTTCAGCTTGCCGCGTGCTGTCCCAACTTCTGCATACTTGAAATTATGTATAGCGACGTTGAGTACAGAAAGTATATCACCGACGAAAATCTCAGTTATGAGAACGGTCGCATCAAGATTGGAGACAAGCCGGGACTTGGCATTGAGCTCAACGAGGAGGAGTGCTTAAAACACCCCTACGTAGAGCATAATCTCCGCCATTATACGGGTGCTCTGACCGACATTCGTCCCGCGAAGACCGCATTTTATTTTTGATTGTTCAGGTGAAACATGAAGGGGCTTGAAATTTTTGAGTATAACGGCGTGGGGTATAACCCTACGATGAACTATGGAGAGTGGCGCGTTGCCATAGCCAACTTCGGTGAGCATTTTGACGAGGAGAGATATAACTATCTTGAGGCGCATAAAGAGACTGACGAGGTTTTCGCTCTTGTTTCGGGGAAG
>JAFWAA010000035.1 GCA_017507905.1 Clostridia bacterium | reverse complement strand
CACTTCGTTCAGATGAAATCCAAGGACAAGTCCTCGGATGAAATCAAATCCGTCTAAATACAACCCTGCGAAGCAGGATTTCATCGCAAACGCGATTTCATCCACCGGAGGTGGATTTCACCCGTCGAAGACGGATTTGACTGCGTGTTCTCCTTAACGGAGAACACGCTAAGTGAGGTCGCTTTTTGCTTTGTTCATGTCTTATCATTATCGGTTTTGCCGCATGATCTCAAAGGCCATCACGGCGGCGGCAGAGGCCGCGGAGAGAGAGCCGCGAAACTCCCTTCCGTAATCTATGCGAACGACGTCGTCGGCAAGCTCCAGAAGCGTGCGCGAGATGCCGCGCTTTTCGCCGCCGATCACCAGGAGAATGGGATAGGTGAAGCTGCCGTCAAAGAGGGAGACCGAGTCGCGAATGCCCGCACAGAGAATGCGATAACCGCGCTCCCGAAACAGCCTTACCGCCTCCTCGGGCTCTGCCGTAAAGAGGGGCATACGCTCAGAGGTGCCCGCCGAGGCTCTGGCAACCACGCCTGCCGCACTCATCCAGTTGCGCTCGGGAAGGATCACGCCGTCCACCCCTGCAAGATAGAGCGAGCGGATCGCGTAGCCGAAATTATAAGGATCCTCCACGCCCTCAAGATAGAGGTAAAAGCCCTTTTCGGCTATTGCCGAGGACGTAAGCGAGGGAAGGGGACGGTCGGTGCAAAAGGCAAGAATGCCGCCGTGGCTTTTTCCGATGGCCATGGATTCGATCTCCTGCATCGGCACGAACTCCACGGAGAATCCCTTCTCGCGTGCCTTGGCCTGCAAAAAGGCGATCTCGCGCGCCTTGGATCTTCTCTTTTCCTCGGCGATCCAAACGCGCTCGATGCGGCGCGGATTGGCTTCGTTCTCCTGCAAAAGAGCGGAGATGGAGGTCATTCCTTCAAAAATAGTGGAAGGAGAAAATTTTTCGGATTCCTTGTGGATCATGGTCAAAACCTCGTAAAAAAAATACTGCTGACGGCTTCTATTTTTCCTTCCCGTCCTCATATACTGAAGCAGAACGTCGGACGGAACGGGGAGGAAAAAGACATGCCGTTTGGAAACTGGAAGGGAAGCGAGCGTTGCCTCGTTCTCGGAGAATACCTGGTAGAGCATCAAAGCACCGTGCGCTCGGTAGCGCAGATCTTTGGCGTAAGCAAAAGCACGGTACATAAGGACGTTACGCATACGCTCAAGCAGGTGAACCGCGGACTTTACACGGAGGTGCAGAAGGTCCTGCAAAAAAATAAGCAGGAGCGGCACCTGCGCGGCGGCGAGGCCACGCGGCAGAAGTACCGCGAATCGCACGCACCCGAGGAGGAGGCCGTTCAGGCATTCCAGAAGAGATGCGCCCCTTGAAGGAGGGAGGAAAGCTCCGCACGCGAGAGGGAAGCGTCGGCAGAGGTGAGATAATGCTCCATCTCGTAAAAGCCGAGCTTATAGGGATCCTCCGTGGCCGTGCCGAGCAGAACGGTTGTGCCTTGGTGCAGGAGACTGCGGATCAGCACGACCGATGCAGGATCGGCAAGCGCGCGGTAATTGAACTGGTAAACCGCGTTTGGAATGCGCATAAGGCGATCCAATACGTCCTTCGGGTAGAAGATCGGATAACGCTCGACCGAAAGAAAGAGCAAGCGTTGCTTTGCGCGGTAGAGCAGACGGTTGATCTCAAGATCCAGCCAATCCGCCCATTCCCCGATCGGCAGATCCAGGGGAAGGTAATGCGAAGCGGGCAGGGTAAGCTTGTGCAGATCCTGCTCCGCGTAAATCCCAGGGCTAAGCAGGACCGAAGCCCCCATGCGCAAGCGCGCTCCGCTTGGCAAAAGAGGAGTCAGACTCTCCTGCATCCGCTCGCGCCGCAAAAGAAAGCGAGCGACCGATTCTGCCTCCGGGTCAAAGGTGGGCATCATGCAAAAGCGCTTGATCCCAAAGCGTTCCACACAAAGGGAAAAGGCGCGGACAAGCTCCGCATGATCGCCAAGCAAAGGATCTCCGCGCAGGAGCAGTCGGCAATTCCAATCGGTCAGACAATTCATCGCGCAAATCCTTTCACTAAATTTCAGATCACTGTTATTATACACCAAAAGAAGCGGAGTGTCAATTCTTTTTTCGCACACGGACAAGCCTCGGCACAACTCCTAAGCCGATTGCGTTGAAGAAAGGATTTTCCTCGAGGAAGAAGCTTTTAATTTATTATATAAGGAAAAGGGTACGCCGATGAGACACCTCAGCAAGCCCTTGTTTTTCTTTTTTGCAGATCCTTTCGGGAAAGAGGACCGCCCCTGCGACAGACCCGCAATTATACAAAATGCAAATTTTGTATATTTGGGGGAAGTAAAAAAGGGGCAAATACCCGTATTTTGGGCGTTTTGGCCTCTGATTTGGGTATTTGCCTACGGACAAGGCGTTTTCCGCGTCTTCCGAATCAACTAAGGCGTCATGCCTTCGTTTGCGTATATTTTAGGCTTGTGGAATCGGTTTTTCAGGGACCGTCTCGAAGAACACCCCTACCGAGGCTTCAAAAAAGAGTTCTGAGTAAAACCTTGGAGCGCCCCCTCAATCCTTTTGTGCAAGAGGCTCGACGGCGGCCTTGCGGATCCTTCTGCGCATACGCATCAGGTCACGAAGCATTTTTGCGGTGTCGCGCAAGAGGCGAACCTTGGACTCTCCGTGGTTGATCACCTTTGCGGGAAACTCCCGAATGGGCAGCTTCAGCTTGTTTGCCCAAAGCAGCGCCTCAAAGTCAAAGGCAAAGCCGTCCGTCTCACAGCGCGAGAAGATCTCTCTTGCCGCCTCTCCCGAAAAGGCTTTACAGCCGCATTGGGAATCCGAAAGACGGAATCCACCCACCAAAGAGAGCACGCGCAGATAGGTCTTGGACATGAGCTTGCGCAAAAAGGTATAGCCCTCGTAGCCGTCCTTATGCAGGTTGCGCGAGCCGATAACCACCTGCACTTCCCTTCCACCATTCAAAAAAATTTGATACACCTGCTCGATCACGTCGGTGCCGTACGCCAGATCTGCGTCGGTAAAGAGACGAACGTCTCCCGTGGCCTCAAGCATCGCCGTGCGAACGGCACAGCCCTTGCCGCGGTTTTGCGGATAGCCGATCACGCGGACGTGCGGAAGTGCGAGCGCTTCAACGGTCTTGTCACACCCATCGGTGCTTCCGTCACTGCAAAACAGGATCTCGTAATCCGCAAAATGCGCCTCCATATACGAAGAAAGCGTCTTGGCCGTCTCCGCGATCACGCGGTTCTCGTTATACATCGGAATGCAAATGGAAATTTTCACGTCAGCTTCCCTTCTTTATGCTTTGATACAAAAACAGATCGAAATCCAGTTCGGTCTCAAGCGTCTCGAGCGGATCCAGCTTTGCGCGGTCGAAAGCAGACGTACGCCAGTAGTACGGCGTCATCGAAAAGAGCGCCTGAATATGCTCCTGTCCGCGCACGGTGACCGTATAGGACACGCGTTCCCGACGCACAAGCGTCATGCCTTCGGGCAGATCGGCGCGTCCGGGATTCTCGTAGGCATTCTCGTACAGCTGCTGCTTAAGTCCCATCAAGTGCCGTTCGCCCGCTCCCACGAGAAGCAGATATCCGCCATCGCGCAAGGCGCGCGCAAATTCCTTCTCCGCGCAAGGAGCAAAAATGTTGAGGATCGCGTCAAGGCTGCCGTCGCGCACGGGGAGCGTAAATAAGCTGCTCACCGCAAAGCCCGTGCAAAGCCCTCGCGCCTTGGCCGATTTGGCCGCCGATTCAATACCGCTCTTGGAGAGATCCACGCCGAGCATACGCCGTCCCGTGGACAAAAGATTGGTATAATAGCCCTCGCCGCAGCCTGCGTCAAGAACGCTTTGCGCCGAGATCTCGCAAAGGATCTCGCCGATGCGGTCGGCAAGCGGACGGTAATAGCCTGCCTCCAAAAAGCAGGTGCGCGCGCGGATTGCCGCACGCTCGTCGCCCGATCCTCCTGTTGGCGGATTGAGATTGAGGTATCCGCTTTTGGCAAGATCAAAGCAATGTCTGCGCGTGCCGTGACACACGCAGGAGCGTCCGTCCTCGGTCAGCGCCATTTCTGCCCGACAAACGGGACAGATCAACAGTTCAATAATGGATTGATGCAAGATGTCCTTCCTCCGTCAGGCAACGGGCGCTCCGTCAGAGTCCGCCGTCTCCTCGTATTCGGGAAACTCAAACCAGAAGGTCGAGCCCTTTCCCTTCGTGCTGTTCACTCCGTAGGCATAGCCGTGAAGCTCCAGGATCTCCTTGACGATCGAGAGACCAAGTCCCGTGCCGATCATGGCACGCTGATGGACCTTGTCCTCCTTGTAGTAGCGCTCCCAGATCAGGGGCATCTGCTCGGGATCGATCCCCTCTCCCGTGTCACTCACCGAGATACGGACCCCGTCAGCCGTCCGCGTTTGCGCTACGGTGACCAGCAGATCCTCACCCGTGTAGTTGATGGCGTTGTTGATCAGATTATACAGCACCTGCAGGATCATTCCGCGATCCGCGCAGATCTCGATCTCCTCCTCGGCCTGCACGTCAATGCGGTAGCCCCGATGGTGGGTAAAGGCATCGTATCTTCCCATCGTCTCCCGAATGAGCGCGGTCATGGAGAACGGAAGCATCTCTGCCTTTCGCGTACCCGACTGAATGCGCGACAGATCCAGCAGATCGTCCACAAGTCGGGAAAGCCTTGAGGTCTCGTCGATCACGATCTGAATGTTCTCGGGCGTGTTTTCGCCAGGAATGTCGCGCATGACTTCACCATAGCCCTTGATCATGGTCAGCGGTGTGCGCAGATCGTGCGAAATGTTGGCGATCAGCTCCTTTTGCAGGCGATCAAGCTTTGAAAGCTCGTTTGCCGCATAGTTCAGCGTGTCCGCCAGCTCTCGGGTTTCGCGATAGCCAACTCCCGAGAATTGCACCTCGTAGTTTCCGCGTGCCAGCTCCTTGGCGGCATCGTTCATGCTGATCAGGGGCTTTGAGATCTTGCGGTAAAGCAGATAGACCGTTACCGCAACGGCAACGAACATAAGCACCGCGATAAAGGCAAACTGAAGGTTCCAGGTGCGCACCATGGAGTTGAGCGGCAGGAGCGCCGCGCTGATCAGGATCAGGTAGTGTCCACCCTCCTCATCCGTTGCGATGCTGGTGGAGATCAAGCGGATCTCGTCATTTTGCGTATAGCGCTTCCCCGCCAGAAAATCCAGCGGTCCCTCCTTGAGCTCATAGCCTCCTACGGCAAATTTGCCCGCATAGGAGCCGTCATTACGCGCCGCCTTGCGATAATGCTCCTGAATGCGCTCGGGGCGGAAGAAGACCTCGGTGTCTCCCATCAAATCCACGCGGACAAGCTCCTTTGAGGTCTGACCGTCAAAGGAATAGATCAGAATACTGACGGCCGAATCGGTTGCAATATCTGCGGCGAGAAGCCCCAGATCCTCCTGGTCGATCTGTTGTGCAAGCGCCGTTCCCATGCGGAGCATCTCGCGCTTCTGGATATGCTCAAAAAGGATATCCAGAAGAAGCACCTGGAAGGACCAAATAATGATCAAGAGGATCGCCAGAAGCAGAAAGAGATAGCCGCCAAGCTTCCAACAGATGCTGACGCCGTTTTTGCTTGCAAAAAGCGGACCCCTCTGCCGTTTTGCTTTTTCCCTCATACGCCCTCGAAACGATAACCGACGCCGCGGAGGGTCACGATGTATTTACTGTATCGCCCGAGGCTCTTGCGCAGAAGCTTGATGTGCGTATCCAGCGTTCTCGCATCTCCGAAGAAATCGTAGCCCCACACCTCGCAAAGCAGCTTCTCCCGCGAGAGTGCGATGTTGCGATTGGTGAGCAGATAGAAGAAAAGATCGTACTCCTTGGGCGACATTTCCACGCGCTCACCGTCGATCATCACCAAGCGCGCGGTGATGTCTGCACGAAGTGCGCCTCCGTCAAGCTCCACGACCTCGTGGCGGCTTTCCTTCGCGGCCGCGGACTCTGCGCGCTTTACGCGCTTCATGATCACGTCCACGCGAAGCATCAGCTCCTTGGGCGAAAAGGGCTTGGTCACGTAATCGTCCACGCCCACCTCAAAGCCGTTGATGCGGTCGTATTCCTCGCCTCTTGCAGAGAGCATGATGATGGGGGTCTGCGCCGTCTTGCGGATCTCGCGGCAGGCGGAAAAGCCGTCAAGCTCGGGCATCATGATATCCATGATGATCAGATCGTATGTGTTTTTGCGGCAAAGCAGAACCGCCTCCATGCCGTCGGAGGCCTCGGTGACGGTGTGCCCGTCAAACTCTGCGTACTTGCGGATAATGGAACGGATCCGTGCTTCGTCGTCAACGACTAAAATATGATACATCTTTCCTGATTCCTTTCTTTGCCGATCGGTACGGCGTATTGAAATCGCGGGGTGCTTTCCGGGTCAGTCGGGGACGTATTCCTGCAGAAGGAAGGAGACGCTGAAGGTGTCTCCGTCACGCGAGGCCAGCACGGTGATCGTGTCCCCCACGCGGCACTCGGAAACGATCTCCTCGATCTGGCTGGAGGAAATAATGGTCACCCCGTTGATCTCAAGAATGCGATCCTTGTTGATCAGATCCTTGCAGAAGGTGGAATTGACCACGTAAACGCCAAGCTCGGTGACCTGGAAATAGGGATAATACTTGTGGTAATTTTCGATGGTAATGTCGATGGTCTCAAGGCCTGCGTCGGGAATGCCGCGCACGTAGCCGTATTGGATCAGATCCTTTTCGATCTCAAGAGCATAATCGCTCGGGATCGCAAAGGCCAGTCCCTCCACGCCCTCGGCGGCATACTTGGCATTCACGATGCCGATCAGATGGCCGTCCAGATTGAAGAGGCCTCCGCCCGAATTGCCCTGGTTGATGGCCGCATTGGTCTGCAGGAGGGTCATCTCCTTGCCGTCCGCCATCACGATCTCGCGAGCCGTGGAGCTGATGATGCCGTCGGTCACGGTTCCGCCAAGCGTTCCTAAGGGGTTGCCAACGGCCACGACCTGCTCGCCCACCACGAGATGCGCGCTCGTGCCGTGCTTTGCGGCCGTAAGCTTCTCCTTAGGGTCAATGCGGATCACGGCAAGATCGCTTCGCTCGTCGTATCCTGCCACAACGGCCTCGTATTTGGTGCCTGAGTTGAGCGTGACGATGATGGAGGTGGCATCGGCAACCACGTGGTTGCAGGTGACGATATAGCCCTCCTCGGCAATGATCACGCCACTGCCCGAGCTGGTTGCCGTTACGGGAATGCCCATAAGAGAGGAGCCCTCGATGGTGGCGTCGATCACCACGACCGAGTCCTGCACAAGTCTTGCTACGCCCGAAATGGCAAAGGCCTCCTCCCCTGCGGAGCCGTAGACGGAGGGATCGGGATCGGTCTCCTCCTCGATGATCTCGTCGGGGTTCGGATGATGCAGATCGTTATCGGCGGGAGGATCGTAGACGGGATCCTCCTCATCCAGCTGAAGGGCAAGAAAAGCCCCGCCAAAGCCTGCTCCAAAGGCGATCACAGAGCAAAGCAGGCAGGCAAGAATCGCGTACAAAAAGCGCACGCCCTTGCGCGGTGCGGGCTTTTTCTCCCTCATCCGCCCGTGCGAGAAGACGTACTCGGCAGTCCTTGGCTGCTCGCTCTCGGAAGAAGCGGAAAACGCGCCGCTATTCAAATTTTGTTCATTCGGTTCTTTATGCTCGTACATACAAAAAAGATCCTCCTCGATTCGGAATTGGACTCAGTATATCGTGAAAATGTGAAGATTGCTTGAAGATGATCGAAAAAAAGCTTGAAAAACAGGAATGCGTCTTGTTTTTTTGCACTTTTTTTGCTATAATGATAAATATAGACATATATTTCAACTTATTATACCACAAAAAAACGGAAAGAGGAAGAGATGTTTGCATTTTTATCGGAAATTTTACAAAAAAATCACATAGATTGCTTCGCCGCCCTTCCTCTGTCGGCGTGCAGGGTAACAAAGCCCTACCTTCTTGAGCGCGCAGGGATCAACGAAGGGAGCGTTCTACTTCTGGCCGTTCCCTATTTTACCCCTGCCTGCGCTGATCCCGAGCGCAATCTTTCTGCCTATGCCGTCGGGCGCAATTATCACGCCTTTTTCGACGCACTCTTTGAGGAGCTTCTTCCTCTCCTGAAAGCGCGTTATCCCGAGCATCGCTTTGCCGCCTTTGCCGACCATTCTCCCATTGCAGAGATCGAGGCCGCCGCACGGGCAGGCCTTGGCGTGATCGGTAAGAACGGTCTGCTCCTGACCGAGCGCTATTCCTCCTACGTCTTTCTCGGGGAGCTTTTGACCGATGCGTTGCTTCCCTACACCCTTGTTCAGCCTCGCTCCTGCGAGGACTGCGGTCTTTGCCAAAGCGCCTGCCCCATGTCAAGGATCGGCACCTGCCTCTCTGCATTGACGCAGAAGAAGGGGGAGCTTGACGGCGAGGAGATCGCCGCATTACGCCGCTACGGCTCCTGCTGGGGCTGTGACCTCTGCCAGGAGGTCTGTCCGCACACGTTGCGCGCTCTGCAAAGCGGAACGATCTATACCCCCATTTCCTATTTTCACGAAAACAACATTCCCAAATTGACCCTCGACGTTTTGGACGCCATGGAGGAGGACGAATTTTTACAGCGTGCCTACTCCTGGCGAAAGCGCGAAACCATCCGTCGCAATCTTCTGCTCCTGCAGGAGAAAAAGGATGAGAAAGGAGGCCCCCATGCTTAATCTGATCTTCGGTCCCTCCGGCTCCGGAAAGACCGCGCTTTTGCGCGAGAGGATCCGTGCGGACATCGAGATGGGCAGGCGTGCCATTCTGCTGGTTCCCGAGCAGCAGGCCTACGTCAGCGAACAGGATTTCTGCGCAGCGCTTCCCCCTTCCGCCGGTCGCTTTTTCGAGGTGGCAAGCTTTTCGCGCCTTTCGGACGAGGTCTTCCGCAAAACGGGAGGCGTTGCCCTCGGCTCTCTTGAGCACGGTATGCACAATCTGCTCATGTGGGAGACCCTGCGCGAGCTTTCGCCCCTGCTCCGCCAATACGGCAAGAATGCGCGCGGAGATGCCACGCTGACCTCTCTTATGCTCCAGACCCTCTCCGAGCTGCACAGCAGCGGCGTGGGTGCCGAGCAGCTGGAAAAGGCCGCGCAGGCCCTTCCCGACGAATCCCCCCTGCAAAAAAAGCTTCTTGACCTTGCGCTGGTCGATGCCGTCTACCACCAAAGGCTTCTGGACAGCTTTGGTGACGATCCCGCGGAGCGTCTTGCCCGCATGACCGAAAAGCTGAAGGAGACGCCCGTCTTTGCCGATTGCCGCGTCTACGTGGATTCCTTCACCAGCTTTACCGCGCAGGAATACGACGTTCTGACCGAGCTTTTGCGCCAATGCGAGGAGATCACCGTAGCCCTCTGCGCCGACGGGTATGCCTCTCGCCTTCCGCATCTGGAAAGCGTGAACAAGACCGCACAGCGGCTGTCTCGCCTTGCCAATCTGACCGACACACCCGTAAAGCGGACCGTCCTTTCGCCCGATCGCACGAAGCGCCCCGAGGAGCTTCGCCTTCTGGCCGAGGAGCTTTGGCACTTTGAGGGCAAGCGGCAAGCACCGCCTCCGCAGAGTGAGGCCGTGACCCTTCTTTCCTGCACCAATCTGTACGAGGAGGCCGAGGCCGCCGCGTTGCAGATCCTCTCCTGGGTACAGGAGGGTATGCGCTACGGCGAGATCGCGGTGATCGTGCGCGATACCGAGACCTACCGCGGCGTTCTGGATGCCGCGCTTGAGCGTCACGGCATTCCTTACTTCCTCTCCGAGCGCACCGACCTCTCTGCAAAGCCCCTTGCAAGGCTGATCCTTTCCGCTCTGCGCGCCGTCTCGCGCAACTATCACGTCAAGGACGTGATGACGCTGGCCAAGACCGGGCTGACCGGGCTTTCCCAGAAGGACGTGGCCCTCTTTGAGGAATACTGCGAGACCTGGCACATCAGCGGCTCACGCTTCCTCGATCCCGTCTGGAGCATGAATCCGGACGGTCTTACCACCGACCGCTCTCCCCGAACCGAGGAGATCCTGACCGCGGCAAACCGTGCGAGAAAAGAGCTGATCGAGCCGCTTCGCCACCTCTCGGCCAACCTTCGCGCATCCGCAAAAATGGTTGACCGCTGCCGCGCGCTCTACGACTATCTGATCGAAATTTCCATTCCCGACCTGCTCTCCTCCCGCGCCAAGGAGGAGATCGCAAAGGGTCAGCTCCGCCGCGCGGGCGAGACGCTGCGCCTTTACCGTCTCTTGACCGATACCCTCACGGGCATGGCCAATCTTCTGCCCGAGAGCGAATTGAGCGTGGAGGAATTTCTCAGCGCGCTCTCCCTTCTGCTTAGCGGAAGCGACATCGGATCGGTGCCGAACGCGCACGATTGCGTGGTGATCGGCTCGGCCGCCACCCTGCGCATCGAAAACATTCGTGCCACCATGCTTTTGGGGCTTTGCGAGGGAGAATTTCCCCGTGCGATCACCGATGACGGAATGCTCTCCGAGGCCGATAAATCCGCGCTCGAGGAGGTCGGCATTCTCCTTGATTCGCGCGAGAGCATTCGCAATTCGGAGGAGCTGTTCTACGTTTACCGCGCCGTCAGCAAGCCCACCGACCGTCTGATGCTCTCCACCTGCGCACGCCTTCCGGACGGCTCTGCGCGCACGCCCTCCCTCGCCTTTAACCGCGCCTGCCTTCTGCTTGACCGCGAGGCCGAAGCCTTTGACCGAAGCATGCTCCGCTTTGCGGAGGAAAATGCCGCCAAGGAGAGCGCTCCCCTTTCCCTCTCCCCCGCACTTCCCGGCACGTCTTTGCGTCTCTCGCAATCCAAGATCCGCACCTTCGTGCTGTGTCCCTATTCCTATTACAGCACCTACCGTCTGCAGCTGCGCGAAAAGAAGGACTCCACCCCCTCCTACGCCGACGACGGAACCTTCCTGCACCACGTCTTCGAGCAATTTCTGATCACTTGTCTCTCCCCCGACGGCCGTGCGATCCTTCTCCCCGATCATAAGGAGGCCGAGCAGCTTGCCGACCGCATCATCGAGCAGTATCTGCATGAGGTCTGCCCGATCTCCGGGGAGCAAATGGACCGCCGTCTCCTGCATCTCTTTTCGCGTCTGCGCAAGCTTGCGCTGCTGATGCTGGAGGAGATCTGTGCCGAGCTGCGGCAAAGCAAATTCGTCCCCTCTGCCTTTGAGCAGGTCATCGGACGGGAGGGCGAAAACGGGCTTCCCCCCGTAAGGCTCACCCTCAAAAGCGGCGCAACCGTTACCCTGAGCGGCATGATCGACCGCGTGGACCTTCTCGTGCAGGAGGACGGAAAGACCTATCTGCGCGTGGTGGACTACAAGTCGGGCAAGCACGTCTTTTCTCCGGAGGACGTTCGCTCTGGCCTTGACCTTCAGCTGGTGCTTTACCTGCACGCGGCACTCTCCAAGTCCAACACCGACTACACGGCGGCAGGCGCGCAATTCCTGTACGCCAATAATGAAAAGGGCAAGATCGAGATCTGCCGAAGCGGATTCCTTCTGGACGACGAGGCCGTCAAGGAGGCCGCCGACGCAACCGACGGCAAGCTCTTCACCAAAAAGCTGACTTTGCAAAGCGCCGAGGAGATCGACGCGTTGGCAGAGGATATGAAATCTGCGGTCCGCTCGGTAGCCGAGCGCATTCTTGCAGGCGAAGCCGACAAGACCCCCTCCAAGGAGGCCTGCCTCTTCTGCCCCGTCAAGGACAGCTGCGACCGCGCCTATCACGAATGAAAGGAGGAGAACTATGGCCAGATCATGGACCCCGTCGCAGGAGGCCGCTATGCGCCTGCGCGGAAAAACGCTTCTCGTTTCGGCGGCCGCCGGATCGGGAAAGACCAGCGTCCTCACCGAGCGCATCATTCGCTCGCTGACCGACCGCGAGCATCCCGCGGATCTTTCGCGTATGCTGATCGTTACCTTCACCCGTGCCGCCGCGGCAGAGCTGAAGGGACGCATCGCCGAGGCACTCAGCCGCGCCATGGCCGAATATCCGAGCGATCCGCATCTGCAGCGCCAGCTCTTCCTCCTGGGAAGTGCGCAGATCTCCACCATCGACTCCTTCTTTCAGAAGGCGGTGCGTGCGAATTTTGAGCAGCTCGGTCTTCCCTCCTCCTTCCGCATCGCGGACGAGAGCGAGATCGCACCCCTTTGTACCGAGATCCTCGACGGCTTGATCGAGGAATACTACCAGCGCTACGAGGGCTCCGCCTCGACCGGCAGCTTCTCGGCAATCGAAGGCAACCGCTTTGCCGCGGCGCTGGACCATTTGATGTCCAACCGAAGCGACGGCAAGCTGGACCGCGCACTGCTCGACCTGCAACGCGCGTTTGCCTCCTATCCCGAGGGCATCGCTCTCCTTGGGGACTGTGCAAGACAGCTGCGCGCAGATGCCGAGGGAAATTATTTCCGTTCTCCCTGCGGCAGTGCCGTTTGCCGACAGCTCAAGGAGCAATTTTCGGCCTATGACGCCCTCCTTGCCGACCTTGAGGAGCAGCTCAAGACCGATCCCGACGCCTGGCGAAAGCTCTCGGGGCTCTTCTGCTCCGACCGCGATTACTGCCGCGCTATGCTGGAGGAGCTGGAAAAGGAGGACTATCCCCGTGCCTCGCTTCTCTCGGTCTCCTTCGTCAAGGGCTCCTTCCCAACCGTCAAGGATAAATCCCACGCCGTGCTTTCCTACCAGGCGTGGCGCACGAAATTCAAGAAGGAGCTGGAAAAGGTGCAGGAGCTTCTGCACTGGACGCCAGAGGAGATCGCCGATCAAATGCGCCGCACGGCGGACTTCTGCGAGATGCTCCACACCTTCTTTGCCGAATACGAATCCCGTCTCCTTGCCGAAAAGAAGACGCGCGGCATTCTGGAATACAACGACGTCCGCGCCATGCTCTTCTCGCTCCTGAACGAGAAGGACGGCTCTCCCACGCCCTTTGCCCGCTCGCTCGCGGTGCAGTACGACGCGGTCTACATCGACGAGTACCAGGACGTGGACTTCATGCAGGACCGCATCTTTGCCCGCATCGGCGAAAACCGCCGCTTTATGGTGGGTGACATCAAGCAGAGCATCTACCGCTTCCGCGGAAGCGAGCCCTCGATCTTTGCCAATTACCGCCGCACCATGCCCCTGTATACCGAGAATGAAGCCGAGAGTGCCGACGGGGTCTGCGTATTCATGTCGGATAACTTCCGCTGTGACCGTCCCGTGATCGATTTTGCCAACCGCATCTGCGCCTTTTTGTTCTCGGCCTGCGAAAGCAGCGTGGGCTACCGTCCGCAGGACGATCTGATCTGCGCAAAAGCCCCCGAAAAGACGCCTCCCCCGGGGCACCCTGCTCCCGTGGAGGTCCACGTCTTCGGCGCAGCTCCGCGCAAGGGAAAGACCGAGGAGGCCGACACCGACGAAGATGACGGCCTTCACGAGGAGGCGCTTTGGGTCGCCCGCGAGATCAAGCGGCTCCTCAGCGTCGGAGAGCTTGACAACGGCTCGCCCGTGACCCCCTCGGATATTGCCGTTCTGGTTCGTTACAAATCCCACGCCAAGGCGTATCTGAAGGCCATGGAGCTCTTGGGCATTCCCACGGTCAGCGCGGTCTCGAAGAACATCTTCGAGGAGCCCTTGATGGTGGATATGCGCAATCTCCTGCGCGCGTTGGACAACCCCTACCGCGATCTCCCGCTCTCCGAGTTCTTGCTCTCTCCGCTCTCGGAGTATACGCTGGAGGAGCTTTCTCTGATCCGCTCCGCGACCGATGCCAATGCCTCTCTCTTTGACTCCATGGAGGCCGCCGCAAAGGATCCCGAGACCTACGGCGAGCTTTCGGAAAAATGCGCACGCACCTTTGCCGACCTGCAGCGTCTGCAGACCTTAAGCGAGGGTGAGCCCGCCGACCGCTTTTTGCGCGCGCTCTATGCGGAGGAGGCACTCAAGCCCTACGCAAAAAGCCACGTTTTGCTGTATCTCTACGAGCAGGCGCGCCTGTATCAGCGCTCCTCCTTCTGCGGTCTGTACGGTTTCCTTGAGCATTTGGATAGCCTTGCCGAGAGCAAGAACGCCTCTGCCGAGGGCTTTCGCGCGACCGAGCGTGCGGTCACCGTAATGACCGTGCATCACTCCAAGGGTCTGGAATTTCCCGTTGTCTTCCTGGCCTCCTCGGGCGCGCTCTTTAACAAGGAGGACAGCAAAAAGACCGTTCTCTATCACCGTGACCTTGGTTGTGCCACGAAGCTTTATAATCCCGAGACGGGAGAAAACGAAAACACCGCTCTGCGCGCGGCCGTCATTCTCGAGACCGAAAACGAGCAGGCCGAGGAGAGCATCCGCACGCTTTACGTTGCTCTGACCCGTGCGAGAGAGCGCCTCTACGTCAGCGGAACGCTCCGCGGAAAATGGGATAGCGCGCTGGAGAACGCCTCTCTGATCCGCTACGGTGACCGCTCCTCCATTCTGCGCGCGACCAATCCCCTGCTTTGGATCCTCTCGGCCATGTCCTCCCCCTCGCGCATCAAGGAGGACTATCCCACGCCGCTCGTGTATCACCCCTACGGCTCTGTGCAAGAGGAGGAGCGTGGTAAGGAGGCAAGCGAGACGAACGCACAAGCGTCCGATACGCCGTCGGCTCCCGAGGAGACGAGCGCGCTTGCCCTGCGTCTTGCACGCGTTCTCGAGAAGCAAAAGGAATTCCTCTATCCCCGCGCCTTCCTGGAGGGGCTTCCCGCAAAGGCGGCCGCCTCCAAGCTTTCCCCCACGCTTCTGGACACCCTGCTTGACGAGGAGGACGGCGAGGCCGCGCTGGACGCACAGATCCGTCTGCTCGATTCGGCGGATCGCTCCTTTGATTCGATCCTGCTCTCCTCCAAAACGCCCTCTGCCGCCGAGATCGGCACGGCGACGCACACTTTCTTGGAGTTTTGCGACTACGGCCGTCTGGTTGTAGAGGGCGTGGACGCAGAATGCAGCCGTCTGCTCGCCGAGGGCTTTATCGGAGAGCGCACCGCCGAGCTGCTCAACCGCCGACAGCTGGAGAGCTTCCGCAAAAGTGAGCTGATGCATTGGATCGCCGACGCCGACGAGGTATGGCGCGAGCAGACCTTCAGCCTGCTTCTTCCCATGTCCGATTTTACGGCGAACGAGGAGCGCAAGGTCCTTTTGCGTGACGAGCGCCTCTTTGTGCAGGGCTCGATCGACTGCCTGCTTCGCCGCAAGGACGGCAAGCTGATCCTGGTGGATTACAAGACCGACCGCATTTTCAAGGACGAAGAGGCAAACCGCTCTGCCCTAATGAGAAGAATGGCCGAGCAGCACGGCAGCCAGCTGAGGTGCTACGCCAAGGCTGTTGAGCATCTGTTTGGAAAAGCACCCGACGAGATCTACGTCTACTCGCTCCCCTTAGGTGAGCTGATCCCCTTTACCCCTTAAGCTAAGGCTTATCCGTGCAAAGGAAACAGCCCTTGCCCTACAAAAAAAGAGAACGAATCGCAGGATCGGTTCGTTCTTCTTTTTTCGTTTTCCAAGCGCGCTGAATGAGTTGCTTTTTCGCGATAAATTTGCGAAAAGCCCTTGACAAATCCGCCTTCCTATTGTATACTAAGCGAGTTCGGTTTTTCGCGTCCCGCACGCACACTTTATCAGAAAGGCTTCGCTTTGTATGCTGCATCAGAACTCCCTGCATCCCAAGCATTCGCATCATCCCATTCCGCTCGGCGAACTCCTCGCGCCCATAGGGCTCTGGATCCGCAAGAACGTTGTTCTGACCGTTGCCGCCCTTGCGGCTCTGATCACCTCCTGCATCGTCCCTCCCGACACGCAGTATGCCTCCTATTTTGACTGGAAGACGCTGACCTGCCTCTTTTGCGTGCTGGCCGTGGTCTGTGCGCTGAAGAACATTCGCTTCTTCACCATTCTGGCCAGAAAGATCGTGGATTGCACGGGAAACCTGCGCACCTCGGTGCTGACGCTGGTCTACATCACCTTTATCGGCTCGATGCTGATCGCCAACGATATGGCGCTTTTGACCTTTTTGCCCTTGGGCTATTTCGTGCTTTCCTCCACCGGGAAGACCAAGCACATGGCCTTTGTGTTCATCATGCAGAACATCGCGGCAAATCTCGGCGGTATGCTGACCCCCTTCGGGAATCCGCAAAATCTCTTTCTCTACACCAAGTTTCAGATCCCTACCGGGGAGTTTATGGCCATCATGCTCCTCCCCTTTGCAGCCTCGATTCTCCTGATCACGATCTGCTGCTTTGTCTTCCTTCCCAAGGAGTCTCTTGTGATCAGCGAGACCTGCTCCGCGCGACTGCCCGTCGGACGCACGCTGATCTATCTGCTTCTGTTTGCACTTTCCATCGTGATCGTCTTCCGCGTGATCCCGTACCAGATTGGCCTCGTCCTGATCCCTGCCGTTCTCCTTTGGATGGATCGCGACGCTCTGCGAAAGGTTGACTATCCCTTGCTGTTGACCTTCGTCTGCTTCTTCATCTTCTCGGGCAATCTTGCTCGCGTGCCTGCCGTGAACGAGATTTTCTCGACGCTTCTTGCCAAGAACACGCTCCTCGTCAGCACGCTCTCCTGCCAGGTCATCAGCAACGTTCCCTCGGCGATCCTGCTCTCCCAGTTCACCGCAGATTACCCCGCCCTTCTCCTTGGCGTCAACATCGGCGGAACGGGCACGCTGATCGCGTCTCTCGCCAGTCTGATCACCTTCCGCGAATATACCGCCCACGATCCTACGGGCACCGTGGCTTATCTCGGAAAATTCTCCGCCTTCAACTTCGGCTTCCTCGCCGTACTGCTCCTGCTTTGCTCCCTCGTCTGAGGTAAGGCGATCGGCAAGGACCCCGTTCCAAAAGAAAAAACGAGGCTGTCTCAACCGTTTGGTTGAGACAGCCTTTTTTGGGAAAGCGAAGTTTCTTATTCTTCGTCAAACGCCTTTTCGTGAATGGTCAGCGTAGACATTTCCACGGGAAGGAAGAAGCACAGTCCGTGCGCGGCCGTGCCAACGCCGGCCCTCTCCTTGACCTGCTCCATGATCCTTACGGCAACGTCCTTCTCCACCACGCTCAGGACGATCTCCTTTTCGGTGTCGATGGTGATGCCCAGAATGGTCTTCGGCTTGGCAACCGAGCCTCTGGCGTTGATGATGGTGGCACCCGTAGAGCCAACCTCGCGGGCGATTTCCACGATCTCGGAGGCAAAGCCTGCGTTTACGATAATATACAAAGCCTTTAATTCTTTCATGGGAACGCTCCTTTCAAAATACCAGTCCCTCGACCGAGATGCCAAAGGCAATTCCGGTGTTGGGCTTATCAAAGTGATAGTCACGGTAGAGGATCTCGATCAGCTTTTTCGCTTCCTCACTTTTGAGGAGGCAGGAGATCAGCACCTTGCTCTGCTCCACCTCAAAGCCAAACGCCGCCGCAATAGCCCTCGGGCTCATGGAGCCGTGGCCGTAAACGGTCCGGATCCCTTTTGCGCCGTGATCGTCCAGAAGGGACAAAAACTTATTCTTTTTCTTTTGCTCCGCAATGATCATAAAGTATTGCAGACTGCTGTTCTGTACGTCACGCATTTGTGTCTTCCTCACTTTCACTTGAAGAATGCTCATCTGAGGGCGCCTCGGGAGAATCCAGAACAAAGCTCTCCAGATCCTCGAAGGACTCCTCTATAGCCTCGGCCTCGGCACGCTTCAGACGGATCTGATAGATAATGCCCAATGCCTGAATGGCGATCAAAGGGGTAACCGAAATAAAGGAAATCATGCCAAAGCCGTTGGTCAGCACCGAGAGACGGCCGCCTCCCGCCTCTGCCACCGCCCCTGCGATGCTCAGGGTAAGGGGAGTGAGGAAGGCCGAGGTCAGCGCGCCGCCCGTTACGCCGCCCGAATCAAAGGCGAGCCCCACGAAAAGCTTGGGGGTAAAGATCATCATCAGCAGAGAGATCGCGTAAAGGGGCACGAGAAAATACAGAATGGGAAGCTCGGTGAGGATCTTGAGAATGGAGAGCAAGGAGGCCACGCCAATGCCAAGCGCAAGCGTGAGACGAATGGTCATTTTCTTGATGTGACCGTTGGTCAGCTCCTCGATCTGCAGACCAAGCACCGTGACGGCAGGCTCGGAGACGGTGATGGCCGCGCCCAGCACGAAGCCCACCGCCAAAAGCAGCCACTTGAACCAATCGGGGCGGGAGGCGTCAAAGAAGATCCTGCCGATATACTGTCCGACAAAGCCAAAGCCAAAATCAATGCCCGAGAGGAAGATGAGAAGCCCGAGATACACGGGGATCACGCCCACGAGCAGCGTGATGAACGTCCTGCGCGGAAGCTTGAGCAACAGCAGGAGAAACGGGATCGAGATCAGCACGATGGGAAGGACCGCCAGGGCAACGTCGCCGATGTTTCCCAAAAGGATATCCCAGAGTCCGCGCTCCATCGACATCTCGTAAGGGTTCTCTTGAGGCAGGCTTCCGCCGTTGATCGCCTTGAGGACGATGCCGTACAGAAGCACCGAGCAGATCGGACCGACCGAGGCGATGCCGATGATGCCGAGCGAATCGTCGTTCGTCTTGCTCTTGGAGAAGGTTGCGGAAATACCGAGGCCGAGCGCAAGGATAAACGGAACCGAAACGTCACCCGTCGTGGCTCCGCTGCCGTCAAAGGCGAGCGCGATGAACTCCTCGGGGGAGAAAATCACCAAAAGGAACACAATGCCGTACAGCACGGCAAAGACCCACTTGATGTTGATGTTTCTGACGATGCGCACGAGCGCGATGGCAACGCCAATGCCGATTCCCGTTCCCGTCAGCCAGATAAAGAGCGTGCTGTTGACCAACGGCATGATGACGCCGATCTGCTTGGCCAGAACGGCCAGTGCAGGCTCGGCAACCGTGGCAAGAAGCCCGAAGACGAAGCCGAAGCTCAGCACGAAGAACAATCGGTTGTATTTGGCAAAGGAGCCTCCCACCATACGTCCGATCGGGAGAATGCTGGTCTCAAGTCCCACGAGGAACATGGATTGCCCCAGCACCACGCAGACGTAGCCGACCAGGATCTTTATATAGTCCCCGCCCGATGGGAGTGGGGCGAGGCATAGGCAGATCACAATAATGATCGCAAGCGGCAAGGAGGCAAAAAACGTATCCCTCACCGTTTGAAAAAATTTTGATTTCATTCTTTTCCCTTCCGACGACAAATTCAGATACGGCAAGCAAGAGAGCAGAAAGCGGCTCTATAGCAAAAGGAATGATCCTCAACGTTATCTACTTCTTATTCTACCATGCTTTTCCCCGAATGTCAACGCCTTTTGCGGGAATTCGGCGCAAAGGGATCGACTAGGAAAAAAAGGGACGGAGAACGCAAAGCGCGTTCTCCGTCCTGTGAATTACACCTGCGATCAGGCCTTTCCAACAGAGCCGAAGAGCTCCATCTTCTCTCTGACGGTTGCCTTGATGGCCTCCACGCCGGGAGCGAGAAGCTTTCTGGGGTCAAAGCCCTTGCCCTCAAGGTCCTTGCCTGCCTCAACGTAGGCACGGGTAGCTGCGGCAAACGCCAGCTGGCACTCGGTGTTGACGTTGATCTTGGAAACGCCAAGAGAGATCGCTCTCTTGATCATATCCTCGGGAATGCCCGTTCCGCCGTGCAGAACGAGAGGCATCTTGCCAACCTTTTCGGAAACGGCCGCCAGGGTCTCGAAGGAGAGACCTGCCCAGTTTGCGGGATACTTGCCGTGAATGTTACCGATACCTGCGGCGAGCATATCCACGCCGAGGTCAGCGATCATCTTGCACTCGTTGGGATCGGCGCACTCGCCCATGCCAACGACGCCGTCCTCCTCACCGCCGATGGAACCGACCTCTGCCTCCAGAGAAAGGCCCTTCTGTGCGCAAACCTCAACCAGCTCGCGGGTCTTTGCCACGTTCTCGTCGATGGGATAGTGAGATCCGTCAAACATGATGGAGGAGAAGCCTGCCTCGATGCACTTGTAGCAGCCCTCGTAGGAGCCGTGGTCCAGGTGAAGTGCCACGGGAACGGTGATCTTGAGCTCGTTGATCATGGCCTTGACCATGTCTGCAACCGTCTTGAAGCCGCACATATACTTGCCGGCGCCCTCGGAAACACCGAGGATCACGGGAGACTTCATCTCCTCAGCCGTGAGCAGGACCGCCTTGGTCCACTCCAGATTGTTGATGTTGAACTGTCCAACGGCATAGTGGCCTTCCTTGGCCTTGTTGAGCATTTCCTTTGCCGAAACTAACATAATAAACCTCCTGATTCTTGAAATCAATATAACAGATACATTATATACCAATTCCGCAAAATAATCAAGCCTTTTTTTGCATTTCGCGGTAACTTTTCGAAAAAAAGCGAACGCCGCACGCACAACGGAATTTGGCGCATACTAAAAGAAAAACCAAAAAAGGAGGAAAACCGATATGCAGGCAGTCGAGCAAAATGGGATCGCGCAAAGCACGCGGCGCGACTCTCTCCCCGTGCTTCTCTCCTTTGCCGTGCCTACCGTTCTCTCCCTGCTCAGCACGTCGGTTTATCATCTGGCCGACGCGCGCTTCGTCTCCTCGCTGGATGCGGCCTCCTCTGCGGCGATCGGCGTCGCCTTTCCCCTGCAGGTGCTCTTTCAGGCGGTCGGCTTTACCTTTGGCACGGGCGGCGGCTGTCTCGTTTCCGCCTCTCTTGGAGCCGATCGCCAAAAGGACGCCTCGCACTACGCCTCGCTCTCTCTGCTCTCCGCTCTGATCACGGGGGTCTCGATCGGCCTTGTCGGCAGCTTTCTCCTGCAACCGCTTGCGCACCTGCTCGGTGCTTCGGGGGAGACGGTCGATCCCTCCGTTGCGTATCTGCGGTATCTGCTTCCCGCATCCCCCTTTCTCTGCGCCTCGCCTGCACTCGCTCAGCTCCTGCGCGCAAAGGGACACCCCTGGCGCGCCTCGATCGGTCTTTGCGCGGGAAATCTCTTTAACATTCTGCTCGATCCGCTTCTGATCCGCACCTTTGCCCTAGGGGTAGCAGGGGCTTCCCTTTCGACGCTGATCGGGCAAGGCTTGGGCTTTGTCTATCTGCTCCTTCTCGCCCGTCGAAGCGGGGAAAGCGCGCTTCGCCTCAAGGATCTGCGAGGCGGGCTCCTGAACAAGGAAAGGAGCATCCTCCTGCGAGGTGCTCCTTCCTTGGTGCGGCAAGGCTTTTTGGCGCTATCCACACTTCTCTTAAACCGCATTGCCGCCGACGAGGGGATCGCCACGGTCACGGCGATGTCGGTGGTCAACCGTCTCTTTTTGCTTGGCTTTGCCTTTTGTGCAGGGGTCGCACAGGGGGCAACGCCTTTGATCGGGTATCACTTTGGCGGCGGACGGATTCGCGCGATGCAGCGGACGGTCAAGCGTGCCGTTTTCCTCTCCAGCGCGCTGATGCTGGGGCTGGCGATCCCTCTGCTTCTCTTTACGCAGGAGATCCTTTCGCTCTTTCACGCCGATGCCGCGGCGATCGCCGTCGGCACAAGGGCTCTGCGCGCGCAGGCCTTGGTCTTCGTTTTGCACGGCGTCATCACCTGCACGACGCTCGCCCTGCAGGCGGTGGGCAAAAACGGCAGGTCTCTGCTCCTGGCGGGGGCACGGCAAGGGATCTTTCTCCTGCCGCTCCTTGCCTGGATCCCCGCGCGCTTCGGTCGGGCAAGCTTTATCTACGCCCAGCCCGTGGCGGATCTGTTGACCTTTCTGCTCAGCCTTCCCTTTCTGATCCTGCTTCTGCTCAATCGCGCGTCGGTCAATCCGCGGAATAGTCAAGATACGCCTTCTCCTCACGCAGATAGGCGCGATTGAGCAGAAGGCGCGTGACGAGGAAGCCGACGAAGGCGGTGAGCAGATCCCCGAGATAGTAGACCAGGATCCAGAGCAGATCGATCCAATCCCGAGGGGCACCGTAGAAGAAGATGTCGTAGATCAGACGGTACAGGATCTGCGAGAGAGACGGCAGAGCCGAAACGATCAGAGTGATCCGCCAAAGCGGATTTTGCGGGGCGAAAAGCCCCTTAAAGGGCAGATGCGCCGAAAGCGGCGTGTGCCATGAGCGATCTCCGTGCCGACGTGCGGCGGTGGGAAAATCAAAGAGAAAGCAGATCAACAAGAGCCCAATGCCGAAAATGGCAACGTCGAGCAAAACGTCGATCGTCAGATACGGGAGCGTATCCTCCAGAAAGCTTGCCCAGAGCGGAAAGCCGTTGAGGAGATACCCCGAAAGCAGGGCCGCACCGTAGCGAAACAGGATCGCGCCAAGGCAAACGAGCATGGGTACGCGGCACTCGCGTATGGAAAAGCGCGCGGTCATCCAGAGAAAATAGGCAAAGCTAACCCAGAAAAAGAGATAGTTCAGGACGTCAAGAAGCGTCTCGAAGAGGATCGAAAGACCCATATCCCGAATGAGGACGTCATTATACGCCCAGCTCTGCAGGGGCGTCAGAACCAGAGAGTAAAGGGCCGAGATCGCAAAGATCAGGATCGCGTATTCCAGCGTGATCCTTTTTTTGCGTCCCCGATAGAAATGCAGTATAGCGGAATCCTTCATGTAAGGGCTCCTCCTTTTGTTCGTTCCGTAAGACCCTTTTATTATAGCATATTTTCGCGGATATTCCAGTAGAATTTGTAAATTATTTCGCTTTGTTCGCATAAGGTGATACAAATACCGCAAAAGGACGGAAAGGAGACGATCGGAACAATGGAAGAACGTCGCGCAAAATGCCTGAGGGAAAGGACACCGCAGGATCACGCCGAGCTGATGCGAACGCTCGAGGCCTTTGCCGAGGTCTATCCCGACGTCGGGATCGGCACGCTGGGATGCAGCATTCTCGGTCGGGAGATCCCCCTTCTCACGCTTGGAGCAGGACCGAGGAAGATCCTCTACGTGGGCACGCACCACGGCATGGAATGGATGACCGCAACCATCCTTTTGCGCTTCTGCGAGGACCTTCTTCTGGCCAAGAGGGCGGGAAAAGCCGTCTATAAGCTTTCCCCCGACCGCTTCTGGGAGAGCCACACCCTTTACGTTGTGCCCATGCTCAACCCGGACGGCGTCGAATACCAGCTACACGGCGTTGATCCGGAAAATCCCCTCTACCAAAGGCTTCTGACCATGAACGGCGGAAGCGATTCCTTCGTCTCCTGGCAGGCCAATGCGCGCGGAGTGGATCTCAACCACAATTACGATGCAGGCTTTTCCGCCTACAAGCAGATGGAGATGGAGAACGACATCTACGGCGGCGCGCCGAGCAAATACAGCGGTGAGGCGCCCGAATCCGAGCCCGAGGTGGCCTACCTTTGCAGCTTTATCCGCTTTCAAAGCGATCTCCGCGCCGTTCTGACTCTGCACACCCAGGGAGAGGAGATCTACTATCGCAGTGAGGGAAAGGCGCCGCCCATCTCACGGAACGTGGCGCGAAAGATGTCCCTGCTCTCGGGCTACCGTCTGGCCGAGGCGAGCGGGAGCGCGGCCTTTGGAGGACTTACCGATTGGTGCATTCAAAAGCAGAATCTCCCCGCCTTTACGATGGAGTGCGGAAAGGGAAAGAATCCCCTGCCCCTTGACGCCTTCTTCCCCATCTACTCGAATATTCGCGAGGTGCTTTTCTCTTTTCCTCTCTTTTTCTGACGCAAAACACAAAAGGATGCCGCGGCATACGCCATCGGCATCCTTTTTTCTTGCCTCAAAGATCCACGCGGTTGCGCTTTCCGCCCTCAAGATAGGAGCGAATGTTCTCTGCCATCTCGGAGAGCAGACGCACGCGCGTTTCGTAGGCCCCCCAGGCCATATGCGGCGTGAAGCAGACGTTCTCGCGTTCGCGGATCGAATAGAAGGGGTGATCCGCATGCATGGGCTCGGCGCTGTAAACGTCCACGCCAAGACCGCCGAGGCGTCCCTCACGCAAAGCATCGGCAAGTGCCTGCTCGTCGGTGACTGCCCCGCGCGCCACGTTGATGACGATAGCATTCGGCTTCATCATCGCGATATGCTCGCGGTCAATGAGGTTGCGCGTGGCTTCGTTGAGCGGTGTGTGAATGGAAAGAATATCCGACTCACGGCAGATCTTCTCCAGCGAAACGCAATTCCAATCCTCCACGGGCGTGCGCTTGTTGACCAGCACGCGGCAGCCGAGTGCGCGTGCGACAAGTCCCACCTGGCGGCCGATGTTGCCAAAGCCAACAATGCCCCACGTCTTGCCCGCGATCTCGTGATAGGTGGGGGTGAGGCAGTTGGGAATGCCGTTTGCGGTGTAGGCACCGCTGCGAACGTGTGCGTCAAAGGCAGGAAGATTGGTCATGAGCGAAAGTGCCATCGCGAGGGTGAGCTGGGCGACCGATTGGGTGGAATAGCCCACCACGTTGCAAACGGCAATCCCACGGGAACGGCAATAGTCCAGATCAATATTGTCAAATCCCGTGGCGGCCACACAGATCAGACGAAGCGTGTCGCAGTCGCGCAGATTTTCCGCATTCAGGCGCACCTTATTCAAGAGAAGCACCTCTGCTCCTGCCGCGTGGAGCGCGACCTCGTCCGGCGACGTGGACGCATAGACCGTCACCTCACCAAAGGGGGAAAACTCCTCCATCGAAACGTCAGCGCCAATCGTTTCGGCGTCCAAAACCGTGATCTTCATTCCTGTTCCTCCGATCCCGAAAGATATCCTGCTTTCAGTATACCGCAAAAAGAGGATTTCGTCAAGTGGGCTTCCTCCGAAATTGTGCAACGGGGGAAATATTTGCAAAAAAGGCTTGCAAATGCACGGATTTTCATATATAATAAAGATTGAACGATGCGCTTGATGCGTATTTCCATGATAGGAGGAATTCCAAATGTATACGGATAAGACCCCCACGCCAAGAGAGGACGAGCCCGTCTCCTCCCGCGAGATCCTTCGCGAGGTCTACGAGGCCCTCAGCGAAAAGGGCTATAACCCGATCGGACAGATCGTTGGCTATCTGCTCTCCGAGGACCCCACCTATATCACGAACTGCAACAATGCGCGCGCCCTGATCCGCAAGATCGACCGCGACGAGCTGATGCAGGAGCTGGTCAAGAGCTTTTTGCAGCTGGACGAGTGATCATGTCGCCGCTTTCCTGCCTTTTGCTCTCGGCACTTTCCCCTGCCGCGATCCCAAAGAAGACCGTTCTCTGCCTTGGCAACTTTGACGGCGTCCATACGGCGCACCGCGCGCTGATCCGTCGGGCAAGAGCCTTTCGCGACGCGTCCTTCCCCGAGGCCTCGGTCGCGGTGCTTTGCTTTGCCGAGCCGCCGTCGGTCATTCTCTCGCCAAGCGCCCCTCCCTCTCTGCTTTGCACACAGGAGGACAAGCTTGCCCGCCTGCGCGAGTGCGGCGCGGAATACGTGATCCTCGCCGACTTTGCCTCGCTTCGCGACACCTCCTGGCAGGAGTTTGCCGATCGGATCCTGCTGGAAGGATGCCACGCCGTCGCTCTTGCCTGCGGCTTTAACTACCGCTTTGGAAGAAACGCGCTTGGCACACCCGAGCTTTTGCACGAGCGGCTTCCTCTCCCGCTGCTTCTTGAGGAGGAGATCCGCATGGACGGCGAAACGGTCAGCTCCACGCGCATCCGCCGCTTGCTTTCCCTTGGGCGGATCGAGGAGGCCAACGCTCTTTTGGGCACGCCCTTTACCTTTTTTGCAGAGGTCCTGCACGGCAAGGCGCTCGGACGCTCGCTTGGTCTGCCAACGGCAAACCAGAATTTCCCGAAGGGGCTTTGCATTCCCCGTCACGGCGTCTACGCCTCAAGCGTGACCGTGGACGGCAAGGTCTATGCGGCGCTCTCCAACGTTGGCGTGCATCCCACCGTTGACCGCAACGCCGCCCTCAACTGCGAGACCTATCTTCTCGGATTTGACGGCGATCTCTACGGAAAAACGATCCGCGTCTCTTTTCTGCATTGGATCCGTCCCGAAATGACCTTTGCCTCAAAGGAGGCGCTGATGGAGCAGATGCAGACCGATCTTGCGCTCGCCAAGACCTTTTTTGCCGAGCATCCCCTAACCCAAGAATAACGAAATCCAGAAGGAGGTGTGTCCCTTGCAGAACCGAATTTCCCTGCGCCGTATTGTCTGCATGGTGACCTGCCTTTTTCTGCTTTTATCCCCCTTTACGGTCTTCGCCGAGGAGCCGAGCGCACTCCCCGCCCCCGATACCGCGGACGCCTCGACCGTCTATCTCTATCACCTCTCGGGCGATCTCGTGCTTTACGAAAAAAACGCCGATGCCGTGATCGACGCGGGGGCTACCGCAAAGCTGATGGCGGGCTACCTTGCCTGTCGGGAGCTTGAGGGACAGCTTGGCCGAACGCTTTTCCTCACGCCCGATATGCTTACCACAAGCCTTGACGGCTATTTTCGCTTTGGGCTTTCCGCAGGAGACGTGATCCGCGTGGATCAGCTGCTCTATCTGGCCGTTTGCGCAGGCTATAACGACGCCTTTGACGTTCTGGCCTATCTCGTCTCGGGAAGCGTTGAGGCCTTTGTGGCAGACATGAACCGTGAGGCCGCCTCTCTTGGACTTTCGAACACGCTCTTCACCGATCCCACGGGCATTGACGACAGCTCCCGCACGACCGCCAAGGAGCTCTCGGTGATCGCAAAGCTCGCCTACGAGCATCCGCTCTACAAAAGCATCAGCTCCACCACGCAATATCGGGTGATGACCGAGACCATTGCCGAAAAGACGGTCAAAAACCGCAACGAGCTGATCTCCTCCACCAAGAATTACAATTCCAAATGCCGCGGTCTTTGCGTGGGAAGCACCAACCGTGCAGGCAACTGCGTGGTGACCGTGGCCGAGCACAACGGCGAGGCCTGCCTCTCCATCGTGATGGGAGGCGTGGATAAGGACAAGGCCAACATGGCCTATCCCCTGACCGACGCACTCGTGGAATGGGTCTTCAAGGCCTACTCCTATCGCGAGGTCATTTCGCCCGATACCGTGGTCTGCACCATTCCCGTGACCGTCTCGGATATGACCACCGAGGTTGAGGTGCGCACGTCCGAGGGGCTTTCCTGCCTGCTCTACGGAGGTGCCGAGATCGGCAAAGAAGTGACCTATAGCATCCGTCTGCTCCACTCCGAGCTGGAGGCTCCCTTTGCAGAGGGCACCTTCGTCGGCTACGTGGCCGTGGTCTACCGCGAGCGAGTGCTTGGCACGCTTCCCCTCTACACCGCACAGGGGGCCGAGCGAAGCAGCTTTATCGGCAGTCTCAAGGCCATTCAGGCACTCACGCAGAACCGACCGCTGATGGCAGGCGTCATCTTCTTTCTGACCGTGCTGACGGCCTGGATCGTGACCGAGCAGATCCTCGCGCGCCGACGCCGCCACAAATGGGATAAATACTTCAGCGACAAAATGGATTACGCCCCGCACGTCACGCGAAAGAAGACGAAATAAAGAAGACAAAAAAGAGCAAGAGGAAAAGGCGAAACACCTTTTCCTCTTGCTCTTTTTCTCCTGCATTGACCTGTGTCAACGTGGTTAGTCCTTTTCCTTTACCCTCGGCATGGCATAGCCCTGGCCGCGCAGGGTGACGATCCGCTCCCCCTCGGGAAGCTGTCGCATCTTGCGGCGCAGGTAGCAAACGTAGACCTCCACCTTGTTGGCAGAGGACGCGCCGATCCGCTCGCTTAAGGTGTCGCGCGAGACCGCCTCTCCGCGATGCTCCAGCAAGCACTCCATCACCTTTGCCTCGTTCGGGCCAAGAGGGATCACGGTGTCCCCAAAGCAAAGCGCCTCGCGTGCCGTGTCCAGAAAAAGCTCCGTCCTCTCCACAGGCGCTTCCTGCGCGGAGGCGTTTTTTTCTCTCCCTTTGTCGGAAGAATTCCAAAGATTGTCGATCTCCCGACGCAAAAGCCGAAGCTCAAAGGGACGGCGCAAAACGAGGGTGCATTCCCTGCCCGCATGGTTTGCGGAAAGCGCCGAGCTTTTGGTAAAGCCGATCAGGTGAAGGGTGCGCCCCCTTTGGGGAGCGTGCACCGTGTCCATATCCCAAAGCACCAATTCGGCGCCATGGATATCGCTCGGATCCGCGGTCGCGCGAACGGGGATCTGCAAAAAGTCAAACTCCGCGATCAGCATCTCCGAAAAGAGACGGTCAGAGGACAAAACGACGGCTGAGCCCTTCATGCAGATTTCCTCCCCTCGCAAAAAATAGCAGGCTTCGTCTTAGCGAACGACGATATTGATGATCTTGTTGGGAATGCTGATCTCCTTGACGACCGTCTTGCCCTCGATCGCAGCAGCGATCCTTGCGTCCTGCTTGGCCGTGGCGATCGCCTCGGCGGCGGGACAGTTGAGGGGAAGAACGACCGTGGAGCGGACCTTGCCGTTGATCTGCACGGCAACCTCGACCGCGCTCTCCACCGTCTTGGCCTCATCCCACTCGGGCCATGCGGCCAGCGAGCAGAGGCCCTCGCCGCCAAGCATCTCCCAAAGCTCCTCGGAAAGGTGGGGAGCGAAGGGGCAAAGCAGACGGACCAGGATCTTCAGCTCGTCACGCGTCAGGGCCTTGACCTCGTAGATCTCGTTGATGAGGGCCATCATGGCGGCGATCGCCGTGTTGAACTTCATCTCCTCGATGTCGGTGGAAACCTTCTTGACCGTCTTATGGAAGGCGGTCTCAAGCTTGGGCGTCACGCCGTTGCCCGATGCCAGATCGTAAAGATCGGCTACGCGCTCCAAAAATCTCTTGCAGCCCTTCATCGAGCTTTCGTTCCAGGGCGCGGCACTGCCGTAATCGCCCATAAAGAGGACGTAGGTACGGAGAACGTCAGCGCCGAAAACGTCGACCACGTCGTTGGGGTCAACCACGTTGCCCTTGGACTTGGACATCTTCTCTCCGTCAGGACCGAGGATCAGACCCTGTGCCGTTCTCTTGGCATAAGGCTCTGCGCAAGGCACGACGCCGAGATCGTAAAGGAACTTGTGCCAGAAGCGGGAGTAGATCATGTGACGGGTCACGTGCTCCATACCGCCGTTGTACCAATCCACGGGCATCCAGTAGTTCAGCTTCTCGGGATCGGCAAAGGCGTTTTCGTTCTTGGGATCGATATAGCGCAGGAAGTACCAGGAGGATCCTGCCCACTGCGGCATGGTATCGGTCTCACGCTTGGCGTCGCCGCCGCACTTGGGGCACTTGCAGTTGACGAATGCGGGAATCTTGGCCAGGGGGCTCTCACCGCCCTCGCCGGGCTCAAAGTTCTTGACCTCGGGCAGGCGCAGAGGAAGCTCCTCGTAGGGTACGGGAACGATTCCGCAATGCTCGCAGTGGACGATTGGAATGGGCTCGCCCCAGTATCTCTGGCGGTTGAAGGCCCAGTCCTTCATCTTATACTGAACGCCCTCCTCGCCAATTCCCTGCTCGGCAAGATGCGCAAGCATTCTGGCGATGGAATCCTTCTTGTTGGTCAGTCCGTTGAGAATGCCCGAATTGACCATCTCACCGTCACCGGTGTAGGCACCCTTGGTAATGTCGCCGCCCTTGATGACCTCAATGATGTCGATGCCGAACTTCTTGGCAAACGCCCAGTCGCGCTCGTCGTGTGCGGGAACGGCCATGATGGCGCCCGTGCCGTAGCCCATCATCACGTAGTCCGAAATGTAGATCGGGATCTCCTTGCCGTTAACGGGGTTGATCGCGGTCAGACCGTCGATGCAAACACCGGTCTTCTCCTTGACCAGCTGGGTTCTCTCAAACTCGGTCTTCTTGGCGCATTCCTCGCGGTAAGCGTCAAGCGCATCGATGTTGCGGATCTGCTCGCGGTATTTCTGAATGATGGGATGCTCAGGCGCGATGACCATGAAGGTCACGCCGTAGAGCGTATCGCATCTGGTGGTGTAAATGCGGAGCTTCTCGTCGCACTCCTTGAGGGAGAAGTTGACGAATGCGCCGGTAGACTTGCCGATCCAGTTGACCTGCTGCTGCTTGATGTTGGGCAGGTAGTCCACGTCCTCAAGGCCCTGCAGGAGCTTGTCGGCGTAGGCCGTGATGCGCAGATACCAAACGGCCTTGGACTTCTGCACGATGTCACTGTGGCAGATATCGCATTTTCCGCCCTGGGAATCCTCGTTGGAAAGCACGACCTTGCAGCTGGGGCAGTAGTTGACGAGCGCGGTGTCACGGAAGACCAGACCCTTTTCAAACAT
>JAFWAA010000034.1 GCA_017507905.1 Clostridia bacterium | reverse complement strand
GAGCTCCTTTGGCCCTCCGTTTACGAGGGCGACGACGAGGCCTACCGCTTCTGGATCGACGTCATCGGTGTTCCCGCCGAGAGAGTCATCAAGATGGGCAAGGCCGACAACTTCTGGGAGCACGGCTCCGGCCCCTGCGGTCCCTGCTCCGAAATCTATTTCGACCGCGGCGAAAAGTACGGCTGCGGCGATCCTGACTGCAAGCCCGGCTGCGACTGCGACCGCTTTATGGAGATCTGGAACAACGTCTTCTCCCAGTTCAACAACATGGGCGACGGCACCTACGAGGAGCTGACGCAGAAGAATATCGATACCGGTATGGGTCTTGAGCGTCTGGCCTGCGTTATGCAGGGTGTGGACAATATGTTCGAGGTGGATTCCATTCGCAAGGTGCTGGATAAGGTCTGCGAGATCGCAGGAAAGGCCTACGGCGAGGATAAGGACAACGATATTTCCATCCGCGTCATCACCGACCACACCAGAAGCGCGATGTTCATGATCTCGGACGGCGTGATTCCCTCCAACGAGGGCCGCGGCTACGTGCTTCGCCGCATCATTCGCCGTGCCTGCCGTCACGGAAAGCTTCTCGGCATCAACCACGCCTTCCTCGTGGATATGGTCAACGTGGCCATCGAGGAGAGCTGTGGCGCATATCCCGAGCTTTCGGCCAAGGCCGACTATATCCGCAAGGTGCTCTCCATGGAGGAGGAGCGCTTTGACGCAACCATCGATGCAGGCCTCTCCATTCTCGGCGGCATGATCGAGGAGTGCAAGGCCGCAGGCAATACAGCACTTGCAGGCGAGGACGTCTTCAAGCTGTACGACACCTTCGGCTTCCCCATTGACCTCACCCGTGAGATCGCCGAGGAGGCAGGACTCTCCATCGAGGAGGCCCGCTTTGCCGAGCTGATGCAGGAGCAGAAGATCCGCGCCCGTGAGGCTCGCGCCAACATCAGCGGCTGGAGTGACAGCTCCAAGAGCCTGCTCGACGAGCTTCCCAAGACCGAGTTCGTGGGATACACCGAGAAGGCGTGCGAGGCAAAGGTGATCGCCCTGATCGTGGACGATCTCTCCGTAAACGAGGTCTCCGAGGGCGACGTCACCGTGATCCTGGACAAGACCCCCTGCTACGGTGAGGGCGGCGGACAGATCGGTGACACGGGTGCCATCACCGCAGACGGCTTGATGGTGTCCGTTAACGACACGCAAAAATCGGACGGCGTATACATTCATCTGGCCACCGTACACGAGGGAACCCTCAAGGTGGGTGACACGGTAAAGGTTTGTGTAGAGGTTATCCGCCGCCTGTCCATCATGCGCAACCACTCCGCTTGCCACCTGCTCCAGGCCGCGCTCCGCAACGTGCTGGGCACGCACGTTGAGCAGGCAGGCTCCTACGTTTCCGACAAGGTCTGCCGCTTTGACTTCACCCATTTCGCCCCCCTGACCAAGCAGGAGATCGAGATGGTGGAGGGCCAGGTCAACGCCGACATCATGAACGCAGGCGTGGGCTCGATGACCGAGATGCCCATTGACGAGGCAAAGAAGCTGGGCGCTATGGCGCTCTTTGGCGAGAAGTACGGCAAGACCGTTCGCGTCGTTCGCATGGGCGATCGCTCCATCGAGCTTTGCGGCGGTACGCACGTCGATAATACAGGCAAGATCGGTCTGTTCAAGATCGTTTCCGAGTCCTCCGTGGCCGCAGGCGTACGCCGCATCGAGGCCGTGACGGGACGCGGTGTTCTGGCCCTTCTCCACGAGAAGGACTCCCTGATCACCGATGCGGCCAAGGAGCTGAAGGTGCAGAAGCCCGCAGAGCTTGCGCACAGAGCCGCACAGCTGCAGGCAGAGCTTGCCTCCATGAGGAAGGAGATCGACGCGCTCAACGCAAAGATTGCCGCCTCCAAGCTGGATGACATTATGGCAAACGCCGTAACCGTTGGCAGCGTTCGTCTCGTGACCGCCTGCCCCGAGGGTATGCAGCTCGACGCCGCACGCTCGCTGGCCGATGAGATCAAGGCACGCTACGACGACGTGGTGGCCGTTCTCGCCGTTGCAGGCAACGGCAAGGTCAATTTTCTCGCCATCGCAGGCAAGAACGCCGTTGCGGCAGGCGCACACGCCGGAAAGCTGGTTGGCGCAGTTGCCGCCGTCACCGGCGGTAAGGGCGGTGGACGCCCCGACAACGCTATGGCGGGCGGTAAGGACGCAGCCAAGATCAACGAGGCACTTTCTGCCGCTTCCGAGATCCTCCGCGGTATGCTGAAATAAGAAAGAAATAAGACACGTAAAGATCGGGGTATCGGCGAATGCGGATAGCATTCAACCGATACCCCGTAGCTTTTGCGTTGCGCCACGCAACCGCCTTTTACGCAATCGGGGCTGCCTCAAGGTTTTGAGGCAGCCCCTTTTGTCGGTTGATTCAATTAGAAAATATCGTCTACCGTGTCGTCCACAGTCGTGTCCACATAGGGCTCGTCGGTGGTATCGGGCTCGGTCTCGGGATCGGTCTCGGGATCGGTTGCGGGATCGGTCACAGGATCGGTCACAGGATCGGTCACGGGATCGGTTTCAACGGGATCAACGGGATCGTCCGTGCAGGCGATCACGGTTGCAAGCATAGCAACCAGCATAAGCGCGAGAAGCGCGCGAGTAAGAAGCTTTTTCATGTTCGTATTCCTCCTTCTTCAAATCAGAGGTCTGCAAGCTCGACGATCTGCTTGAGAGCGGCCTGCTGCTCCTTGGAGTAAGGAGAGTAAGCGGTCTCCTCGATCAGCTCGTACCAGCCGTCCTCGTCAGCCTCGTAGAACTCCTGAACCTGGTTGCGGTAGCCCTCTGCGGACTCGTCAACCACGTCAGCCAGGCACTGCTGTGCAAGCTCACCGATGGAGATACCATTGGTGCGATCCTCGGCGTAAACGTAGAGAGCAGATCCGTCGATCAGCGTGTACTTCAGGTATGCACGGGCAGTGAGGCTTGTTCCCATGTTATCCTCGGTGAAGTTGATCACGGCTGCGGTGTAGGTGATCGAGCCGTCCTCTGCGACAACGATACCGTCCTTTGCCGTAACGGCAGCGTGAACAATGTTCTCAGCGGAGAAAGCCTCAACGGTCATCTCTCTCTGACGAACCTCGGTAGCACGAACGATCAGCGTACCAAACTCGTAGTCGGCAATTGCACCGGCCTCCTTGAGTGCCTTTGCATAAGCTACTGCAGCAGCCTCTGCCGAGGAGGTGAAGCGCATACCAAGGCTACCGTCATTCATACGCATGGACGTGCCAACGGTTACGGGAGAATAGGAGTAGAGCTCGTTAAGGGTGATCTCGGTGGTTCCCTCTGCGTAAGCAACCTCCTTCTGACCGGAGATCGCAGCAGCACCACCGGAGAGCGTACCGCTGAGGATATCGGCAGAGCCGTTGGTCAGAATGACCGCGGAAGCAGCTCTTTCCTGAGCCACGATCTTACCGCCGGTCATCACGAAGGCAGCGGCAGCATCGGCAGTACCGACGGATACGGCATTGTTGACCGTTCCGCCCTTGATCAGCGCGCTGGTGTTTGCACCGGCAAGCTCGATGGAAAATACGGTAGCGGTGGTCTTCAGAGCGGTAATGGTTCCGCTGGAGACCAGCTTGGAGCCTTCGCCCTCAAGAAGAACGGTTGCATTGCTCTTTGCATGGCTGGGCATCTCAAGGGTTGCACCCGACTCAACGGTGAAGACAACGCCTGCAGCAGCAGCGTGGAGAGCGGCCTCGGTACCGGAAACCTTGGCACTACCGCCAACGGTAACGGCCATGTTGGGTGCGTTTACGGTGATCGCAACACCCTTAGCAGCGGTGATCTCTGCGGTGCCGCCGATGGTCAGTACCCAACCGGTAGCCTCTGCGGGAACAACGATCGCATCGGTGTTTGCGGTGGAGAGAGAAGCTCTCTCGTTCACCACGAGAGTGGTGTTGCTCTTGCTGGAGGAGGTAAGCACGGTTGCGCCAAGAGCGACCTTGGTGTTGCTCTTGAGGGTGATGATGGAGCCGCCGTCGTTGACGACGTCAAAGCCGATCAGCTTGGGCGCGGAGGTTGCCACGTCAACGGTAGAGCCCTGCAGCGTCACGTCAGCGCCCTTATCCAGACGGAAGATGGGCTTATCGCAATCTGCATTGGTGATGTTGATGGTGCAACGGTCAAGGATCATGTTGCACTGCTGTACAAAGTACGCGTAAGGAACCTTCTGATTGGTGGTGAAGGTACACTTGGTGAACTTCGCAGAGGAGGGAGCCGTAGCATTCTCGCTATCTCCGTTCATCTGGAAAATGGGGTTTTCGGTGGTGGTGACGATATTCAGGCTGGTAACCAGAAGATCTGCGTCAACCTTCTTGTAGATGCGGTGAGCAGTCAGCGTTCTGCTCTGACCGTCGATGGTAGCGGTGGGAAGCTCAAGAATGCCGTCAACGGTAACGTCGTTGATCAGGTAAACCGTCTTCTGCTTCTCGCCTTCTGCGGCAGGAAGAGCCTTGTTGCAGGCCTCAACGATATCCTTGTAGTAGCCAATGAGCTCGGCAGTACCGTCATCCTTGAGAATGATGGCGTCCTTTATGTCGCCAACGCGGGCAACGTAGCCCTGCTCTCTTGCCTGGTTATCGTAAATGAGGTAGTCAACGTCAGCGTGCGTGGTGGTCACACCATTGACGGTGTTGGTTCCGCGGTAGTCGACCGTACCGGTGAACATCACCTGGTTCTTGAACTGCGTTCCGGTTCCGTTGTGAGGAAGCTCACCCTGTGCGATGGGGAAATCCACGCTGTCGGGCGTCTTGACGGTGCTGTTGCGCAGGATCAGCGTATTTGTAGGTGCAACCTCAATGGCGGATTGGAGCAGATAGTAGGGAGTGGTAGACATCGAGAAATCCACCCGGCATTCGTCAAACATAACCGTGTTGTTGGCGGAGGTCTCTTTATCCAAAGACACGACTCCGGGGTTGCATACAGGTGCTGCGCTGGGGGGGCAAGTGATCGTGCAGTTCTTAAAGGTCAGGTCGTTGTTACCGCCGTAGAGACGGACAAGACCCTTGGTGGGATAGTGAGCGCCCGTGCCAACGCCCATCACGATGTTCATATTCTCCATGGTGAAGGAGGAATCTCTGCGCACGTAGATCGAGCCGGACTGCTTGAGGTTGACCGTGTTGTAGTCAAAATTCTTGAACACGACGGTGCAAGCGGCATCGGGATCATCCATGTCGCCAATGCTGATGACGTCCCAAGCGGGAGCGTGCGTGAAGACGGGGGGAGTTCCGTCTGCTTTCGTGCGGCCCTCAATGGTGAGGTCCTTCTTGATATCGACGTCACCGGTTTGTGTGTAGTCGGCAATCAGGTAGATGGTGTCGCCGGGAAGGGCGGCGTCGATCGCCTCCTGGAAGGTTGCGTAGGTCTTTGCGGCAACTTCCCAAGCGTTTGCGGCGGCGTCCTCGCCCTCTGCGCTGATGGTGAACGTGCCTGCAAAGGCAGACAGGATCAGAACAAGCGCAAGCAGGAAGGACAAGCGTTTGATTTTCATCTGGAAAATCCTCCTTATTTTTTTATAATGATTTGCCCATCGGCAAATATTATTTCGATTTGCAAAAGATGTACCTCGGCAAGCGCCGAATTCCACCGCAGGTTGAACAAAATCAACTACCACTTTATTATAACACGAGGGAAAGCAAAAAGCAATTGGCGGATTTCGAAGAAAAGGAAACTTCAAATTGTGCAAGATGCACAAAACCGTCCATCAAAAAAGGAGCCCCTCCGTGCGGAGGGGCTCCCATTGTATTGCATTTAGAAAATATCGTCTACCGTGTCGTCCACAGTCGTGTCCACGAAGGGCTCGTCGGTGGTGTCGGGCTCGGTCTCGGGATCGGTCTCGGGATCGGTCGCAGGATCGGTCACAGGATCGGTCACGGGATCGGTCACAGGGTCGGTTTGGGCGGGATCAACGGGATCCTTCTGACAAGCGATCACGGTTGCAAGCATGGCAACCAGCATCAGCGCGAGAAGCGCGCGGGTAAGAAGCTTTTTCATGATGTTCATTCCTCCCTTTTCCAATTAAAGGTCTGCGTTCTCAACGATCAGCTTGAGGGCCGCCTGCTGCTCCTTGGAGTAAGGAGAGTAAGCCGTATCCTGAACCAGCTCGTACCAGCCGTCCTCGTCTGCCTCATAGAACTCCTGAACCGGGTTGCGGTAGCCTTCTGCGGACTCGTCAACCACGTCTGCCAGGCACTTCTGTGCAAGCTCGCCCATGGAGACCGCCTCGGTGCGATCCTCGGCGTAAACGTAGAGGATATCGCCGGTGGTCAGGGTGTACTTGATGTATGCGCGTGCGGTGAGGGAGGATCCCAGGTGGTCATCCGAGAAGTTGATCACTGCAGCCGTATACGTCTTCGAGCCGTCCTCGGCCTCGACAATACCTGCAGCTGCCTTGACCTGTGCGTAAATGACGCCTGCCTCGGTCATATCTGCCACGGTCATATCCACGTTGCGAAGCACCGTGGAGCGTGCGATCAGCGTGCCGAACTCGTAGTCCCGGACCAGGCCGATGCCCTTGAGCAGCTCGGCATAGGCGATGATGTCTGCGCTGATCATGGAGGAGAAGCGCATACCGAGGCTGCCCTCGTTCATACGCATGGTGACCTCTCCCATGACGGGAGCATTCTCATAGAAATCATTGAAGACGAGCTCGGTCGTTCCCTCGGGATAAACGGTATCCGTCTCGGCATCCACGGCCATGGTACCGCCGCTGATCTTACCGGAGAGGAGATATGCCGCACCGTTTGCCACGGTAATGGCGGCCACGTTTTCGCCGTCGGTCACGGCAAGCTCACCTGCCATGAAGATCAGCGTAGCAGCCTTGTCCGTGCTGCCAACGGTCATCTCGCCGCTGAGCATTCCGCTTCTGATGATGACCGAAGCGTTCTCGCCGAGCGCCTTGATCGCGCTTCCGCGCTTGGTTGCGCTGATCGTGCCCTTGGTGTCCAGAGCGGCATTCTTACCGCTGAGATTGACGGCTGCGTTGTTCGTCGAATACTGCGTCAACGCGACGGTAGCACCGCTCTCGACCACTACGCGAACACCCTCGCCTGCGGCGTTGATGGCGTCACGTGCGCCGGTAACGATCGCCGTTCCGCCAACCGTTACGGTCGTGCCGGCAGAGCTTGCAAGGATCGCGGTGTTGCGAACCGAGGCGACCTGTGCCTTGCCGTTGACGGAAATCGTCCATGCGCCTGCCTCGGCAGGAAGAGAAATGGCATCACCCTCAGCCGAGAGAATGGAATCGCCAAGAACGCTGAACACGTTCGCGCCCTTGCTGGTAGAGGCAAGTCCGTTCTTGCCCACCTTGATCGAGGTCTTCTTCTCCAGAAGGACCGTGCTTCCCTCCTCGCTGAGCACCTCGACCAGGGAAAGCGCGGGAGCACTCTCAAGCGTGTCGACGGTTACGTCCGTCAGCGTCAGATCCGCGCCGCCCGAGATCGAGAAGAGGCTCTTGTCGCAGGTCTCGTGCGTTACGGCCAAGGAAGACTTCTTAACCGTCATATCGGCGTTGCTGACCACGTAGGCCACGGGAGCTGCGCCGGTAGAGGTAAAGGTGGATTTATCGATCGTGATCGCACCGGTCGCCGACGTGACCTCAAGCATGGGGCCGTCTGCGGCGGAAATCAGGTTAAGATCCTTGACGGTCAGATCTCCGTCTGCCGACTTCAAAAAGCCGGGTGCGGTCAGGGTGCGTCCGTTACCGTTGAAGAGGATCCCGGGAAGCGTAAGCACGTTCTGCTCGGCGGTGTCGGCGATCAGAACGACCTCAGGCTGCGGCACCTCGCCCTCCTCGGTATTGCTGCCCAGCATAGCGGCTGCGGCGGCTACGGCCTCGGCAACCGACTTGTAGTAGCCCGGGAAGGATCCGTCCTCACCGATGGCGTCCTTACCTGCACCGATACGGGCAACGTAGCCCTCCTTGCGGGCCTTGCGGTCAGCGACCTCGTCACCGAGCATATCCTCGGTAGCGATGAGCTGTCCGTTGATGCGGTTGGTTCCAACGTACTCCACGTCCAGATCGTAAGGATCGGAGATCGGGGAGTCGGGACCGGAGTTGAGCGTGGAGTTGCGAATGATCAGCTTGTTGTTGGGATTCTGGCTATACAGCACGCAGATGCCGCTTCCTGCCTCGGAGGCATCGACCGTGGTGTTCTCCAGCGTCAGCGTAGCGTTCTCAACGCCCTTGAAGATCATAAACACACCGGACGCCTTGCCGAAGGGGTTGGAATAGGTCGACGGAACGGTGACCGTGCAATTCTTCAGGTGTGCGGAGGTGTTGCTGTGATAGAGACGGAAGACCGAGCCGGGGATCTCTGCATCGGAAGCACTGGTGCTGTGCAGGATCATGTTGACGTTCTCCATGACCATCTTGGACTCCTCGGAGTAGACCGAGCCGTCCTTACCCACGTTGGAGACCAGGAAAACGCTGCTCTGGATCACGTCGTTGAACAGGAAATTCAGATTCCTCCAAGTGCACTCACCCATGCAGTAAATGCGGTGATAACGCATATGGGTTTTCAGCGTCGGATAAGATCCGTCGGGCTTCTGCACGCCCTCGATCACGGCATCATAGAGCCAGTAATAGGGGTCGGAATCATTTCCCTTGGGAATGGTATAATCCTTGTGTACCAAAAGGGTGCCTCCGGGAGGTGTGGCCTCACAAGCGGACGTGAAATCGTTGTAGAACTTTCCGTCAACTTCAAAAACGCCGGGGGCTTCCTCTGCGCTGATCGTGAACGTGCCTGCAAAGGCAGACAGGATCATAACCAGAGCCAGAAGCATGGAAAGATTTCTTGCTTTCATGGTGATCCTCCAATTTGTTTTTTGGGTTCCCTCCGCGGATAACGGTTTTGCGTGCGCGCAACGTCATCTTCACGGAATATAGTCCCCCTCAACAGTATCATATCATATGAAATATACAAGTTCAAGTCATTTTGTGCCGATTTTCGGACAATTGTTGCGGATTTGAGGGAAGAAAAAAAGCAAGCCGCAGCTCCGAGCGAAAACAGGAAAACCCCTGCCCTGCGGAAGAAAAAAAACGGAGGGTGGAGCAAATGCAGATCTGCATTTGCTCCACCCTGTTGGGTAGGGGAAGACTCAGATCAGGATCCAAGCCTTACCCGAAAGGGAAAAATCAGTTCTTCTTCTTGAGCATGACTGCTACGAGAGCGATCTCGCCCAGAATAGCGATCACTGCGATCACAAGTGCGGTAACGTAGATGCCTGCGGGAGCGTCAGCACCGTCAGCGCCGTTAGCACCGTCGGCACCGTTAGCGCCTGCTGCGCCGGTAGCACCGGTGTCACCCTTGTCACCCTTGTCGCCCTTGTCGCCCTTGTCGCCCTTGTCGCCCTTCTCACCGTCAACACCGTTGGTGCCGTTGGTGCCGTTCTCGCCTGCAGGGCCCTCGGGACCGGTCTCACCGTTCACGCCGTTGATTACGGGGAAGGTGAAGCTCTCGCCGTTCTCCAGAACGACGGTGTAGTAGTCCACGTTGCCGTTGCTGGTCTTGTAGACCGTGGGCATGGGAGTGGTGGTGTAAGCGGGAGTTGCGCCGTTGATCTTAGCGTAGATCTCGGTGCCCTCGCCGAGGAATACAGCGGAATTCTCATAGGTGATCTTGAAGGAAGAGAGATCATTCAGCACGCTCTGGTAACCAACCACAGAGTAGCCTGCCTGCTTGCACTCGGAGAGATCGATGACGGTGTTGATGACCTGGATCTCAGCAGCACTGGTCTTCTTCGCGATAACGAAGATACCGCCGGTTCCAATGGCAGTCGTATAGTTTCCGGTCACCTTAATGGTACAATCCTTAAGGGTAACGTACATGGGAACCTCGCCCTTGCCGTTCGAGCCGTCTGCGCGCAGACGGAACAGACCGACGTGAGCATTTGCGCCACCGGTCTTACCGGAGGTCAGGAGGATATCCACGTTGTCAAACTCAACGCGCGGGTTCACACCGTCAACCTTATCACCAATGGTGAAGACACCGTCCTGGTAAACGTTGACCTCAACGATCTTCAGGTTTCTGAAGATGACGTGACCGTCAAGGTAGCACCAATTGCCGCCGCGGTCGAAGTTGATGGTTGCCTTCTCCGCACCAATGCTGGTAACGGTGATGTCTCTCATCTGGAGGGTGGTGTCGCCAACGACTACGCCCTTGAGGTAAATGGTATCACCTGCTACTGCCTGCTTAACAGCAAGGTCGAGGTTTGCCAATTTGTAAAGATCGCCGTTCTGAACGAGTACAACGAGGCTCTCGTCATCGCTCTTGTCAGCAACCACACCGTTGATGGCAACTACGCCTGCGGTCTTAACGGCTGCGCCGGTGGCAGCGAGGTCACCGGTCAGCTTAACGCCGGTGTTCTCAACCACGAGAGTGTTGGTTGCTGCGAGGGTAGCGAGCTTATCCTCGGCAACAACGTTCATGCCGACAAATGCAAGAGTAGCATCGGCTGCGGTAGCCGTGAACTCCTTGCCTGCGGGAACGGTCAGCTTGTAGGTAGCGCCAAGGCGGCTGACGATGGTGAGGTCTGCGGTGAGCGCGTAAGCCTCTTCCATAGTGTAATCTGCCAGCATGTAAACGGGCTGCTTTGCCTCTGCGGCCTTTGCAGCAGCAGATGCAAGGTCGGTGAAGTAGCCGTCCATATTGCCATCAGCAAAAGCGGCCTTCACGTCGCCAACGCGGAAAACGTATCCCTGGTCAGCAGCGGTTGCATCGCAAGCGGAATTGCCGTAGTAGAGAGTGTTGTTCTCGGTGTTGTAGCCGGTGCGGTTGATGGTGAGGCTGCCCTTCTGATCGTCAAATACGTTGGGGTTAGGGCAGTTAACAACCACGTTCTCGAGGTTGATGGTCTCGCCGCCCTGGTCAGCAACGAAGCCGAACTGCATCTTGGGGCTTCCCTCGTCAACCGTGAGGGTGGAATCCTTGAGCGTCAGGGTACCGGTCTTACGAACGCGGAAGAAGCCAAGGGAGGATCCGCCCTTATTGTAAATACCGTGAATGTCACAACCGATCATCGTCAGGTGCGGGTTTGCTACACTGTTGCCGTCAACGAAAACGCAGAACCACTCCTCAGCGCCGTCAAAGGCGAGATCGACGTTCGTGATGGTAACGACAGAACGGATCTGCAGACCCTTGCTCATGGCAAGCGTCGGGTTGACGCCGTCCTTCTGAACGCCCTCGATCTTGAGGTTCTTGGTGATGGTCACACCTTCGCTGAGGGTAGCATCCTCGGTCAGGTAGATGGTTGCATCCGCTTCAGCTGCCTCAAAGGCCTCTTTCAGCGTTGCATAGGTGGTTTCGCCAACCTTCCAGGGCTTGGCAGCGGCTTCGCCGTCTGCAGAAATCGTAAAGGTTCCTGCAAATGCGGAGAGGATCATGACCAACGCCAGAAGGATAGACAAGCGTTTGATTTTCATATTGAAAATCCTCCTTAAAAAAATTTATAATATCGCGTTCTCGGACGCGAAATTATACGAACCGGATCACGCGCGACGCGCGGGAGCGTTTGGCCTCCTCCACGCTTAAGCAAGGGGTGTGCAAAAGCGCAGAGGAGGATATCCTTGGTGGATCAAACGCTAAAAGTCCACCTTTTCCGTACCGTGAGCAAGGGGGCACGCGGCCGTTTGCGGAATAGACAAGGTGCCGCGAGGAAAGCAGAAAGCATCTGCCTTCAAGCCTTGCGGCGATCAAGCGATCCGCGCCGCTTGGGCACCGATCGAGAGAGAGGTGGGAGAGCCAAATGCATTCTCCCTACACCTGTATGGTAGCACATGAAAAAAGCAAATGCAAGTCATTTTGTGCGCATGAGAAGACAATTTTGGCTTATATTTTTTTGATAGTCAAAACAAGATGCCATTTTTTGTGCAACATTAACAAAGGAAAAGGGGCAAGCCCCTTCTCCGAAAAAGCAAAAAAAAGGAACGCCGTCGGATCCTGTCCGAGGCGTTCCCTTGCGAGAAACGGTTTTTTCGTTGCGTTAAGAGAGCAGTGCGCGGTCGCTGGCAAACTCGCTTCCGCTGGTCTTGGAGAATTGCTCGAGAAGTGCCTCAACGGTCAGCTTCTTCTTCTCCTCTCCGCGAATGTCGAGAATGATCCTTCCGCCGTGCATCATGATCAGTCTGTTTCCGTGCGTGATGGCGTCGCGCATATTGTGCGTGACCATCAGTGCGGTAAGCTTGTTCTCGGAGATCAGCTTGTCGGTGATCTCCAGCACCTTTGCCGCCGTTTTGGGGTCGAGCGCCGCCGTATGCTCGTCGAGCAGGAGGAGCTTCGGCTTCTTCATCGCGGCCATCAGAAGGGTGACCGCCTGGCGCTGACCGCCCGAAAGCAGTCCCATCTTGGTGGAAAGGCGATCCTCAAGACCCAAACCAAGCGTGGAAAGCACCTGCTTGTAGCGTGCGCGATCCTTGTTGGTAATGGACCAACGCAGTCCGCGGCGCATTCCGCGGCGATCGGCTACCGCCAAATTCTCCTCTACCCACATATCGGTGGCCGTGCCCATACGGGGATCCTGGAAGACGCGGCCGATATACTTGGCTCTCTTGTATTCCGGAAGACGCGTCACGTCCACGCCGTCGATCGAGATGCTTCCCTCATCGGGCGTGTACGCGCCCGAAACGATGTTGAGCATGGTGGATTTTCCGGCTCCGTTTCCGCCGATGACGGTAACGAAGTCACCCTCCTCAAGCTTTAAGGAAAGGCCGTCGAAGACGCACTTTTCGTTGACGGTACCGGCATTAAAGGTCTTGCAAATGTTCTTGATCTCAAGCATGCCGCTTCACCTCCGTCTTCTTTTTCTTGGAGAAATAGGTCTTTTTGACGTAAGGGATACCCAGGAAGCAGGCCACCACGAGGGCAGACAGCATCTTGAGCAGCTCGCTGGGCAGGCCCAGGAAGACCACGGTCTGGAAGACGAACCAATAGATGATCGCGCCGCCCGCCACGCAAAGCAAGCGGATCGCAAAGTTGGTGACAAGCCTCGGGCACAGGGCCTCGCCGATGATGATGGCGGCAAGTCCGATAACGATGGCACCGCGTCCCATATTGATCTCGGCCGCACCCTGCTGCTGGGCAAGAAGCGCTCCGGCGAGCGCCACGATGCCGTTGGAGAGCGACAGACCGAAGACCTTGGTGAGATTGGTGTTGATGCCCTGCGCACGGGACATCTCGGGATTGTTGCCCGTTGCGCGGAGGGAGGCTCCGAAATCGGTTCCGAAGAACCAGTAGAGCGCCGCCACGATGACCGAAACGAAAACGGCCAGGATCACGATGGTGCGATAGATATCGGTATCGCCCGAGGTGATCAGCACCTTGTCGGCGTACTTGAGACGCGTGATGGGCACGATCGCACTGCCACTCATGACGAGCAGGTTGACCGACCAGAGCATCAGCTGGGTCAGAATGCCCGCAAGGATCGCGGGAATACCAAACACGGTGTGCAGCCAGCCCGTGACAAGACCGGCAAGCATGCCCGCCAGAAGGGCGCAAAGCATAGCCAGCCAGATGTTGACGCCGCTGGTGAGAAGCACGGCGCAGACCGCCGCTCCCGTGCAGATCGAGCCGTCCACCGTAAGGTCTGCAAGATCCAGCACCTTATAGGTGATATACAGGCCGATCGCCATCAAGCCCCAAACGAGGCCCTGCCCTGCGGCACCCGGCAGCGTTCCGAGCCATTGAAGTATGACTTGCATAATATTGTTCCTTTCATAAGACCAACGCCGCCGAGGCATAGCCCCGGCAGCGGTAGAATGTTATTGTCCTTGTCCGATCAGTTTTCCTCGGGCATCTCGATCGCCACGTAGCCTGCAGCCTCAAGTGCGGCGGTATCGATGCCAAGCTCTGCGCATCTGACGGGATTGTACTTCTTGGTGAAGTTCTCGGCATACTGGATCGCCATCTCGGAGATGTCGGCCTCGCCCTTGAGGATCTTGGCAGCCATCTTGCCGGTGGTCACGCCAAGGTCATAGTAGCTGATGGTCAGGGTAGCCACGCCACAGCCCGAGCAAATGCCCTCCTCGCCTGCGATCAGGGGCGTGTCGCCAATGACGCTGCCGATGGCCTGCGCACAGCCTGCGGCCGTGTTGTCGGTGGGAATGTAGATCACGTCAGCCTTTGCAGCCTCCTTGGCAACGCTCATGGCGTCGTTGGAGTCCGTAAAGCCTCTGTCGTAAACGGTAATGCCCTTGCTCTCCAGGAACTCGGTGATGACCTTTACCTGGTAGCGGGAGTTTGCCTCACCGATGGCGTAGAGCATAGAAACGGACTTGGTCTCGGGGAAGAGCTCGAGAATGACCTGCGCCTGCTGCTCCAGGGGAGCGAGATCGCTCGTGCCCGAAACGTTTCCGCCGACCGTGCCGTCAAAGTCTTCAAGGCCAAGGGCAGTGCCGTACTCGGTGATGGAGGTGCCGAGGACCGGGATCTTGGCGGTGCCGTTCACGGCTGCCGTCAGCGCAGGGGTTGCGTTGGCCAGGATCAGATCCACGTTCTTGTTCACGAGGTTGGTGATGATGGTGGTACAAACCGACGCATCGTTTGCAGCGTTCTCGTTCAGGAAGGTGACGTTCTCCTCGCCAAGCTCCTGCTTCAGCGCGTCCATAAAGCCCTGGGTGGCGGCGTCGAGCGCGGGGTGAGGCATCAGCTGGCAGATACCGACAACGTACTTGCCGTCGTCCTTCTGCTCACAGGCGGAAAAGGCCAGCATCGTCGAAAGGACGAGCAGAATAGCCATCGTTAAGGTCAAAATTCTCTTTTTCATGGGGGGATCTCCTTTTTTTGCGATTTCCAAGCGCGGATGCAGAAGCATAAACATACATTCGCGATTTGCTGTAAGTATATCACCGTATTATAAATTTGTCAAGAGCGTTTCCGATTTTTTTTGCATTTTTTCTGTATTTTTATTCCCTTTTTCGAAAATCAGAGGATCTGCGTTTTTTTTACAAAGTTTACACTTCATGCTCTTGACAAGTCGGGACTTTTCTGCTATAATGGGGGCATGCGGAGGAAAGCTCCTCCGCAAAAACAACTATCTTCAAAGGAGAAATCACCATGAAAAAGACGCTCAGACTGATCGCTCTCGCACTCGTGCTCGTCATGTCCGTTGCGATGCTCGCATCCTGCGCAACCCCCAACAAGGATCCCGACGATGCTATCGCTGCACTGAAGGACAACGGCTACACGGCCGCTAAGGACAATTTCGTTGTTCCTACCGCACTGAAGCTCCTCGGCGTTGACGGCGTGAAGACCGTTATCTCCGGCTCCGCTAAGATCGACGACAAGGTTGAGACCGTTACCGTGATCTACTTCGAGTCCAAGGACGACGCAAACGACGCTTGGGAGAAGGTCCAGGAGTACGCAAACGACGAGAAGGACGACAAGGCCGAGGATTGGGTCTGCAAGAAGTCCGGCGCCATGATCTACTACGGCACCTCCGCCGCGATCAAGGCTGCAAAGTAATTTTTCATCCGCAACATAAAAACAGGCTGTGTCAGCAATGACACGGCCTGTTTTTTCTTTCTTGTCCGTCCGTTGGCGTTTCCCTCCCCCGCTTGCGGCGGTGGCAGCGGCGGCCGATCAGCGTATCGGCCATCGCAATCCCCGTTCCCGCCAGGTTCTCCGGATGGAGGAACAAAGGCAAAGCTGCTTTTCCGTGCGGAAAAAGCGCTCACGCCTCCTCCCAACGGCTCATGGGAATGACGTCATAGTGCTTTTCGCTTCCCGTCTCGCCCTCGGCGAGCATACGGCAGACCACCGCCATGCGCAGGCGCTCCTTGACGGAAACGCGCACCGTCAGTCGGGTAAAGCCGCTCTCGGGATAGGTCTCTGCCGTAAAGCGTGCGGGAGAGCCGACACCGCACAGGCGGCAGACCAAAGTCTTTCCGTTGCGCGTAAGCTTTGCCATGCGTCCGCTCTTATTGAGCAGGACCTCGGCCTCGGTCCACGCGCTCCAGACCACCTCTCCCTCACCGTCCAGCACAAGCTCGTCCTGAATGACGGCCACGCTGCGGTTCTCCAGAAGCAGCACGCCGCGCTTTCCGCGCAGAATGCGGTCGTTCGTTTCGCTCATGTCCACCACCGCAAAGGCGCGGTCGGGGCTTCCCTTCGCCATCAGCAGCCTTGCCTCGGCGTCGGGGTTCTGATCGGGGGCGGGAGATGCGGGCGGATCGACCGTCAGCGTGTTCTGACCCTCGGCGCGGCGGCGCAGGATAGCAGGCAGAGCCTCGATGCCTCCCGTCTCGGAGAAGAAGCGCTCACCGGCGCAGTCCAGGATCACGCATCCGGCATCCAGCTCACCGCCGGAAATATTGTTGCGTCCGCCGTGCAGACCAACGGTCATCGCGTCAGCGCTCCAATCCGAGCGCATCACGGCAAGGCCTGCCTTGCGATAAACGGCGTCAAGAGGCAGGTAGGGAGCGTCTCCCTCCTCCTCGGGCGTGTAAAAGAGCAGATCGAAGGGATGCACGGTCTTCTTCCCTGCCAGGATCTGCTGGCGGCGCATCCATGCAGGAACGCCGTCCCCCGTCCGCAGACGGAACCAGGGCAGGATCGAGGTATCCGCAAAGCCTGCGGAGACGCTGTGGAAATTCCAGTAGCCACCCGCACCCTCGGTCATGATCGGGAAATACGCGGTCGCCGCAAATCCGGGCGCCGAGGAAAGACCGTAGTCACTTCCGCAGGCTCTTTGCAGCATGGCCGAAAGGAGTGCCAATCCGCGCGTAGCGCATTCCCACGCGCTGACCCCCTGGGGATATCCTCCGTCGGGTGCGTAGGGAGCAAAGCAGGGCTCTGCGTTGCGCAGAATGCGGTCGAGCAGGCGGAGTGCCGTTTCGGGATAGACATCTGCCAGAGCCAGAGCCGCGGCGCAAAGACCTGCGTTGGCGATCGCGCCCGCAGAGCCTCCCGTCTGCCACATCTGTCCCTTGCCGTCATAGATCTCAAGTCCCGGGCGCATCGCGTTGCGCAAGATGCCGCGCTCCACGGTCGCCTTGCGTGCCTCGCTCCAAACATGGTGACACCAGTCGTAGGCGATCGCCAGCCCCAGCGTCAGGTCGCCGAAGGTGCGCACCGAGCCCACCGTAAAGCGCTCAAGCCCTGCCACAGCCTCTGCCTCCTCGGCGGCGCGCTCGCCGTATTTCTTGTCCCCCGTAAGGCGGAAGAGCAGCGCAAAGGCGATCAATGCGTCGGCCGCATCGACCATTGCCTTTTCGGGAGCGCCGGCATACGCCTCGGCAAAGGAGCGGCCGTAGGACTTGCTTCCCACGCCGTACTGCGCCTTCAGCGCGTCCAGATCGCCGCCAAGCGTCGCATCGGTCTTGGCCAGCTTGCGCAGCTGCATCAGCTCGTCGTGCGAGAGCAGGAGACGTCCGCGCAGAGGATTGGGGAAGCGGCGGTGCAGATCGTCCAGCACCGTCTGCCCCGTGGGGCGCTCAAAGGTCATGTCGGCAACGAGCTGCCATACGGTGGCCTCGTCCTTGACGCCGTCAAAGATGGCGCGGCGGTTGGAGAAGACGATCAGCCCGAGCGGATGCTGGTAAAGCTGACGCCAATGGAAGAAGTTGCGCACAAACTCGGCAGGAAAATAGAGCGTGCCGTTGATGTTGCCGGGAATAAAGCCGAGATGCTCGGAAACGCCGTTGACCGTCATGCAGTTGGAGCCGGCGGAGAAGACGTACTTCTTGCGGCGGTAGGTAAAGGAGAGCGTGCCCGCCAGGTTATCCACCACGGCCGAATAGGCGATCCCTGCCGCCACGGGTGCCATGGGGATCCAGAGAATGCCGTTTTGCTCAAAGGGCTTGGCGTCGCTGCCGTCGATGGTGGTGGCGATGCGGGAGCGATTGACGATGGCAAAGCGACCGCTCTTGGCAAAGGCTGCCGCGCCCTTCAGCTCAGGCATCGAGGCGTAGAGCGGAGGAGCCATGCCCTGCCAAACGGTCAGATTGTCCAGATAAAGCACGGTCTCGGTGCTGTTGGACTGGCCGCCGACGGCGCAATCCAGAAGGATCTGCTTGATGCTTCCAAAGCCCGAGGGGCGGCGAACGGCGTGCAGGAAGGGCAGCTCGATGCGATACTCGTTCCAGCCGTCCTTGGTGATGGGAAGGGTGATGGCGTAGCCGTCGTGTCCGCTTCCCTCCTCGCTCGTGTCAAGCATCAGATAAAAGCTTCCCCCCGCGCCCTTCACGGAAAAGGCCGAGAAGGTCATGTAGCGGTAGGACGAAAGATCCGTTCCGTCCAAGGGGATACGCACGCGCGTGCGGTCGGCATAGCGCCAGGATGCGCAAACGTGCGCCGATCTTGCGTGCTTGAAGTCGGGCTGCATACCCGTTCTTCCGATCACGTCGTAGCGGTTCCAATCGATCAGGGTATAGGCCTCGCCGACCTCCACCCGTTCCACACAGGTCTTCAAATTCTTTCTCATGCTTCGTTTTTCCTCTGTCTATGTATTGTAATGATCAAGCAAAAATGGCGTACAGGTAGGCGCGAATGACCGCCGCCTCCTTGACGTAGCCGCGCGAGCCGAGATGGATCACGTCGGTAATGCGCTTCTCCTCCCCGTTTGCGGTCTCTACCGTTTCCACCACGCGATCCGAGAAGCCGTTGATCGAGAGGTAATTGGGCAGAAGGTAAACTCCCTCCTCCTCGCGCTCGCCAAAGGCCTCGTTCAGGTAGGCAAAGTAGGCAAACTGCCTCTCGCGCAGGGAGAGGAGACTGGTGTCGCTGCTCTGCGTCAGGTAATAGCCCTTGGCAGGCGAGCGGTATTCGGTCATCACGAGCACGCGAATGCTCTTGCCCACCGACGCACCAAAGGCGCGGATCGACTCCACGATGGTCTCAAGATGCTCCACCGAGCTCTCGGAATAGCCGTCGTTCGCGCCAAGATGAATGACCACGAAGTCGGGAGAAGTGACAGTGGGATAGTATTGGCTCATGTAGTAGGCAAAGCTGAAGGCACCCGTTGAAGGATCGTAAAAGGGATTTTCCAGCGTAAACTCTCCACCCACGGTGACCGACGGATCGGTGGCGTAATTCTCGGCGCTCCAGCCACCGCGTCCCTCGTGGGGAATGATCGCGTCTCCGTCACGCGTCTGGCGCGTGCCGAGCCAGGTGACTTTGGGAAGGGCCTTGGCCAGCGTTTTGACGGTCATGCCGTCCGAGATGCGGCTGTCGCCAAGGATCAGACCCGTGAGCGAGAGCGTCTCACGCTTTTCCACCACCTTGACCGTAAGGGAGGATTGTGCAACCGTTTCGATGCGGCCCTCCTCGGCGATCTCCACCGAGACGTTCAAGCGGAAGCTGCCCGCCTGATCCGGCGTGATGGCAAAGCCCTCGCTCCCGTCGTAAACGCGCTCGCCGCTCCCCGTGTAGGAGTAGCGCACGGTCAGGCCGTCGTCAAGCGAGGAGACGATCTGGTCGGTGATGAACCACGCCTGCTCGCCAAGCGTCAGCACAACGCTTTCGGGCAGATGCAGGACGGGAAGATTGCCGTCGTAATTGTAGCGCAGGGAGAAGTAATGGCTTCGGGCATAGCAGACCTGCCCGTTGTAGAGGAAGCGGCTGTAGCCGTTCTCGGGATCGTCGCGCTGAATGCCCGTGCGCAGGAGGATATCGCCCTCACTCACCACGGTCACGACGTTGCCCGTTCCGGGGACGTCGCGAAGGTTGAGATCCCCTGCCCCCTTGACCACCATCTCGTAGACGGGGGTAAAGCCGTCGGCATCGGGCTCACCCAGGTCAGCACCGCCGCCGCTGATCACACCGGCGTCCAAAAGCGTGCCGTCGGTCAGCGTCACGATCAGGCGGCCGTCCGAGGAAACGTGGACGTCGGCCACGCCAACGCCATCCTTGCCGTCCGCGCCGTCCTTGCCGTCCTCACCGTCCACACCGTTCTGGCCGTTCTGTCCGTCCTTTCCGTCCTCGCCGTCGCCTCCGCGCACGGCAAGGGAGAGCAGCCACTCGTGCAGAGAACCGACAAATCCGTCCTCAAGCGCCAGCTCGTACGCACTCTTTCCGTCAAGGCCGTCCTCGCCGTCTTTTCCGTTCTCGCCGTCCTTTCCGTTCTCGCCGTCCACGCCGTCGGCACCGTCCGCACCGTCCGCGCCGTTCGTGCCGTCAAGACCGCGCACGATCCAAACGCCTCCTTGGGCAAGGTTCAAAAAGAGCAGGACGGACAAAAGACAGCCGACCAGGATCAAGAGCAATTCCATTACCGTTTGTTTTTTCATACGTCTCCTTAAAAGCCCGTTTTTTCGGGTACATCGAACAGGATTAAAGTCTTTACTCTTATTATAACACGCCCGCATTTTTTTGTAAATGCATTTTGCGGGAAAAGATCGGATTTTTTTCGTTTTTTCCTTCCCGAAAAGGAGAAAAAAGCGATTGACAATTTCCAAGCCGCGTGCTATAATGCGAATGAGCAAGGCGCCTTTCGTCGGCCGTCCGACAAAAGGCAAAGCGCTCCCTGACTGTACCGAAAAAACGGAGGATTGTTCATGAAGATCGGCATCGTCGCGCGAAACCACAAAAGCCTGTTCCCCTATCAGGCCTGGCCGACCGTTGTATGCGACACGGACGGCGTGCTCTACGTGGGTTGCTCCGGCTACAAAATGGGGCATTGGTGCCCGCTGGGAAAAAATCTCCTGTACACCAGCCGCAACGGCGGCGAGACCTGGTCCGCTCCGCGCGTGGTCGCTGATGACGTGATGGACAACCGCGACGTTGGTCTGACCTATCTCGGAGAGAAGAAGATCCTGCTCTCCTCCTTCTGCAAGACTACCGATTTTTACCTCGCCGAGGGAATGCGCGAGCACGTGCGCAACCATCCCAAAAAGCTCCGCCGCGACGTGACCAGCGGTGTGTACGACGTTTGGGAGAACACCCCCGCCGAGGAACTGGGCTCCGGCTCCTACGTGATGCTGACCGAGGACGGCGGCGAGACCTTTGGCGAGAAGGTCTACCTTCCTGTTTCCGCACCGCACGGCCCGGTCCTTCTCTCCTCGGGCAAGCTCCTCTACCTCGGTAAGGAATTCTACTCGGGACAAGCCGATTTCGGCGGCGGACGGATCATGGCCTACGAGAGTGCCGACGAGGGCAGGACCTGGCAGTATCTCGGCACCGTTCCCGTGCCCGACGGCTGCACCCTCTCCAACCTCTCCGAGCCTCACACGGTCGAGCTGCCCGACGGCTCGATCCTCGGCATGATCCGCGCAGAGGGCCCCGAGCTTCCCTTCACCTTTACCCTCTTTACCTGCACCTCCACGGACGGCGGCAAGACCTGGACAAGGCCCGTGTGCATGAACACCTGCGGCGCGCCCCCCTTCCTGCTTCGCCATTCCTCGGGTGCGATCATCCTCACCTACGGCCGTCGCCACAACGGTCCCTGCGGCGTTCGCGCACGCGTCAGCTACGACAACGGCAAGACCTTTGGCGAGGAGATCCTGCTGAGCACCGAGAGCGATTACTGGGATCACGGCTATCCCTCCACGGCAGAGCTGCCCGACGGAACGCTCATCACCACCTACTATCAGCGCTACGGCGAGGATCAGTTCAACTCCATTCTCTACACCAAGTGGAGCCTTGACGAGATCTGATGCGAAAGAAAAAGCTCCCCCTCCGACCATAAGTCGGAGGGGGATTTTGTTTTGCTTAAAGGATCTCCATCAGACGCACGAGCGTTTGACAGAAGGTCTCGGTGGAGGAAAGCTCCAGCGCCTCGTCGGGCGAGTGAATGTCGTGCATGGAGGGACCGATCGAGATCACGTCCATATCGGGAAGCTTGGAGCAGATAATGCCGCACTCCAGACCCGCGTGGATCACGTTGACGGCCGCATCCCTGCCCGTAACGTCGCGGAAGGCGCGCAGGTAGGCGTCGCGCAGAGGGGAGACCTTGGCGTATTCCCAGCCGGGATAGCGGCTGTAATGCCTTGCCGTATAGCCAAGCGACGCGGCAAGAGCGTCCAGCTCCTCGACCGAGCCGTCAAGCGCGCTCTCCTTGGAGGAGCGGGAGGAAAAGACGAAGGTGAGGGTGGCGTCCTCGGTGGTCACTACGCCCAGATTACGGGAGGTCTCGACAAGCCCGGGAATATCCTCGCTCATCGCCATCACGCCGTTTCTTGCCGTGTGCAAAAGAGAGACGGCACGCCTTGTGTCCTCTCCCGAAAGCATCACCGCCTCGGGCTCACCCGTCTCCACGGTCAGCGAAAAGCCGCGATCGTCCGCCGAAAGGCTCTCGGCTATGCGCATTCCCTCCTCCTCGAGGATCGAGGAGGCCGCCTCAATGCTCGAAACGGCAAGCAGCGCACGGCACTCACGCGGAATGGCGTTGTCCTTAGAGCCTCCCGTAAGCGTGACCAGACGCGTGTCGGGCAGCTCGCGCAGAAGGACGTCAAGCAAGCGTCCCATCAGCTTGTTGGCGTTGGCGCGCCCGCTGTTGATGTTCTCTCCCGAGTGTCCGCCCATAAGGCCCGCGACGGATACCGAAAGCGCCTCTCCCGCAAAAAGCTCGGTCTTGGCGCAAAGCACCAGATCCGACCGAATGCCTCCCGCACAGCCCGCCGTGACCCAGCCGAGCGCCTCGCTGTCCAGATTGACCATGCGGCGCGCGTCGATGTGGCGGTAGTCAAAGCCCTCCGCTCCGTTGAGCCCGACCTCCTCGGCCGTGGTAAAGAGGCACTCCACGGGAGGATGCGCACCGAGAGCCCCGTCAAGCAGGGCCAGCATCATGGCAACGGCGATGCCGTTATCCGCTCCCAGCGTCGTTCCTCTGGCGCGCAGAAGGTCGCCGTCCACGTAAAGCTTTATGGGATCGCGGAGAAAATCATGCTCCACGTCCGCATTCTTTTCGCAGACCATATCGGTATGCCCCTGCAAAAGCACGGGCGCGCGATCCGAAAGGCCCTCGGTCGCGGGGGCCTTGATCAGCACGTTGTGCAGCTCATCGCGGAAAACCCAAAGGCCGCGCGCCTTGGCAAAGGCCACGAGATAGTCCGCGATCTTCTCCTCGTGATAGGAGGGACGCGGAATGGCGCTGATCTCCTCAAAGAAGCGGAAGACCGCCTCGGGCTGCTTGTGTTGAATGACGTATTCCATGCTTTGTATCTCCTTTCATACGGACCAAAGCAGCACCGCGAGCGTGCGCGGTGCTGCCGATGCTTACAGTCTTGCCTTGCGCTCCTTGGAGAGGTTGATCGCACCCTCCCGAAGCATATCCAGATGATCCAGCGATTTTCCCGTGCCGATGGCCACGCAGGAGACCGCATCCTTGGCGACCCGCGTGGGGATCCCCGTGACGCGAGTGACCAGCTGGTCAAAGCCGTAGAGCAGGCTTCCGCCTCCCGTCATCACGATGCCGTTGCGCAAAATGTCGCCGAGCAGCTCGGGGGGCGTGCGCTCGATTACCGAGCAGATGCCGTCGAGGATCGCCGTGACCGGCTCGGCCAGCGCCTCGATCATCTCCTTGGAGTTGATGGAGACCAGCTTGGGCAGTCCCTGCGACATACAGCGGCCCTTGACCTCCACCGATTGCGGATTGGTATGGTCGTAGACCGCACCGATCCGTTTTTTGATGCCCTCGGCGGTTCTCTCGCCGATGAGGACGTTGTATTTTCTGCGCACGTAGCGCATGATCGCCTCGTCAAACTTGTCTCCCGCGATCTTGATGGACTCCGAGACCACCACGCCGCCAAGAGAGAGCACGGCAATATCGGTCGTTCCGCCGCCGATATCCACCACCATGTTGCCGTTTGCCGAATAGATATCAAGGCCTGCACCGATGGCCGCGGCCATGGGCTCCTCAATGAGGTAGACCTTGCTTGCTCCCGCCTCGCGGGCCGCATCCACCACGGCTCTCTCCTCCACCTCGGTGATGCCCGAGGGGATACAGATCATCACGCGCGGCTGGAAAAACATATTCTTGCACACCTGGCGGATAAAATACTCGATCATCTTGAGGGTGACCTCGTATTGGCTGATCACACCGTCGCGCAGAGGACGCACCGCCACGATGTTGCCGGGCGTTCTTCCCAGCATCTGCTGGGCGCGCTTGCCCACCTGCAGGATGGTGTCGGTGTTGGTGTCGATCGCCACCACCGAGGGCTCCTCAAGAACGATGCCCTTGCCCTGCATATACACGAGAACGGTTGCGGTGCCAAGGTCGATGCCAATGTTGCGGCTCAGCTTGAAGCCACGGAAGAAATCCAGAAGCGGCGAGCCCTTTTTTTCGCTTTCCAGCTCATCCAGCTCGTCAAGCTCTTCCTTTTCTTTCTCTTGATTTTTTTTCATCTCAAGCGCGTTCGGCAGGCCGACGCAACCTCCTTTCCCGAGTATTCTGCTTTCATTATACATGATTTACACGTCAAAATCAATCGTTTTTGTAAAAAAACGCAAAAAGAGACAAAATTTTATCCTCCGCGCTCGCTTTGCAGCTCGTCGGCGGCAACGGCGAGGGCAAACACGTGAGACGCCCCTGCCCTGCGCAAAAGGCGTGCGCAGATCGCCACCGTTGCTCCGCTGGTGACGATGTCGTCCACAAGCAGGACGGTCTTTGCGCGGCAGCCGTCGTAATCGCGCACACGGTAGGTCTTTTTTGCGTTTTTCAGACGCTCCGCAGAGTTCAGATGCTTCTGCGGCCGCCCCATTCCCGGACGCCGCTCAAGAAGCGGAAGCATGGGGATCGAAAGCTCCCGCGAGAGCGCACGGGCAAGCTCGCGTGCCTGGTCGGTCCCATACTGCAGACGCGCCGCCGTGGCACGGGGAATATAGGTGAGGACGGCGTCCTGCGCCGCGATCCCCTGCTCTGCGAGCAGATCGCGCGCCGACACGGCAAGCTCCGCCGCCAAAAACTCCACCGTGCGCCGTCTGCGCTCCTTGCTTGATGCTGTAGATCAAACGGTTCTGCAACGGCTCACGCTTGCCGTGAATGTAATAGACCAGCTTGCAAAGGGCCTCGCACTTGCATTTTTCCATGTCCTCGGTAACGCAGCGGCAGGCCGTGACGGTCTTGGCACAGCTCGGGCAGGTCTCCAGCTTTTCGCTCTCCCATTCGCGCTGACAGCTCGGGCAGAGCGCGCGCCCCGCAAGAATGTCCGCACGGTCAAGCAGCGTGCGGCAGGAGGCGCATACGGGAGGAAACAGCAATTCCAGAAGGGGACGCCGACGGATCATACAAGTCCCTCCCGAAGCCAGCGGCAAAGTCCCGTGTAGCGCATGGACTGGCGATTGTTCCCCACCATGGTGGCAAGCACCTCCTGCCGTCCGACGGCGACCACCATCATCTGCGCGCGCGTGACCGCCGTGTAGAGCAGATTGCGCGAGAGCAAAAGCGGAGGCGTGCTGCCGAAGGGCAGAATGACAATGGGGTATTCGCTTCCCTGGCTCTTATGCACGGTCACGGCGTAGGCCATCTCCAGCTCCTCGAGGTTGCTAAAGGCGTACTGCACGCGGCGATCGTCAAAGAGGATCTCCATGCTCTGTGAGGCAGGACGGATCTCGGTGATCACGCCGATGTCGCCGTTAAAGACGCCGTTTCCGCTGCTGCCGTCCTCGCGCTCCCAGATCAGATCGTAATTGTTTCGCGTTTGCATGACGCGGTCTCCCTCGCGAAAGACCGTATCCCGAAACGGCTGCTCACGCTTTCCCTTGGCGGGCGGATTGACCGCCGCCTGCAGAAGGACGTTGAGATTTTCGGTTCCCGTTTCTCCCTTTCTCGAGGGACAGATCACCTGCATTCCCGACGTGGCAAGCTCGCCGTAGGTGCGCGGCAGGCGCGTGGCGTAAAGCTGTGCCACGGTGGCCGCGATCTCTCCGTCACCCGTTCGGGGGAGGAAGAAGAAGTCGTTTTTCTTATCGTCAAGCCGCGGCATCTCTCCGCGGTTGATGGCGTGCGCGTTGGTGACGATCAGGCTTTTCTCGGCCTGACGGAAGATCTCGGTCAGACGCACGGTGGAAAAGCACTCGCTCGCCAAAAGATCGTGCAGCACGTTTCCCGCACCGACCGAGGGGAGCTGATCGGCGTCGCCGATGATGACCACGCGCGAGCCCGGCTTGATGGCCTTGAGCAGAGCGCTCATGAGGTAGACGTCCACCATGGAGGCCTCGTCAACAATGATCACGTTCTCCTCCAGAAGATTATGCTCGTCACGGTGGAAGCGCATTCCTCTGCCCTCCTCGCCCGTGTACTCGAGCAGGCGGTGAATGGTCTTGGCCTCGTGTGAGGTGGACTCGGAAAGACGCTTCGCGGCGCGCCCCGTGGGTGCGCAAAGCGCGATGCGCAGGTCCATGCTGTCAAAAATATGCAGAAGCGCACGCACGACGGTGGTCTTTCCCGTTCCGGGGCCTCCCGTCAGCAGCATGACGCCGTTATCCAGGGCGTCAAAGATCGCCTGCCTTTGCAAGCGGGCGTACTGCACGCCGCTCTCGCGCTCCTCGCGCTCGATAAACGCGCCGATGTTGACGCTGTCCATCACGGGACAAACCTTGTCCAAAAGCAGGAGCTTGCGTGCGATAAAGCGCTCGTGATCGTAAAGCGTGCGATCGTAAAGATAGGTCTTGCCCTCAAGCTCGACCTCAAGTAGCCTCCGCTCGTCAAGCAAAAGCGAGACCGCCTCCCCGATGCGCTCGGGCGTGCAGTCCAGAAGCCTTGCCGCCTCGGGCAAAAGCTGCTCGCGCGGCAGGCAGACGTGTCCGTTCTGTCCTGCACTCGTGGAGAGCAGATAGAGAATGCCGCTGCACAAGCGCTCGTCCGAGCTAGGCTCCAGCCCCAGCTGCATCGCCATGCGGTCGGCGCGCTCAAAGCCGATGCCGTCGATCTCCTCGCAAAGGCGGTAGGGATTTCGCTTGGCGATGTCCACCGCGCGCGATCCCCAGTGCTTGTAAATGCGGACCGTGACGGCCGCGCCGAAGAAATCACGGAAGAACATCATGGCCGAGCGAATGCCCGCCTTGTTCTGAAAATCCTCCGAGATGGCGCGCGCACGCTTGGGCGTGATGCCGGGAATATCCGCAAGGAACTCCGGGTGGTTTTCGATGACGTCGAAGGTCTCCTCGCCAAAGGTGTCCACCACGCGCTTGGCGGTCTTGGGGCCAAGCCCCTTGATCGCCCCCGAGGAAAGATAGCGCAAAATGGCGGCACGGTCGGCGGGAAGCTGCTTTTCGGATTGCTCCACCTTGAACTGCCTGCCGTACTTGGGATTATGCACCCACCTGCCGTAGACGGTCAGCACGTCGCCCTCACCCACGTAGGGGATCAGTCCCGTGACCGTGATCAGCTCGCCCTCCTCGGTGCCCAGATCGCAGATGGCAAAGCCGTTTTCCTCGTTGGCGTAGATCACGTGCTCGACCGTGCCCGACAGCTTGAGCAAGCCGTTTTCCTCGATCGGCTCGCGCATAAAGCGTTCGTCCTGCATATTGCCATCTCCTCTCTGTTTTTCTCGTTTTTCCCCATACGGGGTCGTTTTTTTCTTCGTTTTCCGCCGTCAGAAGGGCTCGGGCGGCTCTCCCTCCTGCAGATCCACGGCATACCACCGCGCGCCAAAGCACTCGATCTGCTCCCGATAGTCCTCAAGAAGCACGTCGCCAAAGCCGACCGTTCCGTCCATCAGAGAGAGGTCGAACAGCACCGTGATCCTTCCCCCGGCGGGGCAAAAGGACGCGGATCTTGCCTCATGCAACAGCATATCCAGCATATCCGCGTCCTCACGTGTGCGGATCTCCACCGCAAGCGAAAGATTCCTTAGCGGCAGGATCCAATCCAATACCGTGCGCAAGGCACAGCAAAAGCCAAAGGCCGCCATAAGGGCGATAAACGCCTCGTACATGATCCGTCCCATACTCCACCCCCTTTCCCTCTCAGCCTATGCTGCGGGAATGCTTCGGGTGCGGAGCGAAAACGGACGAAGGCTCAGCGGCAAAGTCTCTGCAGATCCTCCACGAGATCGCAGACCTCCCAAGGAGCGTCCACGTCCTCGCGTCCCATATGTCCGTAAGCCGCGATCCGGCAGTAGATCGGACGGCGCAGGGCAAATCTCTTGATGATGGCAGCGGGGCGAAGGTCGACCAGCTCAAGCACGGCCTTCTCAATAGCCGCCTCGGAGACCTTGGCCGTGCCAAAGGTGTCGATCATGACCGAAACGGGCTTGGCAACGCCGATGGCGTAAGCCACCTGCACCTCGCACTTCTCGGCAAGGCCCGCCTTGACCACGTTCTTGGCGATGTAGCGTGCCGCATAGCAGGCAGAGCGGTCCACCTTGGTGGGATCCTTGCCCGAGAAGGCACCGCCGCCGTGACGCGCGTATCCGCCGTAGGTATCCACGATGATCTTGCGTCCGGTAAGGCCTGTGTCGCCGGCAGGTCCGCCGATGACGAATCTGCCCGTGGGGTTGACGTAGATCTTGGTCTCCCCGTCCATCATATCCGCAGGAACGATGGGGGTGATGACCTTCTCGATGAGATCCTTGCGGATCTGCTCGAGCGTGACGTCGGCGCTATGCTGGGAGGAGATCACCACGGTGTCCACGCGAGCGGGCTTGCCCGCCTCGTCGTATTCCACGGTGACCTGCGTTTTTCCGTCGGGACGGAGATAGGGGAGCGTGCCGTTCTTGCGCACGTCGGTCAGTCTCTTGGCCAGCTTGTGCGCCAGCGAGATGGGCAGAGGCATCAGCTCGGGGGTCTCGTTGCAGGCGTAGCCGAACATCAGACCCTGGTCGCCGGCGCCGATATCCAGTCCGTCGGTGTCGCTTCCCGCCTTGGCCTCAAGGCTCTTGTCCACGCCCATGGCGATGTCGGGGGACTGTGCGTGCAGGGACGTGATGACCGCGCAGCTGTCGCAGTCAAAGCCGTACTTTGCGCGATCGTAGCCGATCTCGCGCACCGTCTCGCGGACGATGGCCTGAATGTCCACCTGGGCCTTGGTCGTGACCTCGCCCATCACGCAAACGAGTCCCGTGGTGCAGAAGGTCTCGCAGGCCACGCGCGACTCGGGGTCCTGGCGAAGCATCTCGTCCAGGATCGCATCGGAGATCTTGTCGCTGATCTTATCGGGATGTCCCTCGGTCACCGATTCACTCGTAAACAGTTTTTTGCTCATGCTTGAAAAATTCCTCTCTGTTTCATGTCCTTTTTCTAAAACATATCTTTCTCGTTTTGGGCATAAGAAAGCGCCCCGCAGGGACGGAGCGCCTCGGCTCTCATCTAACAGGAATTAGCACCTTACCCCTTCGGCAGGTTGCTGTAACGTCATCGTGCCTGTCACTACGTTACTCTTGATAAGATATATTTTATTGCTTACAGTATAGCATAGAATGCATCGAATTGCAAGTGCTTTTTGCGCAAATTCGCAAAATAGAGACCTTTTTTGCGCATTTTTTGCTTATGTGCGCGCGGCCCGCTCGCGAAGCACGTCCGACAGACGGGTAAAGCCAAAGCCCGCACCCGCGCCGCACAGCAGGCAGAAGAGATAGACGAGGGCGTTCGTGAGGGTGAGGGTGGAAAGAATGCAATCCTTGAGCAGCATCATCAGCGTCGTGGCCAGCACAAAGCCCAAAATCGCGTGCGAGGCGACCGAATGGAAGCGGGCGAACACGAAGCGCATCAGCCGCGCCAGAAGCAAAACCGTGACCAAAAGGGCTCCGCCTAAAGGAAGGATCACCGAAAGCTCCAGGCGGGAGATCCCCAGCGACATGGCCTCGTAAATGCCGAAAAAGAGCAGCAGCGTGGAGGAGCTGAAGCCGGGAACGATAAAGCTAAGTCCCCAGATCACACCGCAGATGACAAAGCCGAAAATGCTCTGCGGAATGGTGACCGTCCACACGCTTCCCACAAGATAGAACAGCACCGCGATGCAGACGAAGCTGACGCCAAGTGCGATAAAGGAGCCCTTCCCTCTGCCCTGCTCACCGCTTTCCCGCCAGAGCTCGGGCACCGTGCCGAGGATTAGACCGATGAACACGCAAAGCACCACCGGCTCGTTCCAGGCAAGCAGCGCCGCCGTGATGCCCGAAAAGCCCACGAAGCCAAGCGCGCCTCCAATGCCGACGCACAACAGCAGCTGCCAGTGCTTCTTGATCCCCTTGATCGGGGAGGAAAGCACCTCCAAAAGGGGGGTATATACGCCAAAGGCATAGCAAAGCGTTCCGCCGCTTACCCCGGGCAAAATGGCACCGATCCCCACGATCAGCCCCTGCAGGATCCAGAGCAGCCATCGCAGGATCCGTCCCGTCTTTTTCGTTTCCATGATCCTTTTTTCCTTTTCTTCCGTTTTGGCCCACCGCAAAAGCGGGCACGCCTTCATTATACCAAAGTGCGCAAAAAAAGTCAAGGGGAGAATCGGCAGATCGCCGATCCTCCCCTTTTCGTGCGCACGCACGGGTTATCTTCGTCTCCCCTTCAGCAGGGGCGAGATGTATTTGTAGATCAAAAACGTCAACACGGTGTCGAGAAATCCCTTCAAAAAGGTAAACGGCACGTTGAAGATCAAGAGGCAGGAGAACAGACCGTCCACCCCGGGAAAGATGGCTTGATACTGTTCGATAATCGCCCCGAGCGGCATGAACTTCGCATAGATCGGATAGGTGACGTAATAATTGATGGGCAGGCTGACCAGCGCCATGATCAGTGCGCCGAGCAGTGCGCCGAGGAATGCTGTGCGGCGGTTCTTGCGGAAGCGGTAAAGCAATCCCGCGGGAAGCACCAGGCATACGCCCAGTAAAAAGTTAGCAAGCTCGCCCACGCCTCCCGTGCTCGTCATGGTCAGATTGATCAAATTCTTGATCAGGCAAACGAGCACGCCCGAAAGCGGCCCCATGCTGAAGGCGGCCACGAGTGCGGGCAGCTCGGAAATGTCCATTTTGATAAAGGACGGCATAAAAGGAACGCTGAAGCTGAGCATCATCAGGATCGTGGACGCGGCGGCAAGAATACCCGTCACGGCCATGAAGCGCGCTCTGGATATGGATCGTTCTGCAGGTTGCATAGTCATTTTCCCTTTCTCTTGGCGGAGTATCGGGAAAAGAAAAATCCCGATCCTGCAAAAAGCAGATCGGGGATGCGCAAGGAAGGAAAACGGCGTGCCGCTTTCCCCTCGTTCGTTTTTCTTTTCTCATCCGGACTTTACCGTCGGTTCGGGAATCTCACCCGATCGGCCTTCCCTGTCGGAAGGTTCGCAGACTCTACTGCCGGTATGGAATTTCACCAATCCCCAAAGATAGTATATGATTTTGGAATCGGGGAGAAGCCGCTTGGGCTTCTCCCCGCAAAACGAAATTCGTTTTTGGAATTAGTCGATGATCTTGGTAACGACGCCGGAACCAACGGTTCTACCACCCTCACGGATAGCGAAACGCAGACCCTCCTCGCAAGCGATGGGGGTGATCAGCTCAACGGTCATGTCAACGTTATCACCGGGGCGGCACATCTCAACGCCATCGGGCAGGCTGATGTTACCGGTAACGTC
>JAFWAA010000033.1 GCA_017507905.1 Clostridia bacterium | reverse complement strand
TCTATCCGTCCACATGGCGTTACTTTCCTTACAGGAAGATAGCAAGATTTCAAGCGAGATCCCGCGCGTCCTACGGACGTGCGCTTTTGCTTGCTCGTTTCACTCGACCCGCAAAAGTTCGACTTCGGCTTCGCCTCCGCTCAGGATGACAGACAGAGGGACGTGCGGTGGATGAGGAGTTGCCTCTGTTCGCAAACAATCCGTAGGGCGAGGCTTCGAAGAAGTCCACGAGCGAGAGAGGCACAAACCAAAATCTGCACCGCACAAACGCCGAGCGAAAACTCCCCTTTGCCACACAAAAAAAAGGAAGCACGTTGTTCGCACTTCCTTCCATGGGTAGCAATCCTTTTTGTTGGGGAGTTTTTGGGGGGTGTGGGGGACTTTTTCCAAAAAGTCCCCCACAAAAACCCCGCGCCCCCACAAAAACCCCGCGTCTTTTCAAAAACCCCCACGAAAAAAATCTCTTGCTTTTTCTTGGCGGGCATGGTATAATGATAAAAAGCGCCCCCATCTTACGTTTTCGGGAAAGGATCACGCCATGAAACATATTTTCATCATTAATCCCGCCGCAGGCAAGGAAAACGCCTACGATTCCCTTCGCGCGGCCCTCGATTCCCTGGAGAATCCCGTTGACTACGAGCTTTATCTTACCCAAGAGCCGGGAGACGCCACCACCTACGTCCGCAACTACTGCACCTCTCACCCCGAGCGCGTCCGCTTTTATGCCTGCGGCGGTGACGGCACCCTCAACGAGGTCGTCAACGGCGCCGTCGGCTTTGCCAACGCCTCCATCGGCGTTTATCCCTGCGGCTCCGGAAACGATTTTGTAAAATACTACGGCGGCAAGCGCTATTTCCTTGACGTTGCCACCCTCGTTGAGGCCGAGGAGGAATGGATCGACCTGATGCGCGTGGGCGATAAATACGCCATCAACGCCACCCACTTTGGCTTCGACTCCTCCGTTGCGCAAACCATGACCAACGTCCGCCGCAAAAAGCTGATCGGCGGCAAAAACGCCTACACCACCGGCATCGTCGTCAGCCTTTTTAAGGCCATGAAGAACGCCTGCCGCATCACCGTGGACGGCGAGGAGCTTGACCCCAAGGGCAAGATCCTGCTCTGCACCATCGCCAACGGTCAGTACGTGGGCGGCGCCTTCCGCTGTGCGCCCCGCTCGCTCGATAACGACGGCTGGCTTGAGGTGTGCATGGTGCGCCCCGTGTCGCACGTCACCTTCCTCAGCCTGATCCGCGTCTATACCGACGGACGCCACCTGGACGATCCCAAGATGCAAAAGCACATCGTCTACCGCCGCGGCAAGCGCATTCACGTCGAGGCACCCGAGGGCTTCATCTACGCCTCGGACGGCGAGCTGATTCAAAACAACGACTTCACCGTTGAGGTCGCTCCCGGTGCCATTCGCTTTGCCGTCCCCCGCGGCGCAAAGCCCCTGCCCCGTGAGGCACACGTTCCGCAGCGAGACGAGGCTGCGCTTCCCCTTTGACGATGGACCACGAGTATCCCTTTTTAGCAGACGGACAGACCGAATCGAGCCTTTCCCTTTGGCAAGAACGCCTCGGAGAAGCACCGATGGCGGTTCTGTCCGTTTGCTTGTCTGCCGAGAAGCGCCTTCGGCAGACGGAAAACGAACTCACCGCAAAGGCTCGCGCCTCCGCCAAGGACGCCCTCGAGCATAACGGACAGATCCTTTTCTCCGTGCGTGCGCTTGCCCGACGCCTGCCCTCGGGGGGCGGCTTTTTTGCCTCCGCAGAGGAGAGCCGCACCGCCTTTTGGGAGACCTGCCACCTGCTGACCGCTCTGGAGGAGCTTTTACAACGGCCGCACGCCAGGGCCTTTCTTTCGCTTTCCCTGCGTGAGCAGATCGGGAAAGCCCTCCTTGACGCCGACCGCGAGGAATGCGCCCTTCGGCAGATCCGTCACGCCGCGAAAGAGCGTCGCCTTGACGACGTCACCACGGCATGTGAGCGCGCCCTTGCGCAGGTCGAATCCCTTCACCGCACCGCGTCTTGCTTGCTCCCCGCGTGCGAGACGCTGTTTCGTCTGCTCGGGGAGGAGACCGAGGAATACCTGCGCGCCTTCTGCCGTGAGGTCTCGCTTGCCGCAGACCTCGAGCAGGCGGGAAGATCCGCATCCCCCGTGCGTCTTTTACAATGCTGCAACGAGCTTTCGCGTGCCATCGAGGGCACGCTTACCCGCGCAAATGAGATTCTCGACCGATTGGAGGAACAATGATGGAACGCTACCTTCTGGCCCTGGATCAGGGCACGACGTCCTCGCGCTGTATCCTGTTTAACCGTCAAGGAGAGGCGGTGTCCAAGGTGCAACGCGAATTCTCACAGATCTTTCCCCGCGAGGGCTGGGTGGAGCACGACGCCACCGAGATCTGGGCCTCGCAGATGGGCGTGGCGCTGGAGGCCATGCTGCTCAAGGGCATTGGCGCCGACGAGATCGCGGCCATCGGCATCACCAACCAAAGAGAGACCACCGTGGTGTGGGAAAAGGAAACGGGCAAGCCCATCTGCAACGCCATCGTGTGGCAATGCCGACGCACGGCAGAGCTTTGCGAGGAGCTGAAGCGACAGGGGCTTGAGGAGACCGTCCGCGCACGCACGGGGCTTTTGATCGACCCCTACTTCTCGGCCACCAAGCTGCGCTGGATCCTGGACCACGTCGAGGGCGCGCAGGAAAGAGCCGAAAAGGGAGAATTGCTCTTTGGCACGGTGGATTCCTGGCTGATCTATCAGCTCACGGGCGGCCGCGTGCACGCCACCGACCCCTCAAACGCCGCACGCACCATGCTCTTTAACATTCACACCATGCAGTGGGACGAGGAGCTGCTGCGCATTTTCCGCATTCCCGCCTGCATGCTTCCGCGCGTGCTTCCCTCCTCGGGCATCTTCGGCTACACCGACCCCGCCCTCTTTGGCAAAAGCATTCCCATCGCGGGCGTTGCGGGAGACCAGCAGGCCGCGCTCTTCGGTCAATGCGGCTTTGCCTCTGGCGACGCCAAAAACACCTACGGCACGGGCGGCTTTTTGCTGATGAATACGGGCGACCGCCCCATCACGCCAAAGCAAGGGCTTCTCTCCACGGTGGGCTGGCAGATCGGCGAGCGGACGAGCTACGTGCTTGAAGGCTCGGTCTTCGTTTGCGGCGCGGTGATCCAATGGCTTCGCGACGGGCTCGGCCTGCTTAAACACGCGTCGGACAGCGAAAAAATGGCCCTTCGCGTAAAAGACAACGGCGGCGTGTATCTCGTTCCCGCCTTCGTCGGTCTGGGCGCGCCCTATTGGGATCCCTACGCCAGAGGAAGCCTGCACGGGCTGACGCGGGGAACGGGAAAGGATCACGTCGTCCGCGCGGCGCTGGAGAGCATGGCGTACCAAACGGCAGACGTCCTGCTGGCCATGCAAGAGGAGACGGGGCTGCCCCTGCGCTCGCTCTGCGTTGACGGAGGCGCCTCGCAGAACGGATTTTTGTTGCAATTCCAGGCAGATCTTTTGGGCATTCCCCTTTTGCGTCCCGCCTGCGTGGAGACGACGGCCTTCGGCGCGGCCTCGCTGGCAGGACTTGCGGTGGGAGTATACGAAAGCCTTGACGAGCTGCGCGCGATCCGCCGTATCGATCGGGAATTTTGCCCGACGATGTCCGCACAAGAGCGCACCAAGCTTTACGACGGCTGGAAGGACGCCGTCCGCCGCTCTCTCTCCTAATCCCATCTCGCGTTTTTTTCGAGGGGTGCGGTTTATTCGAGGGGGCGCGGGATTGTTCGAGGGGACTTTTGGAAAAGTCCCCTCGAGCTCCCCCAAAACTCCCCCAAAAATAGGATTGCTACCCATGGAAGGAAGTGCGAACAACGTGCTTCCTTTTTCTATGCTTTCAAGGGGAGTTTTCGCGTACCCGTACTGCAGTACAGATTCTGGTCTCTGCCCCTCCCGCTCGTGGACTTCTTCGAAGCCTCGCCCTACGGGGTGTTTGCGAATGGTGGTGACTCCTCATCCACCGCTATCGCGGTCCCCCTTCTCCCACAG
>JAFWAA010000032.1 GCA_017507905.1 Clostridia bacterium | reverse complement strand
GAGGCGAGTACGATAAAATTGATAGAACGATCGTTGTAATTGATGTTAGTCATTGTATTCTCCTCCTTTCATAAAAATTTTCAAATGATATTATACCACAATTTTCCGAGTTTGTCAATAGAATGTTGGTTGATTTTTAAGAGAGCAAAAATTTTGTTCTTGAATTGTATAAAAACGGCGACATGATTACTCACGCCGCCGTAGTGCTTTTTATAATAGCCGATACAAATGGTACAAAAATAGCTTTGCACTATTCGCTCATTACCGCCAATATAAGTTTTGCTCCGAGTTTGAACGCATATGTAAAGATTTCACGTTCGTTGATATCGGTCAGCTCATTATAGCAATCATCAAATTTTTCAAGAAGTTCCTTTTGCTGATTGTTCAGCGTAGATAGCAAGTTGTCGTGATGATCGGCTATGTATCCCATCAATTGCTTTGTTTCCTTGTCTTGACTTCTGCAATCGGTGTTGGGGCAGATATTCCCGTAGAACAATTCCTCAAGGATAGATCTCATCTAAAAATCAACTCGCTTTCAACAATTTCCTTGGCAGCGTTTGCAATGTAATTGGCAAGCTCTACCCATTTCATTTGATCTTTCGCTTTCAATTCCTCGGTCAACCCGTGGGATTCCGCAAAATCAACGATCAAAGATTCGTATCGTTCCTGCGCTTCTTCATTAAGATTGTAGAGATAGGAGTTCAGTTCTCCTGATGTCAGTAACTCGTTGTATTTCGCTACTGCAAATCGTTTGAGATACCCCAAGCGTAGCAAGCCCCATTTTCCGATTTCTTTTTGTTCGGGTAGTTCAAGCAGAGGATAATACTGCTCACCTCTGAGTTCGTAAGTAATTCCGTTTTGTTTGATGTACTTTTCCATATAATGCACCCTCCTTTCCTTCGGGTGCTTTAAGTTTACAATAAAGACGGAGAATCTGCAAATGTGCAAAAATGAAAAATACGAGAACACCGAAATGTTCTCGTATTTTTCTTCGCCTTCGCAATGCTCGTAGTTCTTGGTTCTTAAAAACTGTCCTTAAGAGAACTGAGCATTGTCTCGGCTTTTTCTTCCTTTTCAAGGCGTCGCCCCGTCTTTTTCCTTCCGCTCGCCCTCCGTCTCCTTCGCAAAGCGCAAGCGGATCACCCTTCTCGTGCGCTCCTCGCGGTTGTGCAGGATCGGAATGCGTCCTCTCTCCGTCCGTCTTCGGATCGGCAGATCCACGAAGAAGCCCTCCTCGCTTTGCTCTGCACGGTATGCGGCAAAGCAGGGAAGCGTCAGGAATGCGGGAAGTGCCCCGTCCTGCGGCGCGTCCTCCTCAGCCGTCCCTTCCTCTCCCTCGCGCTCGGTCCAGCTGAGTCGATAGCCGATCTCAGGCTCCTCACTCGCCGCAAGCGCGCCGTCCCTCTGTCGCAGGGTGAGCAGCAGGCAGAGCAGGAGCGTGGTGACGCGCAGGGTCTCCTGTGCGCTGAAGGTGTCGGGCAGGGTGGGAAGCTCGTCGGCCGTCAGGCGGCAGCCTGCCAGCGAGGCAAGCAAAAGGCTTCGCGTGCGCATTCCCACGCGCGCGGTGGGCGAAAGAGCGCGGTCGGTCACCGACAAAAGCTCGCGCAGCTGCTCGGCGATCCGCTCGTCCCGCCTTGGCGAGGGCCTTGCCGCGCGAATGCTCGGCGAAAGGAGAAAATCGCTCCGTCCCATCGCCGAAAGCACGCGTGCGACGTTTTCGACGGGAAAGGGAAGAAGCAGAAGGACCGCCGTCTCGGTCTCGGCATAGGCCTCCCCAAGGACGAGGAGCGCCTTCTCGCCCGCTCGCAGGAGCAGGTGGGAATGCCTTGGCAGTTTTTTGCGCGCAAAGGCAAGCTCGTCCGCGTCCACGGGAAACGGGAAGGCCTCGGCCTCGCCCTTTTCCTTTGCCGCGCGTGCGGCAAGAAGCCGCGGCGGCTCTGTGCAAAGCAGGACGGCGCAATCCTCGCGGCAGAGGCGTGCGGGGTGTTCGTCCTTTCCCTGAAGGGCGTCCCTCTCGGGGACGTAGCTGTCAATTCCGTGCTGAAGCGGCATGGCGGTCGGTCGTTTCCTTTCTGTCGGGATAGGGGCGTCGCTCAAAAGACGACGTGCCTGATGCGGTTGACGGCGATCTTGCGGTAGGAGCCGTCAAGGCAGGCCACCGTCAGCACGGTGTCGCGGTTGTAAAAGACGCCGCTTGAGCCGTTGGAGAAGGTGACGTAGAGCTTGTCGCGCAGGCGAAGGGGCTGCGGCTCGGTGCTGAGATAGCGCAGCTTGAGAGTGTCCAGCCTTGCGGCAGAGCCATCCTCGGTAAAGCAGTCGATGTAATTTGTGGCAAGGATCCCCTTGCAGAACTCGCGGTCGCGGCTGTAAAAGCGCGTGCAGCGCAAAATGTCGTCGGGTGCGATCTCGGCCCCCGTGCCCGCGTGCTCCTTGGCGTAGGCCTTGATGAAGGCGACGGCGCGGCGCAGAGGAAGCAGGGCGATGCCCTCCAGCTCCTCGGGCAGGGAAAGGGTGCAATCGGGCTCGGAGAAGATCACCACGCCGCAGATCTCGCCCGTGAGCTTGTAGTAGGTCTTCATGCGCTTGATGAACTGCGCGGTCGTTCCCACGGGGCTCTTGACGGTCTTGCGGACGCCGTTGTCCTTCTCCTGATAGAATTTGTCGCCGCACTGTCCGATCTCGCCCTTCCAGTGCTTGATCTCCAGCACGAAGGGAAAGCCCTTGTAGATCACGAGGAAGTCCTTTTCGAGAAAGCGATCCTTGTGGGGAAGGGCGGGGCTGCGGATCACGGTGTCAAAGGCATTGGCCAGCACCTCGTAGACCTGCTCCTCGCCGTCTGCGCCGAAGCGCTCGATCTCGGGCTCCTCGGGCAACTCCTGTCCGTTTGCGCGGTTGCGCAGGGTGCGCAAGAGGCTCATGCTTCGGCCTCCAGGAAGCGCTCCACCGACGCGATCTGCGCGGCCACCGAGTCAGGTCCCGTGCCGCCTGCGGAGATGCGCTTGGCCACGCAGGTCTCCAGCGAAATGTCGTGGTAAAGATCCTCCTCAAAGAGGGGGGATGCCTCGCGGTATTCGTCCAGCGTCAGCGTCTCAAGCGTCTTGCACTCGGCGATGCAGCGGGCGACCAGGGAGCCGACCAGCTTGTAGGCGGAGCGGAAGGGAAGCCCGCGGCGGACGAGGTAGTCGGCAAGGTCGGTCGCGTTGAGGAAGCCCTTTTGGGCGGCGGCGTACATCACGTCCTTGCGGAAGGTTGCGCTTTCCATCATGGGGATAAAGACGCGCAGGCACATCTTAAGCGTGTCCACGGCGTCAAACACGGCCTCCTTATCCTCCTGCATATCCTTGTTGTAGGCCAAGGGAAGTCCCTTGAGGACGGTCAGCATGGCGACGAGGTCGCCAAAGACGCGTCCCGTCTTTCCGCGTACAAGCTCGGCCATATCCGAGTTCTTCTTCTGGGGCATGATGGAGGAGCCCGTGGTGTAGGCGTCGCTAAGCTCCAGGAAGCGGAACTCCCAGCTCGACCAGAGAATGATCTCCTCGGAGAAGCGGGAGAGATGCGTCATGCAGAGCGAGATGGCCGCGAGAAGCTCCACGCAAAAGTCGCGGTCCGAGACGCTGTCAAGGCTGTTCTCGGTGGGGGCGTCAAAGCCCAAGAGGCGCGCGGTCATGGATCGGTCGATGGGGTAGGTGGTTCCCGCAAGCGCGCAGGCGCCCAAGGGGGAGCGGTTCATGCGCTTGGCCGTATCCGCAAGTCTCCCGTCGTCGCGCTCCAGCATCATGGCGTAGGCCAGAAGGTGGTGCGCAAGCGTGATGGGCTGGGCGCGCTGCAGGTGCGTGTATCCAGGCATGATGACGTCGGCATTCTTCTTGGCCTGCTCGCAAAGCACGCGGATGAGGTCGCGCACGAGCGAGCGAAGCTCTGCGATCTCATCGCGCAGGTAAAGGCGGATATCCAGTGCGACCTGGTCGTTGCGGCTGCGCGCGGTGTGCAGCTTTTTGCCCACGTCACCGATGCGCGCGGTCAGCTCGGCCTCGATGAACATATGAACGTCCTCGGCCGCAGGATCGATCGGGAGCTTGCCCGAGTCAAGATCCGCAAGGATCGCGGAAAGCCCGTCGAGAAGGGTATCGCGCTCGCCGTCGGTCAGAATGCCGCAGGCGGCGAGCATGGTGGCGTGCGCCATCGAGCCCTGCACGTCCTGACGGTACATCCGGGAGTCGAAGCGGATAGAGGAATTAAAATCGTCGGCGATCTTGGAGACGGCACCCTCGGTGCGTCCCGCCCACAGTTTAGCCATAAGAAAAGAAGTCCTTTCGATTGAAGTGAATGCGCATCGGAAAACGCGGAGCGTTTCCATCGCGTCCTGCGTCCTATCTGCGCGAGAGGCGAGGCCAAGAGTTGGCCCCGCCGTGTTTGCGTGCTTATTTGTTCTTGTTCTTTGCGGCAACCTGCGCCTGCACCGAGATGGGAAGACCCCAGAGGTTGATGAAGCCTGCGCTGTCTGCCTGGTTGTAGACGTGGTCCTCACCGAAGGTGGCGATCTCCTCGGAGTAGAGCGACCAATCGCTCCATGCGCCTGCCTTGATCATGTTGCCCTTGTAGAGCTTGATGCGGACCTTACCCGTGACGTGCTCCTGCGTCTTCGTGACGAAGGCCGAGAGGGCCTCGCGCAGGGGAGTGTACCACTGGCCGTTGTAGAGCAGCTCGCCAAAGGTGACCGAGAGCTCCTGCTTCTTGTGCATGGTCATCTTGTCCAGGCACAGCGTCTCAAGGTAGTTGTGCGCAAAGTAGAGAATGGCTCCGCCGGGCGTTTCGTACACGCCGCGGCACTTCATGCCGACCAGGCGGTTCTCCACGATGTCAAGCAGGCCGATGCCGTTTGCGCCGCCAAGCTCGTTGAGCTTGAGAATGATCTCCTTGGCGGGCATCTTCACGCCGTCCAGCGCCACGGGTCTGCCTGCCTCAAACTCGAGGGTGAGGTAGGTGGGCGTGTCGGGTGCCTGCATGGGAGAGACGCCCATCTCAAGAAAACCGGGCTTTTCGTAGAGGGGCTCGTTGCCTGCGTCCTCCAGGTCCAGTCCCTCGTGGGAGAGGTGCCACATATTCTTATCCTTGGAGTAGTTGGTCTCACGGTTGATCTTAAGGGGGACGTTGTGCGCCTCGGCGTAGTCGATCTCCTCCTCGCGGGACTTGATGTCCCACTCGCGCCAGGGGGCGATGATGCGCATACCGGGAGCGAAGGCCTTGATGGCCAGCTCAAAGCGCACCTGGTCGTTGCCCTTACCCGTGCAGCCGTGGCAGATGGCGTCAGCGCCCTCGGCCAGAGCGATCTCGGCAAGACGCTTGCCGATGATGGGACGTGCCAGAGCCGTGCCCATGAGGTATTCCTCGTACTTGGCGCCTGCCTGCACGGAGGGAATGATCATCTCCTCGACGAACTCGTCGGTCAGATCCTCCACGTAGCACTTGGAGGCACCCGTCTTGATGGCCTTTTCCTCCAGACCCTCCAGCTCGTCTGCCTGTCCAACGTTGCCCGAAACCGCGATGATCTCGGGGTTGCCGTAGTTCTCCTTGAGCCACGGAATGATGATGGAGGTATCCAGACCTCCCGAATAGGCCAGAACGACCTTTTTCACCGATTTCTTTTCCATAGTGTTTTGCCTCCGCGTGTTTGTCGGCGGACCGAGCGTCCGCTTGATTTGCTTTTGCATAATTATACAACGGTTTTGCCAAAAAGTCAATCGTTTTTGCAAATATATTTTCAAAAATATGCAGGTTTTCTGTTTTGCATAATTTTGACGGTCGAAAATGGGACCTAATAATGCATTTTATGCACAAGACGGTGGATATTTATTCGTTTTTTCTATTTGACAAACCGACGGCGGCGTGGTATAATAAGGAGGAAATGGGGCATTCTCCCCAAAAAACCCCCGCGAGACGGGACGAAAGCAGAGAAAGGAAAAGGATTATGGCAGTAAACAACGGTATTTTTATTCGTTTTCCGAACGGACTTGAGAAGGCATTGACCTTAAGCTATGACGACGGCGTATACGAGGATATCCGCTTGGTGGAGATCATGCAGAAGCACGGCCTGCGCGGCACCTTCAACGTCAACGCAGAGCTTTACGCCGACAAGGAATATATTCCCACGGGAGAGAAGACGTGGGGCAAGAGACTGACGCGCGAGCAGGTCACGGAGCTGTTCAGCCGCGAGGGCGTTGAGCCCGCGATGCACGGCAAGACGCACGCACATCTGCAGACCATGCCCATGCCGCAGGCGATCTACGAGGTCATTCAGGACCGCGCCCTGCTGGAGAAGCAGTTTGGTCACATCGTGCGCGGCATGGCCTACGCCTACGGCACCTACAACGACGAGAGCGTGCAGGCTCTGCGCGATTGCGGCATTCTGTTCTGCCGCGGCACCATTCCGAGCGAGGACACGCGCCTTCCCGGGGATTGGCTCAGACTGAAGCCGACCTGCCACCACAATCACCCCAAGATGCCCGATCTTTGCGACAAGTTCCTTAAGCTGAAGCTTGGCACGCGCGACGACGCGCGGATGTTCTATCTCTGGGGACATTCCTACGAGTTTGAACGGGACGACAACTGGGATCGGATCGAGACCTTTGCCGAGAAGATGGGCGGTCATGAGGACATCTGGTACGCCACGAACACCGAGATCTTCGAGTACGTCGAGGCCTTTAAGGCTCTGCGCTTCACGGTGGACATGGAGAAGGCCTACAATCCCACGGCAACGCCGGTCTGGTTCATCTTCCACGAAACGCTCTACGAGGTGGGAGCGGGACAGACGGTCGATCTGCACTGAGATCGGCAAGCAAAGAGAGAGCGAGGGCAGGGGGCTTTTCGGAGCGACCTTGCCCCCAATCCCAAACGGAAAGGAGAGAATGGATCTATGGTTACGCGACACTCCCCGATGACCGTGCTTCCGGGCATCGGCAAGGCAAGGGCCGCCGCCTATGCGCGAATGGGGATCGAGACCCTTGGCGACCTGCTTTTGCACTATCCCCGCGCCTACGAGAACCGTGGAGACGTCCGCCTTCTTTCCGAGACGCATCCCGACGGCAAGAGCGCGGTCCTGTTGACCGTGGCGAGCGAGCCGAAGACGGTTCGTCTGCGCAGTCACAAGAGCTTTCTGAAATTCCGCGCCTTCGACGAGAGCGGAACGTGTGAGATCGTCTATTTCAATCAGGACTATCTCAAGAGCAAATTCCCCGTAGGCTCGGTCTACCGCTTTTACGGCAAGGTGGAGCGCAGCGGCAGGAGCTTTAAGATGTCTGCCCCTGCGGCCGAGGGCTATGCCGAGGGCTTTGCGCCACCTCCCTACCGCGCGGTCTACCGCATGACCGAGGGGCTGACGCAGAACCAGATCCTCAAGGACGTGGAGGCAGCCCTGGAGCTTCTTGCGGCCGATGCCGTTGATCCGCTGCCCGCCTCCCTGCGCGCAAGGCGCGAGCTTTGCTCACTGCCGTATGCTCTGCGGCACATTCACCGCCCCGAGGATCGGGAGTCCCTCCTGGTCGCCCGTCGGCGCTTGATCTACGATGAATTCTTCACCTTCGCGCTGGGAACCTCCATGGCGGGAAGGCGAACGCGCTCGGCGCGTGCCCCTGCCTGCAAGAGGCAGGAGCTTCGCCCCTTGACCGAGCGGCTTTCCTATACGCTGACCGACGCGCAGGTGCGCGCCATTGAAGAGATCCGTGCCGATATGGCAAAGGAAACGCCCATGAGCCGCATTCTCGTCGGCGACGTGGGCTGCGGCAAGACGGTATGTGCCGCCGCGGCCATGATGATCGCCATGCAAAACGGTCTGCAGACCGCGCTCATGGCACCCACCGAGATCCTTGCGCGCCAGCACTATGCGGAGCTTGCCCCTCTCTTTGCGCAGATGGGCTATTCCTGCGCCCTGCTCGTTGGGGCAACGCCTGCCGCCGAGAAGCGCAGGATCAAGGCGGCACTTGCCGAGCGCGATCCCGAAAAGCGGCTCTCGGCCGTCATCGGCACGCACGCTCTGCTCACCGACGACGTGGAGTTTGCCTTTGCAGGGCTCGTTGTGACCGACGAGCAGCACCGCTTCGGCGCACGTCAGCGCGCACGTCTTGCCGAAAAGAGCGAGCACGCGCATCTGCTCGTCATGAGCGCAACGCCCATTCCGCGCTCGCTGGCGTTGGTCCTTTACGGCGACCTCGCCATCTCGCGCATCGATCAGATGCCTCCCGGGCGGCAGCGGGTGGATACCTTCGTCGTGGACGAGAGCTATCGCGAGCGCCTGAACGGCTTTATCGAAAAGCAGACGAGCGAGGGCGGACAGGTCTACGTGGTCTGTCCTGCCGTTGAGGAGGAGAAGGACGCGGGCGAGGTGGATCTGTACGACATCCTCCGTGAGGGAGAAGCCCCGCGTGAGCGTGCCCCCATGAAGAACGCGGTCGGGCACGCCGAGACGCTGCGCGAGCGTTTTCCCACGCTTTGCGTGGAGGTCCTTCACGGCCGCATGAAGAGCCGCGAGAAGGACGCCGTGATGCAGCGCTTCGCGGCGGGCGAGGTCCAAGTGCTTGTCGCCACCACGGTCATCGAGGTGGGCGTCAACGTGCCGAATGCCTGTCTGATGATCGTGGAGAACGCCGAGCGCTTCGGCCTTTCCCAGCTGCATCAGCTGCGCGGACGCGTCGGACGCGGCAGGCGGAGATCCTGGTGCATTCTCGTTGCGGGCGACGGGGTAGGGCAGAGTGCGGAAAATCCTTCGCGCCGCCGTCTTGACGTCATGCATACGACCTACGACGGCTTTGCCATTGCCGAGCAGGATCTGGCACAGAGAGGTCCCGGCGACTTTTTGGGCTCGGGAGCGGACGGCAGTCTGCGGCAGAGCGGAGGGCTTTCCTTCCGCCTTGGCGACGCGGCAGAGGACGGGGAGATCCTGATAGAGGCCGCCGAGGACGCCCGTGAGCTGCTCTCCCGTGACGCCGAGCTTGCAGAGCACCCCGCGCTCGCCGAGCGCGTTCGGGAGGCCTTTACCCTTGAGGAGGGGCTGATCAGCTGACCGAAAAATCTGCCGAAAATGCTTGACAAATCGAAAAAAACGTGTATAATTAGGGATATCATCAGCAAGGACATGACGAAACGCTAAAAGCGAGGGAGATGATCGCGTTGCAAAAATCACATACGAAGCGTCTTGCCGTCGGTGCGCTCTTTTGCGCATTGGTGATGGCGGCAACTCTTTTGGCCTTTCCGGCTCCCGTCGTGGGGAACGCCAATCTCGGTGACGGCGTGCTTCTGCTTGGCGCGTGGACGCTTGGCGGTCCGTTCGGCGCGGTCGCGGTCGCACTTGGTGCCATGCTGGCCGATCTCATCGGCGGCTATGCGGCTTATGCGCCAGGAACGCTTCTGATCAAGCTTGCCATGGCCCTCACGGCCATTCTGCTGGATCGACTGCTGCGTTCCTTTAAGCTTCCCCGAGGCTTTTGCCATCTGGTGGCAGGCCTTACGGCGGAGATCGTGATGATCCTTGGCTATTTTCTCTACGAGGCCTTCGTGCTGTCCTACGGACCGACGGTGGCCGCCGCCAATATCCCCTTCAACGCCCTGCAGGGTGTGCTTGCCCTTTTGGTCTCGGTCAGCGTCTACCCCTTGGTGGAGCGGAGCGGACTGTGCAAGCGGCTTTGATGGGAGAATGCGCGTATACAAAAACGACAAAGAGAGGTATTTGACATGAGCTTGAAAGAAAATAACCGTAAGCAATCCATTCTGTATCTGGTGGAGCTTGCCGTTCTGACGGCGATCGTTTTGGTTCTGCAATTTACGGGAGCCGCCATCCGCATTCCTATTTTGGGAACGTCGATCAGCCTGGTGCTGATCCCGATCGCTCTGGGGGCAATGCTCCTGGGTCCTTCCGCAGGTGCGTGGTTGGGATTTGTTTTTGGAGCGATCACCTACATTATGGGCGGCGTTATGGGAATGGATCCGTTTACGGCCTTCCTATTTCAGCACAACCCGATCATCACCGCAGGGATCTGCTTCTTAAAATCCACGCTTGCGGGCTACCTGAGCGGATTGCTCTATAAGGCCTTGAGGGGCCGCAAGCCGCTGCTTGCAGTGTTCGTATGCTCCATGCTGGTGCCCGTCATCAACACCGGAATCTTTTGTGTGGGATGTATGCTGATCCTGAACACGATCGCGGGCTACATTTCCTGGGCAGGATTGCCGGAACAGAGTGCGGTTTATTTCGTTTTCATCGGCTGCGCGGGAATCAATTTCCTGTGTGAGTTTGCCATCAACACCGTCTTTTCACCCGTGCTTCACCGCCTGCTCGACATTCTCGGCAAGCGTCTGCAGCGCGCCGCGTAAGACGGACCAAACGAAGAAAAAAAACGCACACCGCGTGCCGATCGGCACGCGGTGTGCATTTTTATTTATGCTTGACGCGAGGCTCAGCCCTTCTTCTGGGCCTCCATCTCGCGGCGCTTGCGCATCATTTCCTTCATGCGCTGCTCGGTGTTGAGCGTCTTCTTGCGCAGGCGAATGGACTTGGGCGTGACCTCGATCAGGTCGTCGTCCGTGATATACTCGATGGCCTCCTCCAGCGTGAAGATCTTGGCGGGAGTGAGCAGGAGTTTTTCGTCAGCACCTGCCGAGCGAATGGCGGTCAGCTGCTTCTTCTGGCAGGGATTGACGGCGATGTCGTCATTCTTGGGGTTCTCGCCCACGATCATGCCCTCGTAGACCTGCGTCTGGGGACCCACGAAGAGCTGTCCGCGCTCCTGCACCTTATAAAGACCGTAGCGCGTGGTCTCGCCGTCGGCGGAGGCCACGAGAGAGCCGGTAAACTTCATGGCGATCTCACCGCGATAGGGAGCGTAGCCGTCGAAGATGGTGTTGATCACGCCCTCGCCGTGCGTGGCGGTGAGGAACTCGGAGCGGTAGCCAAAGAGGCAACGGGAGGGAATGGAATACTCAATCCGCGTGCGCGTTCCGATGGGGGACATGGAGAGCAGGTCGCCCTTGCGCTGTCCCAGCTTTTCCACGACCACGCCAACGTAATCCATGGGCACGTCCAGCGTCACGCGCTCCATCGGCTCGTGCTTTTGCCCGTCGATCTCCTTATAGAGCACGCGGGGATTGGAGCAGGCCAGCTCAAAGCCCTCGCGGCGCATGGTCTCAAGCAGAATGGAGAGGTGCATCTCGCCGCGTCCCGCCACGCAGAACTCGTCGGTGGTGTCTCCGTCCGACACGCGCAGGGAAACGTCCTTGAGCAGCTCGCGGTAAAGTCTGTCGCGCAGCTGACGGGAGGTGACGAATTTGCCTTCCTTTCCGGCAAGCGGGCTGTTGTTGACCATAAAGGTCATTTCCATGGTGGGCTCGGACACCTTGACGAACTCGAGCGGCTGGGGATTTCCAACGACCGAGAGGGTGTCGCCAATGGTGATCTCCCCCGCGCCCGAGAAGCAGACGATGTCGCCCATCTGTGCGGATTCCACGGGCTGACGGACCAGTCCCTCGATCTGGTAGAGGGACACGATCTTGGTGCGCTTTGCCACCTCGGGGTTGTGGTAGTTGCAGATGGCAACCTCCTGGCCAACCTTGAGCGAGCCGCGCTCGATGCGTCCGATGCCGATGCGGCCGACGTAATCGTTGTAGTCGATGGAGGAGACCAGCAGCTGCAGGTCGCCCGTCTCGTCTCCCTCGGGGGCAGGGATATAGGAGAGGATCTTTTCAAAGAGGGGGGAGAGATCCACGCCGGTCTCGGAGGGATCCTCCACGGCCGTGCCTGCACGTCCCGAGCAATAGAGCATGGGGCTGTCCAGCTGATCGTCGTTTGCGCCAAGGTCGATCAAAAGCTCCAGGATCTCGTCCTCGACCTCGCCAAGGCGTGCGTCGGGCTTGTCGATCTTGTTGATGCAAACGATCACGCGGTGATTGAGGTCAAGCGCCTTTTGCAGCACGAAGCGCGTCTGGGGCATGGGACCCTCGGCCGCGTCCACGAGCAGGATAACGCCGTTGACCATCTTGAGGATACGCTCCACCTCACCGCCGAAGTCGGCGTGACCGGGGGTATCGATGATGTTGATCTTGGTGCCCTTGTAGTGCACGGAGGTGTTCTTTGCCAGAATGGTGATGCCGCGCTCCTTCTCGAGGTCTCCCGAGTCCATCACGCGGGTCACGGTCTCCTGGTTGTCGCGGTAGATACCGCCCTGCTTGAGCAGGCCGTCAACGAGGGTGGTCTTTCCGTGGTCAACGTGAGCGATGATGGCGATATTTCGCAAATTTTCTCTAATCACAGCTTTCTCTCCAATTCCAAAAATCTCGAATAAAAACCTTAACACTTTATTATAGCACAAAAAACGCCCGTGAAAAAGACGGAGAAATGCCGATTTTTAACAAACCAAGCCTTCTGATTTTGTTGAAAATGCCGATTTTTGGGCGTGTATTGACTTTGATGGGCGTTTATGATATACTAATACTTAAGATTATTATTGTATACCCGAAAATACATAGGGAAGGAAAAAGCAATTATGTTAAAGACCGAACGCACCTCCGTGATGAATCTGGAAAACGCCATTCGCGGCGCACGCAACCCCTTGAACAGCTGGGCAAGATCGGACAGCGCTTACGACGGGGAGGGGAACTATATCCTCGGTCCGAACGATCTGGATCTCGGTCGCCGTCTGGCACGCGCAGGCAGCGATCACCGCAAGTTCCTGCGCCAGATCTTCGTGTCGGTAGACATCACCGCACCGCTCTACTGGTGGAAGGAGTTTGATACCTACAAGGTGGGCACGGTGGCCAATTCCTGCTCCACCATGCACAAGATCCACGCCAAGGCCTTCGAGCGCGAGGATTTCTCCTGCGACCGTATGGACGAGGGTGGACTTGCCCTTCTTGACGCCGTGATCGATTATCTGGAGGTCGAGCGGCAGAAGTTTATCGCCAACAAGGAGGACCGTCAGCCCTGGCACAACATGATCCAGACGCTGCCCACCTCCTACAACCAGATGCGCACCGTGACGCTCAACTACGAGAACCTCATCGGCATCTACTACGCCCGTCGCCACCACAAGCTGGCCGAGTGGCACACTCTGTGCGATTGGATCCTCTCCTTGCCCTACGCCAAGGAGCTGATCTGCGTCAAGGAGGACAGAGCGGAGGAGGCTGCACATTGATCGAGGTCAGGGAATTAACGCTTCGCCGCAGGAAGGAAGTCCTTCTTGACGGCGTCAGCTTCAAATGGAAGAACGGCCTGGTCTACGGCATTCTCGGAGATGCCGACTCGGGCAAGGACAGTCTTCTGCGCGCCATGGCGGGTATTTTTTCGCCGGACGGCGGACAGATCAAGATCAACGGCTTCGACCTGGAGCGAGAGCCGATGCAGGCAAGGGCCTGCATCGGCTTTTTGCCCAAGGAGGCCCCGCTTCCCGCGGAGCTGACGGTGGCGGAGCATCTGCATTTTGTGGCCGAGGCGAGAGGCCTCTCCTACGAGAGAGCCGTTCGCTCGGTAAATCGGGCGCTTGAGAGCGTGGGGCTTGAGGAGTACCGCCATGCGCTTTGCGCCTCGCTCTCGGGCTATCGCGCCGCCTGCGCAGGTCTTGCGCAGACGCTGATCGGCAAGCAGGATATCCTGCTTTTGGAGGAGCCCACGGTCGGGATCGATCCGACCCGTGCCTCCGCTTTTCGTGCGCTGCTCGCGGAGATCGGCGAGGGACGAACGCTGATCCTTTCCACCTCAAGCGTGGAGGAGATCCGCAAGCTGTGCGACCACGTCCTGCTTCTGTCGGACGGACGGGTGGAGCTGGATCTGCCCGTGGAGGAGATCGGCTCGGAGCTTGGCGCACGCTTCCGCGCAGGACGCACGGAGGAGGAGCGCCCGCACCGCCAAAGACGCCATGAGACCGTGCTCGGGCGCGACGGCGAATACGAGCTGATCGACACGGATGACGAAAAGGAGGGCAGAGCATGATCGCAGTGCTTCGTCGGGAGCTTCGCTCCTTCTACGCAACGATGTCCACCTGGGTCGTCACGGCCTGCCTCCTGCTCGCCTTTGCTGTGCTGACGGTGATCTACCAATTGCTCTACGGCAGCACGAGCGTGGCCTATACGCTGGACGGAATGTGCATCGCCTACGGCATCGCTCTGCCCCTGCTTACGGGCAAGGCCGCTCTGCGCGCACGTCGCGGCGGCGCCGACCTGCTGATAGCCTCGCTCCCCATGCGCCCGGGAGAGCTTTTGCTCGGACGCTATCTGGCAACGCTGACGGTCGCCGCGCTTCCGCTCGCCGTCTTTTTGCCCGTTCCGCTTTTGCTCTCGCCCTTCGGTGAGATCTCGCTTTCCACGGCCTACGTGGCCTGCCTCGGACTTCTTTTGTTCCTCTTGTCCATGACGGCGATCTGCTCCTTCCTCTCCGCCCTCCCCACACGCTATCCGACGCTCTTGGGGCTCGGCGCGGCGGTGCTGCTCTTTTTGCTCGCGCTCTGGAAGGAGCCCTTTGCCTCTGTCCCCGTTCTGCGCGGCATTCTTGAGGGGCTCAACCCCTATCTCACGGCGGCCGATCTGTTCGTGGGATACCTGGAGCTTCCCGCGATCCTGTGGCCGCTCTCGGTCACGGCGTTTTTCCTTTTGCTCACCCGCCTTTGCCTCTGCAAGCCGCGGACCTGGAAAACGCAAGGACGCGTCGGGCTTTCCGCCGCCGTGGCGGCAGGCGCGCTTGCTCTTTTGATCACGCTCAACGCGCTGTTGTCTCTTTTGCCCTTTTCGGCACGCAGCCTGCGCGTAAGCGGAGACGGGTTCCTCTCGCTCTCGGCACAGACGCTGGAGTTTCTCGATGCGCTGGAGGCGGACGTCAAGCTTTACTGGTTCGTCGACGGTGGTGAGCTGAGCGCGGACAGAGATCTGCACAACTATCTTTTGCGTTACGCTTCCGCGTCTCCCCACCTGACGCTTGAGATCCTGGATCCCGACGACACGGAGGAGTTTCAAAAAACGCACTCCGCCATCACCCCCACGGACATGACGCTCGTGGTGGAGGGACCCGAGCGCTACCGCCAGATCTCGGTGGAGGAGATGACCTACTACCAAAACACCCAGCTGGGGCTGACGCTTTCGGCGGCGGAATTTCAGTACAGCCTTCTGGCCTACCAAAGCGGTGACACGCAGAATGCGTATTACACCTACGGGCAGTATCTGACCCTTTACGCGGCCTACACGCAGGCTTATTTTGACGGCAACGCCGTGCTTTCGCGCGCGGTACGCTTCGTGGCGGCCGAGACGATCCCTTACGTTGGCGTTTTCTCTGCCGAGAAGGCCACCATGCCCGACACCTCTCTGCTCTCCATGATGGAGGAGTACGGCTACGGTCTGCGCGGCGTTCCCGAGCTTTCCGAGATCCCCGAGGAGTGCGATCTGCTTCTTCTGCTCGCGCCCAAGGAGGACCTGACGGGAGCGGAGGCAGACGGACTTCGTGCCTATCTTGCACAAGGGGGAAGACTTCTTCTTGCCACCGCGCCCGGCGGCACGGATCACCCCAAATTGCGTGCGGTGCTTGCCGAGTACGGCCTTTCCGCACCGACGGGTCTGCACATCGTCTGCGAGGACGATCCGAACTATTTCGTTTACGGAGATGACTTTGCCTATCCCTATTACATCTGGTCGCATATCGCGCCCCACGCGATTACGGGCGGCTTTGACGCCGAGCTGTTGACCATCAGCGCGCACGCGATCACGGTGGAGGAAGTTGCAGGCGTACGTCAGACGCCTCTGCTCTACACCTCCTCCAAGGGATTTGTGGTGGAGTATGCAAACGAGGGCTCCTCCGGCGTTCCCTCCGAGAGCCGCGACAAATACCTGACCGGCGTGCTTGCCGAGAAGGGGGAGTCCGCTCTGCTCTGGATCTCCTCCACGGGCACGCTCTCGGATTTTGCCAACGTGCAATCCCAGGGTGGAAACCACCTCTGGCTGCATAACGCCATGGATTATCTGATGGGCATTTCCACCGAGACCCTTCCCATCACGGGAGAGCTGATGCCCACCTCGCTCCTGCGCGTCAAGATCGGCGCGTTTGCCGTCTTCTGCGTCGTCGGTGCGCTCGTGCCGATCGGCGTACTGGTTGCGGGCGGCGTGCGGCTTCGTCTGCGCAAGAAAAGATCGCTTTCCTAAGGCTTGCCGAGGGAAGAAAGGAGAGGACCGATGAATAAGCCCGTATTGATGATCGTGATCCCCGTCTACAACGAGGAGAGCGTGCTCCCCTTGACGGCACCCCGCTTTTTGCAGGTGCTTCAGCGCATGATCGAACAGGACATGATCGATGCGACGAGCCGTGTTCTCTTTGTCAACGACGGAAGCCGCGACGGCACGTGGAGCCTGGTCCGCACGCTGGCGCGGCAGGACGAGCATTTTTCAGGTATCTCGCTCAGCCGCAACCGCGGACACCAGAACGCGCTTCTTGCAGGTCTGATGTACGCGCGCGAGCGGTGTGATATAACCGTCAGCATCGACTGCGACGGGCAGGACGACGAGGGCGCGATGGTGGAGATGGTGCGCAAATATCTGGAGGAAGGGTGCGAGGTGGTGTACGGCGTTCGCCGCGCACGGGACACCGACACCCTCTTCAAGCGCGCCACCGCGCAAGGATTTTACAAGGTGATGCAGGCGCTGGGTGCCGAGACGGTCTACAATCACGCCGATTACCGTCTGCTCTCGCGTCGCGCTCTGGACGGTCTTGCCGAGTTCTCGGAGGTCAACCTCTATCTGCGGGGTATCGTTCCGCTGGTGGGATACAAGAGCGACACCGTTTATTACGACCGCGACCGCCGTCTTGCGGGAGAGAGCCATTACCCCTTGCGCAAGATGCTTGCCCTGGCAGGCAACGGCATCACGAGCCTTTCGGAGAAGCCCATCGCGCTGATCGGCTCTTTTGGAGGCCTTTGCCTTGGCGGAGGACTGATCGCCCTGCTCGTGCAGCTGATCCTTTCGCTGTGCGGACATTCGATCGCGGGATGGGGCTGGGTGCTTTCGGCCATGGTTACGCTTTGCGGACTGCAGCTCGTGGCCATTGGCGTGGTCGGCGCGTACGTCGGCCGCATCTACATGGAGACCAAGCACCGCCCGCGCTACATCATCGCCGAAACCACCGAGGATTTGGAATAAGGCGAGAAAATAAAGAAGGACGGAAAGCATTATGCTTTCCGTCCTTCTTTTTTCGTCCTTTACGCCTTGGTCTCGCAGTAGATGCAGCGGTAAACGGGGGTCTTGGCGCCGGTGAGGCGGAAGATGTGCGGCAGCTCCTGCTCGGTGGTGGTGATGCAACGCGGATTTTTGCATTTGATCACGTCCTTGACCTCGGGCGGAAGAGTTAAAGCCTTCTTCTCTACGCGCACGCCGTCGCGGATGACGTTGACCGTGATGCCCGGGCAAAGCACGGCCAGAACGTTGAGGTCGGTGTCGATGGGGGCGTCGATCTTGATGATGTCCTTGCGTCCCATCTTGCGGCTTCCCACGTTCTGCAGGATCGCCACGGGGCAGTCCCGTCCGTCAAGCTCGAGGAAGTGGTAGATCTCCATGGCCTTGCCTGCCGTGATGTGGTCAAGCACGATGCCATTCTGAATTTCGTCGATGTGCATGGTCGCGTCTCCTTTCCCTCGGCGTCACAGGCCGAGAAGCGCCAGAATGAGCGCCATGCGGATGTATTTTCCGTTGAGCGCCTGGCGGAAATAGCAGGCTCGGGGATCGGCGTCCACCGCCGTGGAGATCTCGTTGACGCGGGGCAGGGGATGCATCACCGAGAGGTCGCTCTTGGCCGTCGTCAGCTTGTCGGGCGTGAGGATATAGCTGTCGCGCAGGCGGAGATAATCCTCCTCGTTGAAGAAGCGCTCGCGCTGCACGCGCGTCATGTAGAGAATGTCAAGCTCGGGCATGACCTGCTCCAGCGACTCGGTTTCCAGGTATTTCAGCCCCTTCTCCTCCAGGATATCCTGCTTGATGTAGTCGGGCAGGCGAAGCTCCTCGGGGGAGATGAGCACGAAGCGCACGCCCTCGTAGCGCGAGAGCGCGGAGATGAGCGAATGCACCGTGCGGCCAAACTTGAGGTCGCCGCAAAGTCCCACGGTCAAGTGGTCAAGGCGTCCCTTCTCACGGCTGATGGTGAGCAGGTCGGTCAGGGTCTGGGTGGGGTGGTTGTGTCCGCCGTCGCCCGCGTTGATGATGGGCACGCTTGCCGCCATCGAGGCCACGAGGGGCGCGCCCTCCTTGGGGTGGCGCATGGCGATCACGTCGGCGTAGCAGCTGACCACGCGCACGGTGTCCGAAACGCTCTCGCCCTTTGCCGAGGAGTAGCTTGCCGCCTCGGAGAAGCCGAGCACCTGGCCGCCAAGCTCCAGCATGGCCGCCTCAAAGCTCAGACGCGTACGGGTGGAGGGCTCGAAGAAGAGCGTTGCCAGCTTTTTGTAGCGGCAGATCTCGCGATAGGCGTCGGGTCTTTCGATGATATCGTTTGCACGCTTGATCAGGGCGTCGATCTCGCGGACGTCCAGATCGAGAATGTCAATGAGATTTCGCATAGTGCATTCCAATCCTTTCGGGTAAAGATAGGGAATTAAGCGTTGGTGTGGATCCAGCTTTCGTCGGAGGGGTTGTTGCGGAACTTGATCAGACGTGCCTCGTCCTCGGGACGGATGTAGCTCTCCTCCACGGCAACCTTGACGATGGTGTCAAAGTCGGTAAGGCTCACGTTGCGCAGATCCTTTTCGGCCAGGCGGTCCAGGCCCTTCTTCATGCCGTAGGTGAAGATGCTCACGATGCCCAGCACGTCGGCTCCCGCGTCACGCAGAGCGTCGGCCACCTCGATGACCGATCCGCCCGTGGAGATCAGATCCTCCACGATGACCACCTTCTGTCCTGCCTCGAGCTTGCCCTCGATGCGGTTCTGGCGGCCGTGATCCTTGTTGCCCGAGCGAACGTAGCCCATGGGCAGGTCAAGCAGATGTGCGGTGATGGCGGCGTGTGCGATGCCTGCGGTGGAGGTACCCATCAGCACCTCGACCTCGGGGTATTCCTTCTTGATGACCTCGGCCAGCGCGTTCTCCACGTCGTTGCGGACGGCGGGCGCGGTCAGGGTCAGACGGTTGTCACAGTAGATGGGGCTCTTGATGCCGCTTGCCCAGGTGAAGGGATCCTCGGGACGGAGAAAGACGGCCTTGATGGAGAGCAGATCCTTAGCGATGAGTTCGTTGATGTTCATGATGTATGTCCTTTCAATAATAGTCTTTTGGGATCAGTCCACAAATTCGCGGACGCAGCGCTCGTAGGCGGCCACGGGATCGGCGGCCTGGGTTACGGGACGGCCGACGACGATGTAGTCCGAGCCGATGCGCTTTGCCTCGGCAGGGGTCATCACGCGCTTCTGGTCGCCCTTGTCGCCGTCCGCAAAGCGGACGCCTGGGGTAACGGTAATAAAGCTCTTGCCGCACGCGTCGTGGACCTTTTCGGCCTCCAGCGGCGAGCAGACCACGCCGTCAAGGCCTGCGCGCTTGGCGTTCTGCGCGTAGTGCATCACGACCTCGGCGATGGGCTCCTTGATGAGCAGATCCTGCTCCATGCTCTCCTGGTCGGTGGAGGTCAGCTGGGTGACCGCGATCAGCAGGGGACGGGTGCCGTCGGGACGGGTCAGACCCTCAAGCGCGCCCTCCATCATGCGAACGGTTCCTGCGGCGTGCAGGTTGGTCATATCCACGTCGAGGTTGGAGAGGACCGACATGGCCTTCTTTACGGTGTTGGGGATATCGTGCAGCTTGAGATCCAGGAAGATCTTGTGCCCTCTTGCCTTGATCTCGCGAACGATGTCGGGTCCTGCGGCATAGAACAGCTCCATGCCGATCTTGACGTAAGGCTTTCTGCCTTGGAATTTGTCCAGAAACGCGAGGGTCTCCTCCTTGCTGCTGAAGTCACAGGCGATGATCACGTCTTTTCCCATGGGTAATATACTCCTTTTTCCGTTGTTGTACCGTTATTGCGATTGTCGGCACAGGCTGTCCGCCCATGCGCAGGCCATGCGGACCCATTCCGCGATGGCGGGGTTGTTCCATTTTTCCACGCTTCCCGCCGTAATGGCGTTTCCGAGGGCCACGCCGTGGGGCGCGTCGGGGAAGACGTGCAGCTCGTAGGGCACGTCTGCCTCGGTATAGGCGCGGGCGAGCACGAGCGAATTTTCTACGGGGACGAGCTGATCGGTCACGGTGTGCAAAAGATAAGCGGGCGAGGACTCGGCGTCCACGTGCTTCTCCAGGCTTACCGCGTCAAGCTGCTCGGGCGTGGGGGTATCCGTGCAGAACAGATTGCAAAAGCTGCCCTTGTGCGCGATCGCGGGGTCGGCCGAGATCACGGGATAGATCAGCATCACGCCGCGCGGACGGATCTCGCGGGGATCGGCGTTGATCGCGTCGCGGACCGACGGGTGACGCCAGAGCGTGCCCAGCGTCGCGGCAAGATGCGCGCCTGCGGAAAAGCCGACGGCGAAGATCTCTGCGGGATCGATGCCGTACTCCGCGGCGTGGTCCCTAACGTGCTTCATGGCCATGGCGGCCTCGGTCAGCTGTGCGGGGAAGGGGCGTTTCCGTCCCACGCTGTAATGCAGGACGAAGGCGCTGTATCCGTAGGGGAGGAAGGCCTGTGCGATGGGCTCGCCCTCGCGGTCGGCGCAAACGCAGCCGTAGCCGCCTCCGGGAATGACGAGGATCGCTTTCCTGGTAAAGCCCTGGATCGGATCGGGGACGTATGCCTCAAGGTAGATCTCGGCGTCCTCTTGGGAGAGGGAAATCCGTTCGTAGCGCATGGCTCTCTCCTTATCGGCCTGCCTGTCCGATGATCTCGGAGAGGCTCTTGATGCCGTATTGCTCCATCACGCGCGGAAGGCGTTCCACGATGTCGCGACAGATGAAGGGGTCAACGAGGTTGGCGGCGCCCACCTGCACGGCGGTCGCACCGGCCAGCATAAATTCGATCACGTCCTCGGCAGAGGCAACGCCGCCCATGCCCACGACGGGGATCCTGACGGCCTGCGCCACCTGATAGACCATGCGAATGGCCACGGGCTTGATGGCAGGACCCGAGAAGCCGCCCATTTTGTTGGCGATCACGGGCTTTTTGGTTTTCAGATCGATCCGCATACCGAGCAGGGTGTTGATCAGGCTGATGCCGTCCGCTCCCGCCTCCTCGCAGGCCTTTGCGATGGAGACGATGTCGGTGACGTTGGGGGAAAGCTTGATGATGACGGGCTTTGTCGTCACGGCCTTCACGGCTCTCGTGACGGAGGCCGCCGCCTCGGGGGAGGTGCCAAAGCTCATGCCGCCGCCGTGTACGTTGGGGCAGCTGATATTGACCTCAAACCAGCCGATCTCGGGGCAGGCGTCAAGCCTTTGGCAGGTCTCGGCGTATTCCGCAAGCGAAAAGCCGCTGACGTTTGCCATCACGGGCTTGTGGAAGCATTCGCGGAGCTTGGGCAGCTCCTTGGCGATCACGGCCTCAACACCCGGGTTTTGCAGTCCCACGGCGTTGATCATGCCCGCGGTGCATTCCGCGATGCGGGGTGTGGGATTGCCAAAGCGAGGCTCGAGCGTGGTTCCCTTGAAGGAGAAGGTGCCAAGGCAATTGATGTCGTAGTATTCGGCAAATTCGTAGCCAAAGCCGAAGGTGCCGCTGGCGGGGATCACGGGGTTCTCCAGGGAGATCCCGCAGAGGGTGACGCTTGTGTTTACCATATGATCTCCTCTCTTTCCAGCACGGGGCCGTCGCGGCAGATGCGCTTGTTGCCGTACTTGGTCTTGCAGGAGCAGCCCATGCAGGCGCCAAAGCCGCAGCCCATGCGCTCCTCAAAGCTGTACTGTCCGCTCGTGGTCATGATCTTTTCCATGGCGAGGAACATGGGCATCGGTCCGCAGGTGTAGAAATAGTCGTAATCGAGGGTGCCAAGGACGTCGGTCACAAAGCCCTTCGTGCCGACAGAGCCGTCGGCGGTGGCCACGTAAACGGTCGCCCCGAGCGCCTCAAATTCCTCCTTGTAGAAGACCTCGGCGGCGGTGTTGAAGCCAAGCACCACCGAAACGGTTTTTCCCAGGGCGATCAGCCTCTTGCACAGGTGATAGAGGGGAGGAACGCCTACGCCGCCGCCCACGAGGACGGGGCGGTCGCCGCTCTTCTTTACGTCAAAGCCGTTGCCGAGCCCCGAGAGGACGTCCAGCGTCTCGCCCGCCGTCATGTCAGCCATCTGCCGCGTTCCCTCGCCCACGATCTTGTAGATGATGGTGATGCTCTCACCGTCGTAGTCGCAGACCGAGATGGGGCGGCGGAGGAATTTGCCCTCCAGCTTGATGTTGATGAACTGTCCCGGGGCGGAGAGGGATGAGGTATCGCCAAGCAGGCGCATCCGCATGACCGTGTCGGTCAGACGGATATTTTCGGTAACGGTGTAGATTCCTTGTGTCATGCTCATATCAAGATCCTTTTCTTGCGCGCTCAAGCGTCGATGGTGGAGATGCAGAGGGTGGTCTCCTCAAGCACGTCGAGCAGGACGCGCACGGTGTCAAGCGAGGTGAACATGGTCACGTTGTTCTCGGTGGCGCATCTGCGGATCTCGTGTCCGTCGCTGATCTGTCCCTGCGAGGAGCTGATCTCGCTCGTGCTGATGACGTAGGCGATGTGACCCTGGCGAATGGACTCCTGGATCTCGTCACTGCCGTCGCTGATCTTCTTGAGGATATGCGTGCGGATGCCGTGTGCCTTGAGGAACTCTGCGGTGCCGCGGGTCGCCTCGATGTTGAAGCCGAGGTTGTAGAAGCGGCGAATGAGGGGCAGGGCCTCCTCCTTATCCTTTTCGGCGATGGTGGCAAACACGGTGCCGTAGTTCTGCAGGTGCATACCCGATGCCTGCAGAGCCTTATAGAGGGCGCGGTTGAGGCGGTCGTCGTAGCCGATGGCCTCGCCCGTGGATTTCATTTCGGGGGAAAGGTAAGCGTCAAGACCGGTGATCTTGTTGAAGGAGAATACGGGTGCCTTGACGTACCATCTCTTCTTCTCCTCGGGATAGATCCCGAAGATGCCCTGCTCCTTGAGGGTCTTGCCCATGATCACCTCGGTGGCGATGTCGGCAAGGCTGTAGCCCGTGGCCTTGGAGAGGAAGGGAACGGTGCGCGAGGAGCGCGGGTTGACCTCAATGATATAGACCTTCTCGTCCTGGTCCACGATGAACTGAATGTTGTAAAGGCCCACGATGCCGATGGCGAGGCCGAGCTTCTTGGCATATTGGAGAATGGTCCCCTTGACCTTATCCGAGATGCTGAAGGAGGGATAGACGCTGATGGAGTCGCCCGAGTGGATACCCGTGCGCTCGACCAGCTCCATGATGCCGGGAACGAAGACGTCGATGCCGTCGCAGATGGCGTCCACCTCGACCTCCTTACCGATGATATACTTGTCCACGAGAACGGGACGGTCCTCGTCGATCTCAACGGCGGTCTTGAGGTAGTGGCGGAGCTGCTTCTCGTTGGCCACGATCTGCATGGCGCGTCCACCAAGCACGAAGCTGGGGCGCACCAGAACGGGGTAGCCGATGGCGGCCGCCGCGCTTACGCCGTCCTCAATGTTGGTCACGGCCTTACCCTGGGGCTGAGGAATGTTCAGCTCCTCGAGCGTCTTTTCAAAGAGATCGCGGTTCTCGGCGCGGTCAATGGCGGCACAGTCGGTGCCGATGATCTTTGCGCCGCGCTTCATCAGAGGCTCGGCGAGGTTGATGGCGGTCTGACCGCCGAGCGAGGCGATCACGCCGTCGGGGCACTCAAAGTCGAGAATGCTCATCACGTCCTCGGGCGTGAGAGGCTCAAAGTAGAGCTTGTCGCTGGTGGTGTAGTCGGTGGAGACCGTCTCGGGGTTGTTGTTGATGATGATGGCCTCGTAGCCGCTCTTTTTGATGGTGGTCACGGCGTGAACGGTGGAGTAGTCAAACTCCACGCCCTGTCCGATGCGGATCGGGCCTGCGCCAAGCACCACGGCCTTCTTGCGGTCGGTGAGGACGGAGTCGTTCTTTCCCGTATAGGAGGAGTAGAAGTAGGGGGTATATGCGCCTGCGTGCAGGGTGTCCACCATGCGGAAGACGGGAAGGATGCCGTTCTCCTTACGCAGGGCGCAAACGTCAAGCTCGGAGCAGCCCCAGAGCTTGGCGATGAACTTGTCGCAGAAGCCCATCTTCTTTGCCTCGGCGAGCAGGGCCTTATCCTTGGGAGAGGCGGCGAGGCGCTTCTCCATCTCGGTGATGGACTGCATGGTCTCGAGGAAGAGGGGGGTGATCATGGTTGCCTTGTGCAGCTCGTCCACCGAGGCGCCCAGGCGCAACAGCTGCGTCACGGCAAAGATGGAGTCGTCGCGGCACTGCTTGAGGTAGTCAAAGAGCTCCTCGCGGCGCATTCCCTCAAACTTAGACATCCACAGGTGGCACACGCCGATCTCCAGCGAGCGCACCGATTTGAGCATGCACTCGGAGAGGTTTGAGCCAATGCCCATGACCTCGCCCGTGGCCTTCATCTGCGTGCCCAGGACGTTGGAGGCGGAGGTGAACTTGTCGAAGGGGAAGCGGGGGAACTTGGCCACAACGTAGTCAAGGCTCGGCTCGGTTGCGGCGGTGGTATTGGCGATCGGGATCTCGTCCAGGGACATCCCCACGGCGATCTTTGCGGTGATGCGGGCGATGGGGTAGCCGCTCGCCTTGGAGGCAAGCGCGGAGGAGCGCGATACGCGGGGATTGACCTCGATGAGGTAGTATTCGCTGGTGTAGGGGTTGAGCGCGAACTGCACGTTGCAGCCGCCCTCGATCTTGAGCTCGCGAATGATCTTGATGGCGCTGTCGTTGAGCATCTTCAGATCGTGATCGTTCAAGGAGAGAATGGGAGCCACGACCACGGAGTCGCCCGTGTGTACGCCGACGGGGTCCACGTTCTCCATGCCGCAGATGGTGATGGCGCGGTCGGTGGAGTCACGCATGACCTCAAACTCGATCTCCTTGTATCCCTTTACGCTCTTTTCGATCAGCACCTGATGCACGGGGGAGAGCTTGAAGGCGTTGATGCCGATGTTGACCAGCTCCTCCTCGTTGTTGGCAAAGCCGCCGCCCGTTCCGCCAAGGGTAAAGGCAGGGCGCAGGACCACGGGATAGCCGATGCGGGATGCTGCCGCCTTGGCCTGTTCAAGGTCGTAGGTGATCTCGGAGGGAATGGTGGGCTCTCCGATGGACTGGCAAAGCTCCTTGAAGAGCTCGCGGTCCTCGGCTCTCTCGATGCTCGAGCTGCTGGTGCCGAGCAGCTCCACGTGGCACTCCTTGAGAATGCCCTTCTTCTCGAGCTGCATCGCCAGGTTCAGTCCGGTCTGTCCGCCGATGCCGGGAACGATGGCGTCGGGACGCTCGTGGCGGATGATCTTGGCCACGTACTCCAGCGTCAGGGGCTCCATATAAATTTTGTCCGCGATGGACTTGTCGGTCAT
>JAFWAA010000031.1 GCA_017507905.1 Clostridia bacterium | reverse complement strand
TTGATGCTTCCGTCTTCATTCTTCTCGATACCCGCATACTTGATGATATATCCGCCCATAAGACGGACCTCGCCGTCGGGCTTGAGGCGGAAGAACTTGGGAGGTGGAACCTCGGCAAAGTCCTCGGCATCAATAAAGACCTCGCGCGTCATGGGAACGTCGCGTGTGCCAAGCTCGGGCTTTTGCGGATGGTTGGGGAGCGTGATCATCTCCACCTTGTCCTCGGGGTAGTTGTCGATCACCACGCGAATGGGATTGACTACCGCAACGCGGCGAAGCGCATTCTCGTTGAGATCGTCGCGCACGCAGGCCTCAAGCTGACGGACGTCCACGGTGTGGTCGGTGTTGGTCACACCTGCCTCGCGAACGAAGGTGAAGAGTGCCGAGGGAGTATATCCGCGGCGGCGCAGACCGCAAAGGGTGGGGAGACGGGGATCGTCCCAGCCGTCCACGTGACCCTCCTCAACCAGCTGGCGGAGATAGCGCTTGGACATGACGGTATAGGTGATGTTCATGCGGCCGAACTCCCACTGGTGCGGCTTCTGGGCAAAGCCGATCTTTTCGACCACCCAGTCGTAGAGCGGTCTGTGGTTGCGGAATTCGCTCGAGCAGAGCGAGTGGGTAATGCCCTCAAGCGCGTCCTGAATGGGATGCGCAAAATCATACATCGGGTAGACGCACCATTCGTCACCCTGGCGGTGATGGTGAATGTGCTTGATGCGGTAAATGACGGGATCGCGGAGATAGGGATTGTCGGAGGAGGGATCGATCTTGGCGCGAAGCGTTCTTGCACCGTCCTCAAACTCTCCGTTCTTCATTCGCTCAAAGAGCTCGAGATTCTCCTCCACGGAGCGGTTGCGGTAGGGGGACTCCTTGGAGGCCACGGAGCGGTCGGTGCCCTTGTAGTCGGCAAGATCGTCCTTGGAGAGATCGCAAACGTAGGCGTCGCCCTGCTTGATCAGCTGAACGGCAAACTCGTAGCACTTTCCGAAATAATCCGAGCCGTAGAATACGCCTCCCGTGGGAGCGGCACCGAGCCACTCCAGATCCTCGCGAATGGAGCGGACGAACTCATCCGATTCCTTTGCGGGGTTGGTATCGTCATAGCGAAGATTGAACAGGCCGTTGTACTTGTTGGCTACGTCGGTATTGACGCAGATGGCCTTGACCGAGCCGATGTGCAGGTATCCGTTGGGCTCGGGCGGGAAACGGGTGTGGATCTTGAGCTCGGGATCGCGGGAAAGATCCTCGTCAATGATGTCGTGAATAAAATTTCTCTCGATTTCTGCCATGGTAGTTATCCAAAACCTTTCTTAGAGGAAAATGATTAGAGTCTGTCGATCATGCTCTGCACGCGGCGCACCGTCTCGTCCTTGCTAAGGATCTGCATAACGGTGTAGAGGTCGGGCGCGTTCATTTTGCCCGTGACCGCAACGCGCAGGAACATACTCACGTCGGCAATGCTTCCGCGGAAGGCGGAGGGATCAGCCTTGTATGCCTTCATATCGTCGGCGTAGCCGATCTCGCGTGCCACGGCCTTGACCTTATCAAACCACGCGTTCATCTCGTCCGCAGGATCGTAGCTGCGAAGGAAGCCGACGAGCGCTGCCTTGATGTCCTCGATAGAGAACTGCTCGGGGTAGGCGTCGATCTGTGCAGGATCGAAGAAGAAGCCCATATAAGGCTTTGCGTCAGCCCAGGTGGCAAGGTCCTTTCTCGGCTTCTTGCCGCCTCTGCCGATGGCAAAGATGGCCTGTGTGAAGGCGGGATCCCTTGCAAGCTGCTCGCCAAAGGCGGGATCGTATTCCTTTGCCCATGCGGTGACGAGAGCCGTGACCTCCTCGGCGCTCATGCGCGAGATGATGTTCTTGCTGACGTCGTTGAGCTTGTCGAAATCAAAGAGACAGCCCGAGTTGCTCATCTTCTTGATGTTGAAGGGGAAGTCGGTATAGGGCTTGTCGGGGTTTTGCATATGCCACTCCTCGTAGTTGGAGTTGAGCAGGGTCATAATGTATTCGCAAACGCAGGCGGGAGCGTAGCCCATGCGGCTGTAATCGTCCATGTTTGCTCCCATATCGCGCTTGGAGAGCTTTTTCTTGTTGCCGTTCTCGTCCAGACGCATGATCTGCGCGATGTGCATATATTTCGGCATACGGAAGCCGAGGTAACGGAAGAGCATGATGTGCTTGGCAAGGCTGGGGAGCCATTCCTCACCGCGGATCACGTGCGTCGTTCCCATCAGATGATCGTCCACGGCGTGGGCGAAGTGATAGGTGGGAATGCCGTCCGATTTCAGCAGGACGAAATCCTCGTCGTTCTCGGGGATCTCCAGCTTACCCTTGATCAGATCGGTGAAGGGGACCTTCTTCTCGGGATCGCCGTCTGCCAGAATGCGCAGGACGAAGGGATTGCCCTCGGCGAGGTTCTTTTCGACCTCCTCGAGCGTGATCTCTCTTGCGCGGAGCATGGCCTCACGCTGGGCGGTTTGATCCTCGTGCCAGTCCTTGGCCTTGATCTCGGCCTTCTTGTCCACGGCGTTCATGGCCTCCAGCTCCTCCTTGGTGGTGAAGACGGGATAGGCCTTGCCAAGGGCAACGAGCTGCTTGGCGTAGACGTGATAGATCGGGCCGCGCTGGCTCTGACGGTAGGGACCGTAGATGCCGCGATCACAGATCTTGCCGTCCTCGCCGATCACGGCGCCCTCGTCAAAGTGAATGCCGTAATGCTCCAGCGTGCGGATCAGACCCTCGGCCGCGCCCTCGACCTCGCGCTTGGCGTCGGTGTCCTCGATGCGCAGATAGAATACGCCGCCGCTTTGGTGCGCCAGACGCTCACCGATGGTGGTGGGGAAAAGTCCGCCAAAGTGGACAAATCCCGTGGGGCTGGGGGCAAAGCGGGTGACCTTGGCACCCTCGGGAAGCTGACGGGGCGGATAGAGCGCCTCAATGTCCTCGGGGGTACGGGTGACGTTGGGAAAGAGTAGGTCTGCAAGACGTGCGTGATCCATGGTGTGTTTCCTTTCTATGGTGGAGCGGCAAAGGAGAGCCCTGCCGCAGTTTAGACGAAATTAAAATCCGACGCGATCCAATGCGTCGCCAAGGCGCATGGTTGGTCCGTGCCCGGGATAGACGGTCAGATCGGGTGGGAGCGCTCCCAGCTTTTTCAGAGAGGCCTCCATGCAAAGGGGATCGCTGCTGTAAAGGTCACAGCGCCCGATGCCGCCGGCGAAGAGGGTGTCTCCCGTCAGGAGGATATCCTCACCGCACAAAAAGCAGACGCAGCCTGCCGTGTGTCCCGGCGTGTGAATGACGCGGATGCTTTCTTCGCCAAGCGTCAGCACCTCGCCGTCGGATAGGGTACGCTCCGCATCGCGGTAGACGGGCGATTGCATTCCAAACACGCGGTAAAAGGCGTTTTTGTGTCCGTCACTCGGCATATCCCGATCGTAGGAATGGATCAGGAGAGGCGCGCCCGAAGCATCGCGCAGGGTATCGATGGATACGATGTGATCAAAATGCCCGTGGGTCAAAAGGATCATCTCCAACGTGCAGCCCGCCTGTGCAACGGCGTGCAGAATGGTCTCTGCCTTTGCGCTGGGATCGACCACGGCGGCGTGCGTGCCCGAGGTGAGCAGATAGCAGTTTGAGCCCCAGGAGCCCGGATAAAGATTTTGGATCTGCATCGCTTTTCCTCCGCCTTTCACCGATTTTGCCTTTCTCGCGCGTATAAAAATGCGTGCGGATATAATAAGACATATTATTATAGCATATTTTTTCGGGATTGTCTATACCTTTCTGACCAAATCCGACAAAATATTTCCGTGGAGGAGGGAGGTCTCAGGCGCCATCCTCCTCCTTTTCCGGCTTGAAGACGACCTTTTCTCCTTCCGCGCAGGCCAGAATGCGATCTCCCTCCCGAAGCTTACCCTCAAGCATCTCGGTCGCGAGGGCATCCTCCACCAGGCGCACCGTGGCGCGGCGGAGCGGACGGGCGCCGTAGAGCGGATCCGTTCCCTCGCGGATCAGCAGCTCCCGCACCGAGTCGTCAAAGTGAATGCGCATTCCAAGCTTGGCGATGCGGCCCTGCAGCTCCCGAAGCATCAGATCGGCGATCTGCCCGATCTCCTCACGCTCCAGACGGTGAAAGACGATGATCTCGTCGATACGGTTGAGAAATTCGGGGCGGAAGATCCCACGCAGAGCGGTAAGCATTTTCTCCTTTTGTGCATTTTCCGCCTTTTCCTCGTCGGCGGTAAAGCCGAGAAGCCGAGAGGCGCCGTTTTGCGCGGTTGCCCCTGCATTGGAGGTCAAAATGATGACCGTATGGCGAAAATCCGCGCGCCGTCCCTGTGAATCGGTCAGCACACCGTCCTCCAATACCTGCAAGAGCAGATGGAATACGTCGGGGTGTGCCTTTTCGATCTCATCCAGGAGAAGAACGGCGTAGGGCGTGCGACGAATGCGGTCGGTCAACTGTCCGCCCTCCTCGTAGCCAACGTAGCCGGGAGGGGAGCCGATCAGACGGGAAACGCTGTGCTTTTCCATATATTCCGACATATCCAGACGGATCATAGCCTCCTCGCTGCCAAAGAGCACCTCGGCCAACGCCTTTGCCAGCTCGGTCTTTCCCACACCCGTGCTGCCGAGAAAGAGGAAGGATCCGATCGGACGGCGCGCATCCTGAAGCCCCATGCGTCCGCGCCGAATGGCGCGCGCAACCGTGGAGACGGCCTCCCGCTGCCCGATCACGCGCTTGTGCAGAGCCTCCTCCAGATGCAAAAGACGCTCCCCCTCGCTTTCGAGAAGGCGCCCTACGGGAATGCCCGTCCATTGGGTGAGAATGTCGGCAACGTCGTGCTCGGTCACCGCAAGGCCGTGCTTTTCCTGTTTATGCTCCCAATCGCTTTTCTCGGCGTCGTATGCGGTGCGCAAAGCCTGCTCGCGGTCTCGCAGACGCGCGGCCTCCTCAAAATTCTGGGCGAGAATGGCGTACTCCTTTTCCTTGCCGAGGCGCGAAAGCTCGTTCTCCTTTTCCCGAAGGTCCGCAGGGGAGGTGAGCGCACCGATGCGGACGCGTGAGGCGGCCTCGTCGATCAGATCGATCGCCTTGTCGGGCAGAAAACGGTCGGGGATATAGCGCATGGAAAGGCGAACGGCGGTCTCAATGGCCTTGTCGCTGATGGAGAGACGGTGATGCTCCTCGTATCGCTCGCGCAGGCCGCGGAGAATGCGCACCGTCTCCTCCTCGGTGGGCTCTCCGACCAGAACCGATTGAAAGCGACGCTCAAGAGCCGCGTCCTTTTCGATGTGCTTGCGATATTCCGCGATGGTGGTGGCTCCGATCACCTGTAGCTCGCCCCGTGCCAGGGCAGGCTTGATGATGTTGGCGGCGTCCACCGCCCCCTCTGCCGCCCCCGCACCGATGATGGTGTGGATCTCGTCGATAAAGAGAATGATCCGCGTATCCTTGCGCACCTCGGCCATGACGTTCTTGAGGCGGTCCTCAAATTCGCCGCGGTATTTTGCTCCTGCGATCATGGAGGGAACGTCCAGCGTGACGATCGCCTTGCCCGCCAGATTTTCGGGCACGCTCCCCTCGGCGATCCTGCGCGCAAGCCCCTCGGCCACCGCCGTCTTTCCCACCCCCGGCTCACCGATCAGACAGGGGTTGCTTTTCGTCCTTCGGGAAAGGATCTGGATCACGCGCTCGGTCTCCTTTTCGCGACCGATGATGGGATCGAGCTTTCCTTGACGGGCAAGCAGCGTCAGGTCACGTCCGTGATGCTTCAGCACCTGCGTGCCTGCAAGACAGCCTTGCTCCGCGCTCTTGGCGGAGGCCTTTTCCGCGTCGCGCAATTCCCGCGGTGAGGGGGCGCCGAGGACGTGCAGAACGTCGTTTCGAAGCTCGTGGATCTGGATGCCGAGGCTTTCCAGCACGCGAACGGCCACGCAGTCCCGTTCCTCAAGCAGGGCAAGAAGAAGATGCTCCGTGCCGATGACGCTCTGGCCGAGGCGTTGTGCCTCGGCCAGAGATGCTTCGATAATGCTTCGCGTGCGTGGGGTCATGTCGGATGCCGAGAGGGACGTGCGATTGCCAACGCCTGCAAGATTGCCGACGGCGGCACGCACGGTCTCCCGATCCACGCCTCGCTCCGAAAGGCAGCGCGCGGCGATGGAGGAGGGCTCGTGGAGAAGGCCAAGCAGAAGATGCTCGGAGCCGATATAGGTATGCCCCATTTCGGCGGCTGCCTGAAGGGTGAATTGCAAAGCGCCTTGCGCTTTTTGCGTGAATCGGTTGATCATATGGGTGCGTTCCTTTCCTTTGGCGGCTGTGCGGATCATGCTTCATGGAGCAGAGCCTGTACGCGCTTTGCGCGAAGTGCGTCGCGTGCGTGTTCACTGCGCGGAGTCGTATCCGCGGAGAGCGTCAGGGTTGCGGGCATTCCCTCAACCAAAAGCGTTGAGAGCTGCTCGTAGGTGATCCCGCGAACAATGCCGAGCGCGATGCCGAGACGGACGTCGGCAAACAGACGGAGAAATTCCTCCGAGGAGAGCAGCAGGGCAGACTTGAGAATGGCCTCACTGCGGCGGATGCGGTCGGTCAGACGGTCAAGCGGCTCCTTGCGGATGGCACGTCTCGCCTCCTCCTCGCGCTCAAGGATTTGCAGAGTGACCTCCTCCACAAGGGAGAGGATCTCGTTTTCGTCCTTGCCGAGCGTTACGCGGTTGCTCAGCTCAAAGAGACCGCAGGAGGTGCTGACCCCCTCGCCAAAGCCGCCGCGCAGGCTGAGCCCGAGCTTTCCAAGATGCGAGGCGAGCGAGCCGATGCAAAGGCTTTCGGCAAGTGCAGGAAGAAAAAGCATCACCGACACCGAAAGCCCCGTCCCGAGATCAGCCGGGGATTGCGTCAGATAACCGAGATCGGGATCAAAGGCAAGCTCGTTTTCTCCGTCCAGCACGCGCTCGATCTCCGAGGCGTGGGCAAAGGCCTCCTTCGGGTCAAGCCCCGGGAGGATACAGCAGATGCGCAGATGATCCTCGCCGCAAAGCGTCACGGCAATGTCCGGCTTTTCCTGCAGAAGAAGGACGTGCGGTCCGCCAACCGAGGCAAAGGCGGGGCTGGCGTAGTGCTTTTCCACGTAGGAGGTCGCCATGATCGCCGAAATATCCGAAAAATTGATCTTGCGGAAGCCGAGCGCTTCAAGAGGAGGCGAAAGCTTTTGCAGGATCTCGTTTGCCGAGGCCGCCTCAAGTGAAACGGGGAAGGGATAGGCGCCAAGGTTACGCCTGAGCTGTACCTTCGTGCAGAGCACGGATTCGGAAGCCTTTCCGCGATCGTTATACCAAGCCATTGCCGTTGCCCTCCTTTTGCTCCTCCAGAACGCGGATCTCGTCGCGCAGACGTGCCGCTTCCTCAAATTTTTCCTCCGTGATCGCCTTTTGCAGCTCCTCGCGCAAACGCGAAAGCTGCTCGATGCGCGCCCTTCTGGCAAGCAATCTCGAAGGGATCCTTCCGCGGTGCGTCGCTCCTCCGTGCAGGGATCGGAGCAGAGGGGAAAGCTCCCCCGAGAAGGCGGAATAGCATTCCGCACAGCCCACCTTTCCGTCGTTCAGGATCGCCGCAAGAGCCCGTCCGCAACAGGGGCAGAGGATCTTTTCCTCCTTCGCCCGAAGGATACGAAGGCCGAAGAAATCCCCGAAACGCTCGTCCTGCAGGGCGGAGAAGGGGTCGGCAAAGCTGCCGATCATGGAGGTGACGTCACGGATTTCTCCGCTCTCGCGCAGCTTGGAGGCGCATTCCCCACAGAGGGAGAGCGAGCGGGAGCGGCCGTTCAGCTTCTCGTTGTAGAATACCGTTGCCGTTCGTTTTTTACATTGTTCGCAAAGCATAGTTGATTTGATCATCCTTTCCAAAGCTCCGCCTTTCGGCAGACGCATTTTTTCTCTTATTATACCGCCGAGGCAGGGGTGGATTTTGTCACTTTCTCTGCAAAATGTAAAAAAATGGAAAAAGGATAAGAGGCAACGGCGAAAAAAAGGCGAAGGGCAAAGCAAAAAGGGTGAAAAAAGGTCGCGCTTTCTGCGGCTGTTGCGCGAAAAAGGGCATGACGAGCCCTCCTTGTTCGTTATTTTGCCCGAAAAACGCATTTTTTTCAAAAAAACCAAAAAGTTCTTGAAAAAATTTTGAAAAAGGTATAGATTTTTTCTTTAATATGTAGTATAATAGAGCCATCAGTGTGTCCGTGAACGTTTGTGAAAAATCAGACAAACTTTTCTCGGAAGCGATAAAAATTTTCAGGAGGTTGTAGACTTATGAAAAAGAAATTGACTACGGTTGCTTTTCAGGGCACCAAGGAGCAGGAAGAAAAGCTGCTTGCCGTGATCGAGAAGCATGCCGGTCAGCGCGGTGCTATGATGCCGATCCTTCAGGAGGCGCAGGAGATCTACGGATATCTGCCCATCGAGGTTCAGACCATCATTGCCGAGAAGACGGGCGTCTCCATGGAGGAGATCTTCGGTATCATTTCCTTCTACGCACAGTTCAAGCTTAACCCCGACGGTCAGTATGCGATCGCCGTTTGCCTGGGAACCGCTTGCTACGTCAAGGGCTCGGGTGATATCATTGAGGCGATTTCTCAGAAGCTTAACGTTCCCGTTGGCAGCACCTCTCCCGATGGCAAGTATTCCATCGAGGCGACCCGCTGCATCGGTGCTTGCGGACTTGCTCCCGTTCTCACCGTCAACGGAGAGGTTTACGGTAAGATCACCGTAGACGACGTCGATACCATTCTTGCAAAGTATCAGTAAAGAGGACGTCTGCCAACGGGTGGACATGAAGGATCTCTCCCTACATCTTCTCGACGTTGCCCAAAATTCTCTGCGCGCCGGGGCGAAGCATCTTCGCATCGCGCTGGACGAGCGGGAAGGGCACATCCGCATGACGGTAGAGGACGACGGTGAGGGAATGCCTCAAAGCATTCTCGCACACGCCACTGAGCCATTCTTTTCCACAAAGGAGACGGAGGGCGCGGGACTTGGTCTTTACCTGCTTTTGCGGACGGCCGAGCGGACGGGCGGATCGCTTCATCTTGCCTCACGGGATCGGGAGCGTTATCCTACTTCCCACGGCACGACCCTTACGGCAGAGCTGATCAGCACGCATATCGACTGTCCCCCCGTGGGAGACACGGTGGCAACGCTTCTTGCACTTCTGCAGGGCAGCCCCGAGGTCGAGCTGCATTTTTCCCATGTGTTCGCAACACGCACGGTCACCCTTGACACAAGGGAACTGCGCGCGATCCTGGGAACGGGCGTTCCTCTGAGCACGCCGGAGGTCCTTCGGTGGATCGGGGAATACCTGACGGAACAGTATCAATAAAGAAAAACATATATCTTTTAGGAAGGAAAGGAACTGAACATTATGAAATCTTTGGCAGAACTTGCTGCGATTCGCGAAAGAGTGAAGGATCAGATCGTCCTTCGCGAGAGCGGCAATAGCATTCGCATCGTGGTCGGAATGGGTACCTGCGGCATCGCAGCAGGCGCACGCTCCGTTCTTCACGCCTTCGTTGAGGGCATTGACAAGGAAGGCCTGCACGGCAAGGCAGTCGTCCTCCAGTCCGGATGCATCGGAGGCTGCGAGCGCGAGCCCGTGGTCGAGATCCTCTGCAAGGGTCAGGATAAGGTGACTTACATCAACATGACTGCCGAGAAGGCAGAGCGCGTGCTCAAGGAGCACGTCAAGGGCGGAAAGATCGTTACCGAATACACCGCCGCAAACGCATAATAAGGAGGGAACAGCAATATGATTCGTGCACATGTATTATGTTGTGGCGGTACGGGATGTACTTCTTCCGGAAGCCCGAGAATTCAGGACGCTTTCCGCGCGGAGCTCGAAAAGGCAGGTCTGGCTGAGGAGATCAGCGTCGTGCAGACCGGTTGCTTCGGCCTTTGCGCTCTGGGCCCCGTCGTTATCGTTTATCCCGACGGTACCTTCTACTCCAACGTTACGGTAGATGACGTTGCCGAGATCGTCAACGAGCACCTGCTCAAGGGCCGTCCCGTTGAGAGACTGATCTACAACGAGACCAGCGAGCCCATCAAGGATGCAACCCACGCTTCCCTGAACGACACCACCTTCTACAAGTCTCAGCACCGCGTTGCTCTGCGTAACTGCGGCGTGATCGACCCCGAGAACATCGAGGAATACATCGCTATGGACGGCTATGCCGCTCTGGGCAAGGTCGTCAACGAGATGACTCCCGATGACGTTATCTCCACCATTCTCGCTTCCGGACTTCGCGGACGCGGAGGCGCAGGCTTCCCGACCGGTATGAAGTGGAAGTTCGCTTCCGGCAACCGCGGAAACGTACAGAAGTACGTCTGCTGCAACGCCGACGAGGGTGACCCGGGTGCATTCATGGACCGTTCCGTCCTTGAGGGCGACCCCCACGCACTGATCGAGGCTATGGCAATCGCCGGCTATGCGATCGGCGCAGACCAGGGCTACGTTTACGTTCGTGCTGAGTATCCCATCGCCGTTCAGCGTCTGCAGAAGGCGATCGACCAGGCCAAGGAATACGGCCTGCTCGGCAACAACATCTTCGGCTCTGATTTCAGCTTCAACCTGGATATCCGTCTCGGTGCAGGCGCATTCGTCTGCGGCGAGGAGACCGCTCTGATGACCTCCATCGAGGGTAAGCGCGGCGAGCCCCGTCCCCGTCCTCCGTTCCCCGCAGTCAAGGGTCTGTTCGACCGTCCCACCGTTCTGAACAACGTTGAGACCTACGCCAACATTCCCCAGATCATTCTCAAGGGTCCCGATTGGTTCTCCTCCATGGGAACCGAGAAGTCCAAGGGAACCAAGGTCTTCGCTCTGGGCGGAAAGATCAAGAACACCGGCCTTGTTGAGGTTCCTATGGGAACGACGCTCCGTCACATCATCGAGGAGATCGGTGGCGGTATCCCCAACGGCAAGAAGTTCAAGGCTGCACAGACCGGCGGACCCTCCGGCGGATGCATTCCCGCACATCTGATCGATACTCCGATCGACTACGATAACCTGCTCGAGATTGGCTCTATGATGGGCTCGGGCGGTCTGATCGTTATGGACGAGGACAACTGCATGGTTGATATTGCCCGCTTCTTCCTGGACTTCACCGTAGACGAGTCCTGCGGAAAGTGCACGCCCTGCCGCGTGGGTACCAAGCGTCTGCTTGAGATCCTGGACAAGATCATTGCTGGTAAGGGTGAGCTTGAGGATCTGGACCGTCTGGAGGAGCTTTCCAACTACATCAAGTCCGCATCTCTCTGCGGCCTTGGCCAGACTGCGCCCAACCCCGTTCTCTCGACGCTCCGTTACTTCCGTGAGGAGTATATCGCACACATCGTGGACAAGAAGTGTCCTGCCGGCGTTTGCAAGAGCCTGCTTCAGTTCGTCATCGACGCGGACAAGTGCATTGGCTGCGGCATGTGCGCAAGACAGTGCCCCGCATCTGCCATCACGAGAACCGACTACGTGGCTCCCGGTCACAAGCTGGCATCCTTCTCGATCGATCCGCAGAAGTGCGTGAAGTGCGGTGCTTGCCTGCCCACTTGTAAGTTCAAGGCTATTTCCAAGCAGTAAGAAAGGGGAATTGTGGACAAATGGATATGATTAATGTAAAGATTAACGGCAAGGAGTATTCCGTTGCCAAGGGTTCCACGGTTCTGGAAGCCGCTAAGGCAGCGCATATTGATATTCCTACGCTCTGCTATTTGAAGGACATCAACGAGATCGGCGCTTGCCGTCTCTGCCTGGTTGAGGTCGCCGAGATGCGCGGCCCCGCACTTGGCCCCTGGCGCATGGTCACCGCTTGCGTGTACCCCTGCACCGAGGGAATGGAGATCAAGACCAACACGCCCAAGATCACCGCTTCGCGCAAGATGAATCTTGAGTTGCTGCTCTCCAACCACAATCAGGATTGCCTCTCCTGCGTTCGCTCCACCAACTGCGAGCTGCAGACCCTCTGCCGTGAGTACGGCGTAACCTCCTCCAAGTTCCGGGGTGAGGTCACCGAGTCCAGAATCGATGACCGTTCTCCCATCATCCGCGACAACAGCAAGTGCATTCTCTGCCGCCGTTGCGTAGCAACCTGCGCAAAGGTCCAGGAGATCGGCGTTATCGGCGCCAACAACCGCGGATTTGATACCTACGTCGGATCCTCCTTCGGTATGGATCTGGCAGACACCTCCTGCATCAACTGCGGACAGTGCATCGTGGCTTGCCCCGTTGGCGCTCTCTACGAGAGAGACGACACCGATAAGGTCCTCGAGGCAATTGCAGATCCCACCAAGCACACCGTGATCTGCACCGCACCCTCCGTTCGCGCACAGATCGGCGAGTGCTTTGGCTACGAGCCCGGCACCGACTGCGAGGGCAAGATGGTTGCCGCTCTCAAGGCTCTCGGCTTTGACGGCGTTTACGACATGAACCTCACCGCCGACCTGACCATCGTCGAGGAGGCTACCGAGCTCATGGGCAGAATCCAGAACAACGGCACGCTTCCCATGATCACCTCCTGCTCGCCCGGATGGATCAAGTACTGCGAGCACTATTTCCCGGAGTTCACCGAGAATCTCTCTACCTGCAAGTCTCCTCAGCAGATGTTCGGCGCAGTGGTCAAGACCTACTACGCACAGAAGATGGGCTGGGATCCCAAGGATATCGTGATGGTTTCCGCTATTCCTTGTACCGCAAAGAAGTTTGAGGTAGGCCGTCCCGATCAGTCTGCCGCAGGCGTTCCCGACGTTGATTTTGCGATCACCACCCGCGAGGTGGGCAGAATGATCCACAAGGCCGGCATCAACTTCCGCGCTCTTGAGGATGCACAGTTTGACGAGCCCTTCGGCATCGGCTCCGGTGCAGGCGCGATCTTCGGCGCTACTGGCGGCGTTATGGAGGCTGCTCTCCGCTATGCTGCAGAGGCCATTCTGGGCAAGAAACTGGAGAAGGTCGACTTCACCGAGGTTCGCGGCGTAGAGGGCATCAAGACCGCCTCCTACAAGCTTGGCGATCTGACCGTCAACGTTGCCGTTGCTTCCAGCACCGGTATGGCAAAGAAGCTGCTCAACATGGTCAAGGCCGGTGAGCTGGACGTTCAGTTCATCGAGATCATGGGATGCCCCGGCGGATGTGTCAACGGTGGCGGACAGCCCATTCAGCCCGCATCCGTTCGCATGAACATGGATCTGCGCGCCGTTCGTGCCGCCGTTCTTTACAACGACGACGCCAACGAGACTCTGCGCAAGTCGCAGGACAACCTGGCCGTTCAGAAGCTCTACGACGAGTTCTTCGGCGAGCCCAACAGCCACAAGGCACACGAGATCCTGCACACCTCTTACATCAAGAGAGGCCTGTATTGATCGATGGATCGACGGTGAGGAAGGGGAGTCTTCCTCTTCCTCACTGCGCATAAGCGTCCCCGAAGGGAGCAAAACGCTCTCCTCGGGGATTTTTTTTGCTATACGTCCTGCAAATTGCGGAGAAATTTCCATTTTTTCTTGCATTTTTCCCGAAAGTGTGCTATACTGTCAGCATAAGAAAATTTCGGAAAAACTTCGGATAAAAACAAAGGAGAAGCATGATGAAGGACATATCCAGAAATTTGACGATGCTCTGTGATTTTTACGAGCTGACGATGAGCAACGGCTATTTTACCAGCGGAATGAAGGACAAGATCGTTTACTTTGACGTCTTCTACCGCGACAATCCGGACAACGGCGGCTACGCGATCGTCGCAGGACTGGAGCAGGTGATTGAGTACGTTAAGGCGTTGCACTTTGACGAGGAAGACATCGCGTACCTCCGCGGTAAGGGCTGCTTTTCGGAGGAGTTTCTTGCCTTTTTGCGCGATTTTCGCTTTACGGGTGACATCTGGGCCATTCCCGAGGGCACGGTGGTCTTCCCGGGTGAGCCCTTGATGATCGTTCGCGGAAAAGCGATCGAGGCACAGTTTATCGAGACCTACGTTCTGATGATGATCAACCATCAATCCCTCATCGCCACCAAGGCTGCCCGTCTTACGCGTGCGGCAAAGGGAAGGGCGATCAGCGAGTTCGGCTCGCGCCGTGCACAGGGTGCTGATGCGGCGATCCTCGGCGCACGTGCCGCGTATATCGGCGGCGTTAACGCAACGGCCTGCACCATCAGCGACGTCGCCTTCGGTGTTCCCGCCACGGGAACGATGGCGCATTCTTGGGTGCAGATGTTTGACAGCGAGTACGAGGCCTTCAAGACCTATTGCGAGATCTATCCCAACAACGCCACGCTTCTTGTGGATACCTATAACGTTCTTGAGTCGGGTATTCCCAATGCGATCCGCGCCTTCAACGAGGTCCTGGCACCGAAGGGCATCAAGAGCTGCGGTATCCGCATCGACTCGGGTGACGTGACCTATCTGACCAAAAAGGTGCGCAAGATCCTGGACGATGCCGGCTGGACCGACTGCCGCATCGTGATCTCCAACTCGCTGGACGAGTATCTGATCCGTGAGCTGATCCGCCAGGGCGCAGAGGTAGATGCCTTTGGCGTTGGTGAGCGTCTGATCACGGCAAAGAGCGATCCCGTTTTCGGCGGCGTTTACAAGCTTTGCGCCGTGGAGCGTGAGGATGGAAGCATTCTGCCCAAGATCAAGATCAGCGAGAACGTGGGCAAGATCACCACGCCGCACTTCAAAAAGATCTACCGCCTGCGCGGACGCGATACCGGAAAGGCAGAGGCCGACCTGCTTTGCGTATGGGACGAGACGGTGGACGATACGAAGCCGCTGGAGATCTTTGATCCTCACCACACCTGGAAGCGCAAGACGCTCGAGAATTTCAAGGCAGAGGAGCTTCTCAAGCCCATTTTCAAGAGCGGAGAGCTGGTCTACGAGCTGCCCACCCTTACCGAGATCCGTCAGCACTGCAAGGAGGAGATCGAGGGAATGTGGGACGAGGTTCGCCGTTTCAGCAACCCGCACAACTACTACGTTGACCTTTCGCAGAAGCTTTGGGACATCAAGAACGATATGCTCAAGGCCAAGGGCGTGTATCAAAAATAAGATCCGTCGACAAGGAAGGACGGCAGGGAGATCTCTGCCGCCCTTCTTTTTTCGACTTTCTCGTCCGTTGCGGGAAAAAGGCACCGTACGGCTTCTTTTTTTGCAAAAAAAGAAGCGCTTTTGCGAACTTTTTTTCAAAAACCTATTGGAATTTCCAAAAGGATATGCTATAATAGAATAGGTTCGTCTTTTTAGTTGGCGTCTGATCAATTTTCGTTTTGTATCGCGGAGGGCAGATCATGGAATTTTTGAAGACGGTTTGGGAACAAATCTGTGCTTTTGTAACTGAATACGTGGTAAAACCCGTGCTCGCCATGCATTGGACGGACGTTGTGGACGTTCTCCTTTTGGCGACCTTGCTTTACCTGATGTATCGCTTCTGCCGCAACCGCCGTGCAGGGCGCGTGCTGTTTGGATTGGCGGCCGTGATCCTTCTTGGGATCATCGTCTCTCTCGCCAAGCTTCCCGCACTTTCCTATATCGCGGGGCTCTTTGCGTCGGCAGCCTTCTTCTGCATCGTCGTTATCTTCCAGCCCGAGATCCGCGACGCGCTTGAGCATCTGGGCAACCAAACCCTTTTCAATCCCGGAAGCAACACCCTCTCCCGCAAGAAGCTCCATCTGGCAGAGGAGCTGACGAGCGAGGTGATCGACGCCGTCTTTACGATGTCGGATAAGCGCACGGGCGCGCTGATCGTCTTTGAGGGCCTGACCAAGCTTGGCGACTACACCCAGGGCGCGACTATCCTGGATGCCGCTGTCAGCTCAAAGCTTTTGCGCAACCTTTTCTTTGACAAATCCCCCCTGCACGACGGTGCAGTGATCATCCGCGATATGCGGATCTACGCCGCCAGCTGCGTTTTGCCCTCCAATCGCGGCAAGACCAACTTTGGCACCATGGGAACCCGTCACCGCGCTGCGGTCGGCGTCACCGAGGTGAGTGACGCACTGGTCGTGGTCGTTTCCGAGCAGACGGGAATCGTCTCGGTCGCACAGAACGGCAAGCTTCTGCGTGAGCTGGACGAAAACACCCTGCGCGATATTCTGATGACCTATATCGCAGGTAATGCATACCTTCGCAATAAGCGCGCCAATATGCGTGAGGAATACCTCAAGATGCTGGATAACATCGCCGCCGTCAAGGTGCCGAAGCCTGCAAAGCGTAAGGCCTCCAAGGACCTGGATGAGCAGATCAAGGAATTCCTTGCCGAGGACGGCGAGCAGCTCTCCGTTGAGGAGGATGCATTTACGCACGTGAGATCGGGCGAGTCCACCGAGGACGGGGACCGCTGAGCAAGAGAAAGGAAGGGACGTAACCGTGAAGAAAAATGCGATCGGCCACATGATGGCCCCCAAGGAAACGGTAAAGAAGCGCTTGCGCCGCTGGGATATTTTGCCCCGACTTTTTTGCTTGCTTCTTGCCATGCTTCTCTGGCTCCTGATCGTCAATACGCAGGTGTCTGCCAAGGAGGCTGGCGCAGATGACGTAGAGGTGCGCGCGGGAGAGGTCTTATGACCAAACGCACCGTATGCACACAGCTTCTGATCGGCGGGATCCGCGTGGGTGTGGATTCTGCCGAGCAGGAGATCTTAAACAAAGCAAGGGACAAAATGAAGCGGGCGGGTATTCCAACCTCCACGCTTCATTTTCGGCTTTATAAAAAGTCTGTTGATGCCAGACACCGCGAGGATATCCGCTTCGTTTGCACCGTGCTTGCCGAGGGAGAGCTTCCCGAAAAGGCACTTGCCGAGACGGTTCTTTCGCGCGCCGATGCGCGGATCCTGAAGCGAGAGACGCTCGCTCCCGTTATCGGGGAGCATCCGCTCGCCTATCCGCCGATGGTCGTCGGCATGGGGCCTGCCGGGCTTTTTGCGGCTCTGCTGCTGGCGAGAAACGGCTATGCGCCCATTCTGATCGATCGCGGCGCCTCGGTTGAGGATCGCGTACGCGACGTTGCCCGCTTTACCGCTGAGGGAGCGCTCGACCCGGATTCCAATATTCAGTTTGGCGCGGGCGGGGCAGGGACCTTCTCGGACGGCAAGCTGATCACGCGCATTCAGGATCCCTATTGCTCGTTGGTTCTGGAGACGCTGGTCGAGTTTGGCGCACCGAAGGAGATCCTGTTCAAGGCCAAGCCCCACGTGGGCACGGATCTTTTGCGCGGCGTGGTCTCGGCCATGCTTCGGGAGATCGAGCGGCTGGGCGGTCAGCTGCGTTACCGCTGCCGTCTTGACGATATCGTGGAGTGCGCCGACGGGATTTGCGCCGTTACCTCCCAGGGGGACATTCCCTGCGGAGCGCTGATCCTGGCTCCCGGGCATAGTGCGCGCGATACCTACCGTACTCTGATCCGCAAGAGCTATGCCGTTGAGGCAAAGCCCTTTTCGGTCGGTGTGCGTGTGGAGCATCTGCAGGCGGAGATCGACGAGGCGCTTTACGGTCGTTTGGCCGGGCATCCTGCACTTGGTCCTGCCGAGTACGCCCTTTCGGATACCACGGGCGAGCGAGGCGTGTATACCTTCTGTATGTGCCCAGGCGGCGAGGTGGTCGCCGCGGCAAGTGAAGCAGGCGGAATTGTGGTCAACGGCATGAGCCATCATGCCAGAGACGGAAGAAATGCAAACTCTGCCGTGGCGGTTTCGATCCGTCCCGAGGATATTGCGCCGATCGAGGGCAGTATTCCGCTCGGTGCGATCGAATACCAGCGCAAAATCGAGCGCGCGGCGTTTTTGGCAGGGGGCGGAGATTACCGCGCCCCGATCATGACGATGGGCGATTTTCTGGAGGGGAAGCGCGGAACGGCTCCTCAACGGATCCTGCCCACCTACCGAGGCGGCGCGGTGACGCCGGCAGACTTTTCCGCGATCCTTCCGGAATACGTCCTCACCACTCTGCGCAGGGGCTTTCTTTCCTTTGACCGAAAGCTTGCGGGCTTTGCCTGTCGGGATGCGGTCTTGACCGCCCCCGAGACCAGGACCTCTGCTCCCTTGCGCATCCTTCGCGATCCAAGCACGCTCACGGGGATCGGGCACAGCCTGGTCTATCCCGCAGGCGAGGGTGCAGGATACGCGGGAGGAATCACGAGCGCGGCCGTGGACGGCCTCCGCTCGGCCATGGCCCTTATGGCCGCACACGCACCGAAGACCCGGGGCTGAGCGTTTTCGGCGCATTTCCCCGAGAGCGGGGATCTTTTGACGCATACACGACTACGGAACATAGATGAAAGAGAGAATAAGGCCGCAGAGGCCGATGGATCTGCGGTGCTTTGAGGGATAAGAAGAAATGACGGAACAGAAGAAAAAGACCTGGTCCTTGCGCTATCCGAAGGGAAGCGCCGCGGCCGAGGCGGCGGTGGAGCGCATCGTCGAGGCAACCGGGTTCTCCCCGGTCATGGCGCGCCTGCTCTATACGCGCGGCTTTACCACGCCCGAGGCGGTGGTCGCGTTTCTCCATCAGGAGGAAACGCAGCTGCATGATCCCTACGGTATGCAGGATATGGAGCGCGCGGTGGAGCGCATTCATCTGGCGCTGAAGCGTGGCGAGAGGATCGCCATTTACGGAGACTACGACGTTGACGGAGTTACCTCCGTCAGTCTGCTCTACTTATATCTGACCTCCCGTGGCGGAGACGTGGGCTATTACATTCCCAGCCGTATCCGCGAGGGCTACGGCCTTTCCGAGCCGGCGATCGACCGTCTTGCCGAGCGAGAGGTCAAGCTGATGATCACCGTGGATACCGGCATTACGGCAAACGCGGAGATCGAATATGCCAAGGGACTGGGGATCGACACGGTGGTCACCGATCACCACGAGTGCCGCGCCGAGCTTCCCAAGGCCGAGGCGGTGGTCAATCCGCACCGTGCGGATGACACCTATCCTTTCCCCGAGCTTGCAGGCGTTGGGGTGGTCTTCAAGGTGGTGTGCGCCCTGGAGATGACCAGATGCCGCGAGGAGGGGATCTCCGAGCTTGACGGCGTTCGCGAGATCTGCAAGAAATATGCCGACCTCGTGGCCATCGGCACCATTGCCGACGTCATGCCCATCGTGGACGAAAATCGCCTGATCGTTACCCTTGGTCTTGCTCTTTTGGAGGAGACACGACGCCCGGGACTTCGCGCACTCTTTGACGCCGTCTCCGAGCGAAGCGGAAACGGCTCGCAGGCACGCAAAAAGAGAAAGATCAATTCCGGCTTTATCGGCTACGTCATCGCCCCCCGCATCAATGCGGCAGGACGCGTCAGCAACGCGTCGATCGCCGTGGAGATGCTTCTGGCCGAGGACGTGGAGACGGCTCGCCGCTATGCGGAGGAGCTTTGCGAATTGAACCTGACGCGTCAGGTCGAGGAAAACCGAATTGCCGAGCAGGCATACAAAAAGATCGAAAAGACGCTCGATCCCACACGCGACCGTGTGATCGTGATCGACGATGACACCTGGCAGCAGGGCATTATCGGTATCGTTTCCTCACGCATTACCGAAAAATACGGTCTTCCCTCCATTCTGATCTCCTTTGACGGAGCAACGCGCGGCTATCCCGCCCCGGACGATCTGGGCAAGGGATCCGGCCGCAGCATCAAGGGAATGAATCTGGTCGAGGCACTTACCGCGTGTGAGGATTCGCTGGTCCGCTTTGGCGGTCACGAGCTGGCGGCTGGTCTTACTGTCCGCCGCTGTATGATCGAGGAGTTCCGCCGCCGCATCAACGAGTATGCGGCAGAGCATCTTGGCGAGGAGTCCTTCTCCATTCGTCTGGAGGCCGATTGCGAGGTCGAGGCGTGCGAGCTGCATATGCGCCTGGCAACCGAGATCGCACGGATGGAGCCCTTCGGCGTATCCAATCCCGTCCCCAATCTGGTCCTGCGCGAGGCAAGAGTCCTTCGCGTGCTTCCGATGGGCGGCGGAAAGCATACCAAGCTTACCCTGGAGAAGGACGGCATCGAGCTGAACGCCGTTTGGTTCAACGTCAATCCCGCACGTCTTGAGCTTGAGCCGATGGATACGGTCGATCTGCTCTTCCAGCTCAACGTCAACGAATTCCACGGCATCACCTCCATTCAGCTGCTCCTGCAGGATCTGCACCGTTCGGAGAGCGAGGAGGAGACGTATACCCGTGAGAAGGCGCGCTATGAGGAGATCCGAGCGGGCGGAGAGCTTTTCCCCGAGGAGGATCTCGTTCCCACACGCGACGATATGGCGATCGTTTATACGCTTCTGCGCCGCGAATTCCGCGCAGGGAAGAGCGTTTTCCCGATCCGTCGCATTCTCTCGCTTCTGCACGCGCAGGGCGTGGACTCCATCGGCTACGTCAAGCTCAAGTTCATCATTCGCATCATGCAGGAGCTGCAGATCTGCGGTGTGACCGAGCCTTCCGAGGACCGCTACGTATTTGAGTTCTATTTTCATACCTCCAAGACGAATCTGGAGAAATCCTCGATCCTCCACCGTCTCAAATCCCAAATGCACAAGAGCATGCCCCGTTCCTAAGCGAGCGGGTTTCCCTCCGATAGAAAGGAGATCGATATGACCGATCAACATCCGACCGTTGCCGAGAGTGGCATTCAGCGCTTGCTGGATATTCTCCGCGCCACCGGAAAAAAATACAATCTGGAAAAGATCACAAAGGCCTACGAGTATGCCAACGATCTGCACCGCGGGCAGTTCCGCGTCAGTGGCGATCCTTATATTTCCCACCCCATCGCGGTCGCGGAGATCGTTGCGGGATTGGAGCTGGATACCGACTCCATCTGCGCGGCGCTTCTGCACGACACGGTCGAGGATTGCGCAGAGAAGACCGATCTGAAGGAGATCGAGAAGCTCTTTGGCGAAAACGTTGCCCTTTTGGTGGACGGTCTGACCAAGATCGTGATCATGCAGGTGGACGACAAGGAGGAGGCGCACATCGAGAACCTGCGCAAGATGCTTCTTGCCATGTCCCGCGATATCCGCGTGATCTTCATCAAGCTTTGCGACCGACTGCACAATATGCGCACGCTTTCGGTCAAGCCCGATCCCAAGCGCCGCACCACGGCTCTGGAGACCATGCAGGTCTACGCTCCCTTAGCACACCGTCTCGGTATGCAAAAGATCAAGCAGGAGCTGGAGAACCTCAGCCTGAAATACCTCGATCCCATCGGATACGCCGAGGTACAGCAGTACATTGAGGAGAAGTACGGCGAGACGCTTGGCTTTATTGAGCATATCCGCGCCGACGTCGGTCACAAAATGGCCGAGAACGGCATTCACTTTACCTTAGAGGGACGCATCAAGTCGGTTTATTCCATCTACAAGAAGATGTATAACCAGAATAAGTCCTTCGACCAGATCTACGATTTTTACGCCCTGCGCATCATCGTGGATACCGAGCTTGAGTGCTACACGGCGCTTGGTCTGATCCACGAGATGTTCAACTCGATCCCCGGACGCTTCAAGGATTACATTTCTACCCCGAAGCCGAATATGTACCGCTCTCTGCACACCACGGTTATCGGCCGTGACGGCATTCCCTTTGAGGTGCAGATCCGCACCTGGGAGATGCACCACGTGGCCGAGTACGGTATCGCGGCGCATTGGAAATACAAGTCCGGTGCCTCCTCCAAGGAGGAGATGGATAAGAAGCTGGAGTGGGTCGCCCGTCTGATCGAGACCGAAAACGAGGAGCGCGATCCAGACGAATTTATGCACGCGCTCAAGACCGATATCTTCCACGACGAGGTCTTCGTCTTTACCCCGAAGGGTGACGTTATCGCGCTGCCCAACGGAGCAAACGTGATCGACTTTGCCTACGCCATTCACTCGGCGGTCGGCGACAAGATGATCGGCGGAAAGATCAACGGCATGATCGTGCCCATCGATCGCGTTCTGCAGAACGGCGAGATCGTGGAGATCCTGACCTCCTCCGCCTCGCGCGGACCGAGCCGCGATTGGCTCTCCATGGTCAAGACCAGCCAGGCACGCTCCAAGATCCGCGCATGGTTCAAAAAGGAGAAGCGGCCCGAGAACATTCACGTCGGACGCTCTGCCGTGGAGGCCGAGATCCGCAAGCACTGTCGCACCGTCACCGAGGCGCAGAGCGATGCCATCACTGCAACGCTTGCCGCACGGCTGGGCTTCAGCTGCGCGGAGGATTTCTTCTGCGCGATCGGCTACGGCGGACTGATGATGTCCAAGATCCTCAAGCGCTTGCAGGACGAGTGCGACCGCGTGGTCAAGGTAGAGGAGGCGCCTGTTGAGCTTCTCCCCGAGGATCTGCCCGTGGTAAGGCCAACCAAGAAGATCCGCTCCAACAGCGGCATCATCGTGGACGGCGAGGGCGGATGCGCCGTCAAGTTTGCCAAGTGCTGCAATCCCTTGCCGGGGGATCCCGTCATCGGCTTTGTCACCAAGGGCTTTGGTATCTCCATTCACAAGCAGGATTGCCCGAACGTCCTTCAGGGCAAGCAAAATCCCGAGAATGCCGACCGCTGGAAGGAGGCTCATTGGGAGGCTGCACAGACGCGCGGAGACGCACAGAGCGTGTACGAGGCACTTCTGCAGGTCCACGTGGACGACCGCATCGGTATGCTGGCCGATATCTCGGTGGCGCTTGCCGATATGCGCGTATCCATTCTTCAGGTCGGCGTGGTCAGCCGCAATGAGGAGCGCTCCATCGTCAACCTCAAGATCGGCTGCCGCAACATTGATCATTACCATTCCATCGTCTCCAGGCTCAAAACGCTGGACGGCGTATTCAGTATCGTGCGCGGATTTTCGTGATCCGTGCGCGGAAGTTCAACAAAAAGGAGTCTGCAGGGCAGACTAAGGTGAAGGCTTATGAAAGCAGTGATACAACGGGTAGCGCACGCATCGGTCGCGGTGGACGGATCGGTGGTCGGCAGCTGCGGACGCGGATTTCTTCTCCTGCTCGGTGTAGCCGAGGGAGATACCGAGCTTGACGCAGAGCTGCTCTGCCGCAAGATCGTCAACCTGCGCATCTTTCCGGATGAGGCAGGGAAGATGAATCGCTCCATTAAGGATATCGACGGCGAGCTTCTCGTGATCTCCCAGTTTACCCTGATGGCCAATTACCGCCACGGCAACCGCCCGGATTTTTTGGCCTCTGCAAGACCCGAGGAGGCCGAGCGCCTCTACGAATTCTTCAAATCCCTTGCCGCAAAAGAGGTCAAGCGCGTGGAGAGCGGCATCTTCGGCGCGCACATGGAGGTCTCGCTTCTCAACGACGGCCCCGTAACCATCGTCATGGACAGTGACGTGCTGAAGAAGAAATAACGAAGGAAGTTTTTTATGAAGCTGATTTTAGACGGAAAAATCAATCCATACTACGTGCAGACGCTCTGCATGATCTTTTTCCCCGGCGAAAAATTCGGTGCAGGTGAGGAGACGCGCGAGGATGCGCCCGTGCTCAAGCTTTCGCTGCGCGAGGAGGCAGAGGGGCTTTCTGCAAGTGTCTTTGCAGCCTTTGACGGTAAGGCGGCAACTGCCGAGCGCTTTCAGGCGTATTCCGGCGAGGTCGACCGTGCAAAGACGGCAAAGCTGGCCTGCGGTGCGGCCGTGATCTCGGCGCTTGGCGAGCTCTTGGGCTACCGCCCCTCCTGGGGAATGCTCACCGGCGTTCGTCCCTCGAAGGTGGCAACCGAGCTTTTGCAGGCGGGCATGAGCAAGACGCGCGTCAAGAAGACGCTCAACACGGATTATTTCGTGATCCCCAAAAAGGCGGCCCTGGCCACCGACGTTGCCCTCAACGAGCAGCGCATCATCGGCGAGCCGCAGAAAAAGGATTGCAGCCTTTATATCTCCATTCCGTTCTGCCCCACGAGATGCTCCTATTGCTCCTTCGTGTCCTATACCTCCGAAAAGCTCCTGGCCTTGATCCCCGAGTATCTTTTGCACTTGGTCAAGGATATCCGCATGACGGTAGGCAAGATCCGCGAGCTTGGACTTTCCATCAAGACGGTCTATATCGGCGGCGGAACGCCCACGATCCTTTCGGCAGATCAGCTTCGCTTTTTGCTTTCGGCGATCGCCGAGCTGGTTGACGTTTCAACGCTTGAGGAGTACACCCTTGAGTCGGGACGCCCGGACACCATCACGGCCGAAAAATTTGCCGTGGCCAAGGAATACGGCGTTACCCGCGTTTGCGTCAATCCGCAGTCGCTCTGCGACGAGGTGCTCTGCAATATCGGCAGAAGCCATACCGCCGAGGACTTTTACCGTGCGTTTTCGATCGCCCGCGAGTCGGGCATCTCCTGCATCAACACCGATCTGATCGTCGGTCTTCCCGGCGACAGCTTCAAGACCTTCTCGGGAACCTTCGACCGCATTCTTGCTCTGCATCCCGAGAACATTACGGTACATACCTTCTGCATCAAGAAGGCCTCCGACATTCTGCGACAGACGGGAGGGCAGGTCTACTCCATGCGCGGCGGCGATGCCGGAAAGTGCGTGGACTATACCCAGCTCAAGTCCCAGCAGGATGGCTATATCCCGTACTATATGTACCGCCAGAAGAATACGGTAGGCAACCTCGAGAACGTGGGCTTCTCACTTGACGGATACGAGGGACGCTACAACATCTACATGATGGAGGAGGTCCATTCCATCTTTGCGGCAGGTGCGGGTGCCGTATCCAAAATGGTCAATTATCGCCCCGATGACGGCGGAAAGCCCGTGATCGAGCGCTTATTCTATCCCAAGTATCCCTACGAATATCTGCGTGACGAAAGCACGCAGGAGAAATGTGCGGCGATCGAGGAATTCTACCGCCGCCAGGGCGTGTTGGATACCTGAGATCCCCGTTTACCCAAACGAAAGGAGAGGGCTTACTGATGAAACGTGATTCCCGGACACTGACCGTAATGCCTTACCGGACCCCCGAGGAGTGGAAGTCCTTTGTGGAGCGCTGTGACGACGATCTCGAAATGCGCATGGACGCCGTGGCACGGCAGGTGGCAAGCATTCCCGAGCTTCGGTTTATCGGTCTTACAGGACCCACCTGCTCGGGCAAGACGACCGCCGCGCGCAAGCTGACCGAATGCCTTGAGGAGTATGGACACCGCGTCCACGTGATCTCCATCGACGATTTCTATTACGATAAGGATTATCTGCACGAAATGGCCGAGGACGATCCCGACGTGGAGATCGACTACGATTCGGAGGCGACCATCGACATCGAGCTTCTGCGCGAGAAGGTCGAGGCGCTGATGGCTTGTCGGGAGACCCGACTTCCGCGCTTTGATTTCCAGACCGGCTATCGCGTGGAGGGAAAGCTCATACAACCAAGGGAGAGCGACGTTTTCCTCTTCGAGGGCATTCAAGTCCTTTATCCCAAGGTGCGCGAGATCCTCAATCGGGGGATCTACCGCTGCATCTATATCTATCCCGCATCCTCCATTGAGCAGGGCGGAGAGGTCTTTGACCCCGAGGAGCTTCGTCTGATGCGCCGATTGGTGCGTGATTCGCGCTACCGCGGGGCCAAGGCCGCCTTTACCTTCTACCTCTGGCAGAGCGTGCGCGCTAACGAGGATACCAGCATTTTCCCCTACGTGCACACCTGCGATTACTGCATCGACTCCACGATGCCCTATGAGGTCGGTATGCTCAAGCCCTATCTGCTCGAGCTTTTGCGGGATTTCTCTCCCGAGGATCCCTTCTTCAAGGATGCCGAGACCGTTCTGCATCAGCTGAGAGACATTCCCGTCGTCAGCTTGGCGTATATCCGTGAAAATTCACTCTATAAGGAATTTATATAAATGAAGACGATTTTGAAAAACGCGACTCTGCTCCCCGAGCATGGCTTTGCAGGACGTCCCGTACAGGTGGTGATCGAGAACAAGCGGATTGCCGCCATTACCGAGTCACCCCTTGACGAAACGGGCGCTGACGTGGTGGATTGCGGAGGGAATCTTCTGATCCCCGCCTTTTACAATGCACACTGTCACGCCGCCATGACGCTTTTCCGCGGCTACGGAGAGGACCTTCCTCTGCACCGTTGGCTGAACGAGAAGATCTTTCCCGCCGAGGAGCTTCTCACGCGCAAGAGCGTGTACGTGGCGACCAAGTGGGCAATTGCCGAGATGCTTCGCCGCGGAATTGCCTCCTTCTCGGATATGTATATGTTCGAGGACGCCGTGGCCGATGCGGTGCTGGAGACAGGAATCAAGGCAAACCTTGCGCGCTCGCTCGTTTCCTTTGATCCTACCGTCGATCCGAAAACCGATTCCCGCCTTGCCGAGGCGATCGCCCTCGCCAAGGAGTATCACATGGCTGCGGACGGCGCCTTGAAGATCGATTTCTCCCTGCACGCCGAATACACCAATCTGCCGCACTACTGCGCGTACGTTGGCCGCTATGCCAAGGAGCACGGCCTTCTGATGCAGCTGCACCTCTCGGAGACCGAGGAGGAGCACGAGGCCTGCATCAAGCGTCACGGCAAGACACCCTCGGCCTTCTTCGCCGATCTCGGCGTCTTTGATGCCCCCACCTCGGCAGCACACTGCGTCTGGCTCTCGGAGGAGGATATTGCCATTCTCGCCGAAAAGGGCGTTACTGCCGTACACAATCCCGTCAGCAATCTCAAGCTGGGAAGCGGCGTGATGCAGCTGCGTAAGCTTCTGGATGCAGGTGTCAACGTAGCGCTCGGCACCGACGGCGTTGCTTCGAACAACCGCCTTGACGTTCTGCGCGAGATGCAGACCGCGGCGATCCTGCACAAGGGGATCTCGCGCGATCCTGCCTGCCTTGTAGCCTCCGAGCTTTTGCCTCTGGCCACCGAGAACGGCGCACGCGCACAGGGCAGAGAGGATTGCGGCCGCCTCGCCATCGGGGCGCGCGCGGACCTTACCCTGATCGATCGCCATTCGATCCACAACCTGCCCACCTACGACGATCACGCCATGCTCGCTTACAGCGCGGAGAGCGCCGACGTGCGCATGACCATGGTCGACGGACGCATACTTTACCGCAACGGCGAGTATACTTCTATTGATGAGGAGCGTCTCCGCCGCGAGAGCCAAGAGGTGTTTGCTCATTATTTTGAGTAAACGGCGGTGAGATCACATGGCAGAGCGGGCGGCAAAAACGGTTGGTAAGACCTTCTTTTCGGGGGTTCTTCTTCTGACGTTGTCCACCGTCTCGGTCAAGGTGATCGGGCTCCTCTACAAAATACCCATGCTCGCCTATCTTGGTGCGGAGGGCATGGGCTATTTCAATTCTGCCTACGAGGTCTACGCGCTCTTTTGCGTGATCGCCACGGCAGGACTTCCCGTAGCGCTTTCGGTCCTGATCTCCTCGGCGATCGCCAAGGGAGACGGGAAGTGCGTAACGGGGATCTACCGCACCTCTCTTTTGCTCTTTTTGGGCATCGGGATCCTCGGGAGCCTTGTGATGCTCCTGCTGGCGCGCCGCTTTTGCGGATGGATCAAGAGCGATGGGGCGTATGCCTGTATGCTCACCATTGCGCCAACCGTTCTTTTGGGCTGCATCGCCTCGGCCTTGCGAGGCTATTTTCAAGGACATCAACGCATGCTTCCCACGGCGCTCTCCCAGCTTCTGGAGGCGCTTGGAAAGCTGATCTTCGGACTTTTGCTTGCTCGGTATGCGCTGTATTCGGGATACGATACCCCTACCGTTGCCGCCTTTGCAGGTCTTGGGCTGACGCTGGGAATGCTTCTTTCGGTCCTTTATCTCGCCCTCGAAAAGCTTCGCTTTGATCGGGCAGGGAAGGCCGAACGGATAGAGGCGGACGCCCACCCTCATGTGCGAACAGGCGAGGAGAGCTATCGCATTCTGCGCGATCTGGGAAGGCTCTCCGTACCGATGACGCTGGGGGCGTCCCTCGTGAGCCTGACCAAGCTTGTGGATATGACGATGATCCTTCGGCGCTTGCAGGCGATCGGCTTTACCGAGGTCATGGCGAACGAGGCATACGGGAGCTACACGACGCTGGCTCTCTCGGTCTACGCGCTTTTGCCTTCGCTCATCAATTCCATCGCGCTCCCTCTCGTTCCCATGCTTTCGGCGGCGATCGCCGAGGGAAATTCGGAGCGCCAGGAGCAAATGGTGGGCATTTCCTACCGCCTGACCGTGTTTTTGGCGATGCCCGCTTCGCTCTCCCTTGCCGTTTATGCCGAGCCGATCCTGCGCCTGCTCTTTTCGGGCGAGGAGACTGCTGTTGCAATCTCAGCACCGCTTTTATCGGGGCTTGGGGCTTCGGTCCTGCTTTCCTGCATGATCACGGCAACCAATTCGGTTCTGCACGCCTATCAACGGGTCAATCGACCGATCCTCTCTATGCTTGCGGGCGCGCTCCTCAAGATCCTGACCTCTTATCTTTTGATCGGTCTGCCCACCGTTACACTTGCAGGCGCACCGATCAGTACCTTCGTCTGCAACGCCACGGTGCTGCTGCTGAATTTCCACTTTGCCGCATCGCTCTGCCGCGCTCCGTCGCCTGTCCCTCTGTTCGGACGCCCTTTTATGGCGTCGGCGCTTTCGGTGGGCGTTTCCTACGGAGCGTATACGCTTCTTCTTCGTTCTTTCCCCCCGAGTGCGCTGCTCACGCTTGCGGCACTCGCGATCACCGCTATCTGCTATCTGCTTTTCTCCTGCCGCCTGGGGGTTCTTGAGCGTGAGGATGCGCTTTCGCTTCCCATGGGGGAGCGCCTCTGGCGTATGCTCGGTCGCGCGCACCTTTTGCGTCGGGAGGACAGGGAAGCCGTTTTGAGAAAGGAATCCAAAAAATGACGACACAAGAAAAAAAGGACGCTCTTGTTTCCAAGGAGCGTCTTGACTTTGATGATCTTTGCACCATCATGCAGATCCTGCGCTCCGAGGAGGGCTGCGTCTGGGATCGTGAGCAGGATCACCACAGCATTCGCTCCTCGCTGATCGAGGAGGCCTATGAGGTGATCGAGGCGATCGACACGGACGATCCCGTGCTTTTGCGCGAGGAGCTTGGCGATCTGCTGTTCCAGGTGGTCTTTCACGCCTGCATCGAGGAGGAGGAAGGACGCTTCTGCATGGGCGACGTTATTCACGATATCTCCCACAAGATGATCCACCGCCATCCGCACGTCTTTTCCACGGTACAGGTCAAGGACAGCGAGGAGGTCCTTTCCAACTGGGAGGCGATCAAGACCGAGGAGAAGCAGAGAAACACCCTCGTTGACCGACTTCGCGCCGTTCCTCCCATGCTTCCCGCACTGATGCGCGCGACCAAGGTGGGCAAGAAGGCCGAGCTGTTTGCCGATCGCTCCTGCGGTGATGCACTGGACGAGCTTGCCGCACAGGTGGAGGAGATGCGCTCCTGCGAGGCCCCCACGTCCGAGCAGATCGGAGCACTTTTGATGACGGTCACGCACCTCTCTCGCCTTGCCAAGGTGGATGCCGAGGAGGCGCTCAGCCATCATACCGATCGCGTTATTGACAAAATAGCCGAAAATTGAGAAAAAAACTCCATTTTTTTGCATTTTTTGTGAATACATCCCAAAAAAACTCTTGCTTTTTTTCCACAGATGTGGTAAAATGAAGTTACCCCAAAGCAATAAATTTATGGAGGATTTCTCATGAAAAAGACACAGTTGATCGACAAGGCAGCTCAGACGTCCGGTCTGACCAAGAAGGACACCGCTCTGGCTCTGGACGCCATTCTTGCGGCAATCGGCGAGGCCGTTGCTGCAGGCGAGACCGTACAGATCCCCGGATTTGGCACCTGGACCGTTAAGGCACAGGCAGCCCGCACCGGACGCAACCCCAAGACCAACGAGCCCATCGAGATCCCGGCAAGCAAGCGTGTCACTTTCTCTGCGAGCAAGACCCTGAAGGATAAAGCAAATTCGTGAGATTGGACAAGTTTTTGAAGGTCTCCAGAATCATCAAGCGCCGCACCGTCGCCAATGATGCCTGCGATGCCGAGCACGTTTTTGTGAACGGAAAGCGCGCAAAGGCGTCCTACGACGTCAAGGAGGGCGATATTCTGGAAATTACCTTCGGCCAGCGCACCCTGAAGGTCAGGGTGCGAAACGTCAAGGAGTACACCACCAAGGCTGAGGCCTCGGAGCTGTACGAGGTGATCCTCTGATCCACCTTCGCCCTCTCACGGCATAATTCCCGCGTCCTCCGCATATTCTGTAGCAATACGGATAACGGAGGACGAAGGAATGGATATGGACCGTGAGAAGACAAGAAGGACCGAGCATACCGTCTCTCTCCGCGCAAGAGAGGGGCTTGAGGTGCGCGGTGTGACAGACGTGATCAGCTTTGATGAGCAAGCGGTGGTCTTGCAAACGGTTTGCGGTACGATGACTGTGGAGGGCGCCTCTCTGCATATCCATGTGCTGAGCATGGAGGAGGGGATCGTCACCATGGACGGCAGAATCGATGCGGTATCCTATGAGGACGCCGAGGAATCCGATCCCAACGGAAAGGGCGGATTTTTCGGTAAGCTGTTTCGGTAAGGCGCATGGAGATCTCACAGTATGCTTTGCTGCTTCTCCACGTGTATGCGGGGATTCTCGGCATCTGTCTTGGATTGCTCTATGACGGGTTCCGGATAACGCGCATATTCCTGGGAGCGCATTACAGCCGTCGTGTTGCCAAACGGTTACAAGGCCTCCGCTTGCCTTTTTTGAAGGGGAAGCCCCCTCATGCGGAGAGCCGATTTTTGGGGCTTGCGATCTTCCTTGAGGATCTCCTCTTCTGCATTCTCTCGGGAGTTGCCTTTATTCTGCTGCTTTACGCGCAAAATAACGGACGCTTTCGCTTTTTGGCACTGGTCTGCACGGGGCTTGGCTTCGGTCTTTACCGATTGACGCTTGGCAGGCTGGTGATGTATGCCTCGGAGTGGATCGCCTTCGGGATCGGAACGGCGGTGCGCTATCTCGTCTTCTTTCTGCTCTATCCCATTCGGGCGCTGCGGCGCTTGCTCTGTCGCGCGGCGGGCGCTTTGGTTCGCCTAGCACGTGCGCGGATAGGACTCAGGGAAAGACGGCGCTATACCGCTTTGCGACAAAAGCGGCTGACGCGGGACGCTTGCGGCATGCTTCCCGAGGAGCTGCCCGTGCCGCACAAAGGAAAAAAGGAAAAACAACATGGCAAAGGAAAACAAAAAACAGTTCAGCCTCAGTCTGCTCGTGCGCATTCTTCTGGGCGTGATGGTGGTGGTGTCCATCGGCATATTTGCCAATAGCCTGATGCGCTTCAACGAGCTTGAGCGCGAGCGGGCAAAGCTTGAGACCGCCCTGAATAACCTTCGGGATACGCGGGAAGAATTGAATGAGCTGATGGGCTCGGCCGAGCAGGTCAAGGAGCTGCTCTCGGACTACGAGAGGTACGAGGAGGCCATGAAGTCGGAAAGCGACCTTAAGGACGCGCTGACCGATTGGGAGGCACGCAAGGCAGAGCTGCAGGCGATGATCAACGAATCCGAAAACAAGGAGTACATCGTCAAGATCGCAAAGGAATTCCTCGGGCTGTATTTCCCGGACGAGGAGATCATCTACAACGACAGTAACGGATAAGGCGGACGGTATGGCAGAGAAAAAACAGGAAAAAACAAGAAGCATCGTGCAAAACCGAAAGGCGTGGCACGACTATTTCGTAGAAGAAAAATACGAGGCAGGCATCGCCCTGCACGGCACGGAGGTCAAGAGCCTGCGGCAGGGAGGGGCAAACCTCAAGGATTCCTACTGCTCCTTTGAGAAGGGCGAGCTTTTTGCGGTAGGACTGCACATCAGCCCTTACGATCACGGCAACATCTTCAACCGCGATCCCATGCGCGATAAAAAGCTGCTCATGCACAAGCGCGAGATCATGCGTCTGCAGGGCCTGGTCCAGCAGAAGGGGTATACGCTCGTTCCGCTCTCCATGTATTTTTCGGGCTACGTCAAGGTCGAGCTTGGGCTTTGCCGAGGCAAGAAGCTCTACGATAAGCGCGATGCCGATGCCGAACGGCAGGCAAACCGCGATATTGACCGACACATGAAGGATCGCTCCTACGAGAGCTGAAAAAGGACTTGACAAGTCGGACAAAAAGGGCTATAATAATACCGCGTACCCACAACTATGGGGGTGCAATGGTTTCGACGGGGATTCTGCGATAAGATAAGCGTGGCGAGCCGGGCAATCTCGATAAAGGCCTAACATTAAACAATAAACGACAACAATACTGTTGCTATGGCTGCCTAAGTTTTACGTCGTTTGACGTAAAACCGGCAGTGCCGTGACCTGCGGGTCACCCGTTCCTCCAAGGAGTACCGCGGCCTTGGACTGAGCGTCATTTGAGCGGTGAACTTGCATCGGCCGTTCGCTCTTGAACCGATCAAGCAAAAAAGGGCTACCGCAAGAGGAAGCGTGTCTGTTCGCGTCCTCGCGAGGGAATTCTAAACAACAGACTGCCCACGAAGAAAGTTTTATCAAGGGGTTTTCGGACAGGAGTTCGATTCTCCTCATCTCCACCAAATAAGAACGCAGAATAGGATACAATTATTTGTGCCTAATCTGCGTTTTTATTGCTTTTTAGGGGTATTTTTGCCCTTTTGACGCATAAAAATCACAGTTTTCGATAAAGAAAGCCTATCTTCCGAGATTATTTGCTCCTTCGGTCGATGGTCTCCTTTTGCTTGCGTTAAAATTGTAGGTATTCGTTAATTTTATGGTGTTTCGTTAAAATTGTGTGTATTCGTTAAATTTGTGGGAGTAATCGTTAAAATAGATCCTTAATTAAAACTGCGATTCAAAAAAATACACCTGCAATAGTCATTGCATAATTGATGATTTTATGATATACTATAACCAACTTATTATAGGAGGTGCCTTATGCTTGCAAAAATTGTATCTGATAATAGAGAATACTATTCACATATATTTGCAAAATTTAATCCCGGATGGTATGAGTGTGTAATCGTTTTTGATACTGAAAATAAACAATTTGAATTACTGAATGTATATAATACGAAGCCTTCTCTTAAAAGAAAGGTCTTTATAATAGATACTGATATTGCAGATATGGTCGAAAAGAAAGAAATTAAACTATCTATGGTAACAACTTATAAAGACTGCTTCGGATATTCTTGGCTTTTGGATAATTGTGACTTAATAAAGCAAATCAAAGACGGGAAACCTGTTGATGAAAAATACATCAAAATTGCAGAAGAGCAAAACAAAAACATTGATACAGGCGAATGGAAACGAGTTAAAAACCTCAAAGATGCAGATAATTTATTGAGTGCCGCTTGGGGATTTCATGATGCTAGAATAAAAAACATTAGTTATGAATTAAAAGAAAACTATAATGATTCAAGCTGCGTTCGTGTATTATTTACTGGATGTTGGGAATGCGATATTATATTAGAATTTAAAAAGGATGTTTTAATACACTTCAATTATGACGACAACACTATGCCCGATATTATGGATTCGAACATTTTGTTCCACGATGGATTTGTTTATTGGGTTGACGACTGCATAGAGAGTGTAGAAGAATTAACGGAGGAATATATATATTTCCGCGCACGTTCTTTGACTTGGAAAATGATAACAAAAAACAACGAAGACTAATGCTTGGCAATCGTTAAATTTGAACCCATTTTTTGCAAAAAAAGTGAACCCATTTTCTACAAAAAGTGAACCCATTTTGCAAAATGAACCCATTAGGATTTTGTATCCTATTCACCAATTACTCATAAAAAAAACGCTGCAGAAAAGGGTACTTTTCTGCAGCGTTTTTTTTATCCAAGCCGCAGGCTTGGCATATCATCGCCGCGCGAAGCGAGGCGTATATCATCAAGGGCGACGGGCCGCCCTTGTATCCACGATGGCGGTGTTTGACTTTAAGATCTGCGCGGCCAACAAAAAGCACGTCTGCGATGCAGACGTGCTTTTTTCAGTGAAATTCGCCCTTGGCGATCGGGGGTGCGTTCTTTATTTCTTCGATCTCCTCTTTGTTGCGAGGGGATTCTTTTGCATAGCGCGTTCGATGTCCGTGTTGCTGACGTGCGTATAGATCTGCGTGGTGTTGAGCTGCTCGTGGCCCAGGATCTCCTTCAGCACGCGCACGTCCACCTGCCCGGATTGATACATCAGCGTGGCGGCGGTGTGGCGGAGCTTATGTACCGAGTATCCCTTGGAGCCGAGTCCCGCGGCGCGCAGATACTTGTAGACCATGGCTTGCACGGTCTTGACGCTGATGCGCTTTTCCAGGCGGCTTAAAAAGAGGGCAGGGTCATGCACTTTGGCGTATTTCTGGCTCAGCCTCTGGATCGCGTAATCGCAAAGCGCGGTCTGGCAGGCCTGGTTAAGATAGATGATGCGCTCCTTGTTTCCTTTTCCCGTAACGCGCACCGACTGAAAATCCGAATCAAGATCGCGCAGATCAATGCCAACAAGCTCGGAAACACGCATTCCGCAGTTGAGAAAGAGCGTGAGGATCGCGTAATCGCGAACGCGCGTGGGGGAATTGCGATCCTTGTCCACGGCGTCCAGCAGGCGCTCGGCCTCGTCCAGCGTCAGCACCTTGGGCAGAGCCTTTGCGGGCTTGGGGGAATCAATGTCGGTGGTGGGGTTGTACTCCAGATAGTGCTTTTTGTTGACCAGGTATTTGTAAAGCGAACGAATGGCCGAGAGCTTGCGCGAGCGCGCCGCCCATTGGTTTTCGCGCGTGTGATTGACGTAAAGCAGAAAATCGTAGAGATCCTCGGCGTGGATCTTTTCCAGCTCGCGCAGACCGATAGAGCTGATATCAAGGGTAGAAAACTCCGCGGAGTGCGGATCGATATCCTTTTCCCGCGCCACGAGATAGCGGAAGAAGGTGCGCAGATCGAGCAGATATTCCTCCACCGTTTTTTGCGAGCAGCCCTGAATGGAGGATTTATAGGCGGCGAATTCCTGAATGAGGGGAGAGAACTCCCGAATCGAGATCAGCTTTCCCATGCGTATTCCTCCTTTCCGAAAAAAGATGCGGTGCGGCAAAAAAACGGCTCGTTTTGCGCCTTTCCTCCTTTTATTATAGCACACATCGTGATATTTTAGTTGATAAATTGTAAATTTTTGTGCGCTTCGGTTGCTTTCGGCATGGGTTTTCGGTATAATAGAGGTAATCCTTTTGGAGGTATACCATGAAAGCTTTTTTTAAGACTTATTCCTACGATATGCTCAAGATGTTCCTCAATCAGTTTGGAACGGCGATCTTCGGCTTTTCGCTTGCCCTCGCGGCAGGACACGCCCAAAGCCCCGTCCTGCGCAACGTCACGAGCGTTGGAGCGATCCTGTTTTATCTCTTCCTGCTCTACACGATGACCTGGGACATCGGCTACCGCGACCGCGTGTCGGTAGAGTCCGGACGCAAGCCGAGAGCACCCCTGACCGGCCTTTGGATCTCGCTGGCCGCCAATGCGGTCAACTTCCTGCTGGCGATCTTTATTATGCTCGGCTCGCTTTTGGATACCCCCTTTACCAGCCATCTCGGTGCGATCGGTGCCTTTGCCGCAACGATTCTGGAGGGAATGTTCGTGGGACTGCTTGCCATTCCCGTTGGCGGTGTGCCGCTCAATTCCTTTTGGTGGGTCTATTTCCTGCTCCCGATCCCGGCCATGCTTCTTTCGGCGATCACCTACAATCTCGGATTGCGTGACGTCAAATTCACCTCGGCCTTCAGCTCCTACGTCAACGAGACCGAGAGAGAGCGCCTGCAGAATAAGCGCCGCAAGCGTTGATCCCTCGCACAAGAAAAAACGGTCTGCCCTCACGGGTGATGTCCTTATCGGAGAATTTATAATAGGGGTATGGGCATAGCCCGATGCATTTGTTAAACAAATGCGAAACTTGCGATAAAAACATAAAGAGAGAACAATGCGGAAAGAAAAACCGCTTTGCTCTCTCTTTTTCTGCTTTCAGTGATATTCTTTGCTCTCGCAAAGAGTGATATGATTGCTATCGCAATCGTGATATTGAAGCCTTGCGGCTTCAGTGATATTCTATTCGCCCTGAAACTCGCGAAGCGAATACCACTCGGCGTAAGCCGAATAACACTGCGAAGCAATATCACTCGCCGCAGGCGAATAGAGTTGGCGTGATACTCCGCTAAGAGTATCACGCCTACAGGGCAGACCGTTTTTTGTATTCTCGTTATTCGTGCTTGTCCTCGGCTTCGTCAAAGAAGCGGATCTGATCGCCGCCCACAGCACGGGGGGCGCGGTAGGGAAGTCCGAGGTGCTCGCAGGCCAGACGGGTGACGCATCTGCCTCGCGGCGTACGGCTCAAAAAGCCGATCTGCATCAGATAAGGCTCGTACATATCCTCAAGCGTCACGGCCTCCTCGCCCACCGTTGCGGCAAGCGTTTCAAGACCAACGGGTCCGCCGTCGTAGAACTTGATGATGGTCTCGAGCATTCTGCGGTCCACGTTGTCCAGCCCCAGGTGGTCGATCTCCAGCTTGTTGAGCGCGTAGCTTGCGATCTTTCGGTCGATCGCGCCGTCGGACATGATCTGGGCAAAATCGCGCACGCGCTTGAGCAGACGGTTGGCAATACGGGGGGTTCCGCGAGAGCGGCTTGCGATCTCAATCGCGCCGTCGTCCGCGATCTCCATGCCAAGGATCCCTGCGTTGCGGCGAACGATGGTGGCCAGCTCCTCGGGCGTGTAAAGCTCAAGCTTGAGGATCACGCCAAAGCGGTCGCGCAGAGGCGTGGTCATCTGTCCCGCGCGCGTGGTCGCGCCGATCAGGGTAAAGCGGGGAAGATCAATGCGAATGCTTCTGGCGGACGGGCCCTTGCCGATGATGATGTCCAGGGCGTAATCCTCCATCGCGGGATAAAGGATCTCCTCGACCGAGCGCGAAAGACGGTGGATCTCGTCAATGAAAAGCACGTCACCCTCGTTGAGGTTGGTTAGAATGGCGGCAAGGTCGCCTTGCTTTTCAATGGCAGGGCCGGAGGTGATGCGGATATTGACGCCCATCTCGGTGGCGATGATGTTGGAGAGCGTGGTCTTTCCAAGACCGGGAGGGCCATAAAGCAGAACGTGGTCAAGCGGCTCACCTCTTTGCTTTGCGGCTTCAATATAGATCTTGAGATTTTCCTTTACCTTTTCCTGGCCGACGTACTCCTCAAGGTGTCTGGGGCGCAGAGAGGTCTCCACGTCCGAATCCTCGGCGGTGTAGCTTGTGGTCATGATCCGGTTTTCAAAATCGAAATCGTTGGTATCCATCGGTTCGGTCCTTTCTTTCGTTTGGTCGGGCGCGCCTTGGCGGTCAGAATTTCATCAGCTTTTTGAGGGCGGCGCGGATCAGCTCCTCCAGCTCAAGTGAGGAGTCGAGGTCCTTCAGAACACCGGACGCCTCGGCTCGGGAATAGCCAAGAACGACCAGGGCGTCCACTGCCTCGGAAAGCTTTCCGCGCGAGGTGCCCGTGGCGCTTGCCGCGGGGGATGCGGAAATGGGAGAGGAGAGATCGGTCTCCTTCATCAGCTTGTCCTTCAGCTCCAGGATCACGCGCGCGGCGGTCTTTGGGCCGATGCCGTTGGCCTTGGCGATGGTCTTTTTGTCCTCGGTGCAAACGGCGAGCGCAAATTTTTTGGGAGAGAGCAGGGTGAGAATGGACATAGCCGCCTTGGGACCGATACCCGAAACCGAAATGAGCAGTTTGAAGGAGGCCAGCTCCTCCTGCGTGGCAAAGCCAAAAAGCTCAACGTCATCCTCTCTGACGGCCATGTGCGTATAGAGGCAGACGGTGGGAGGGGTGGCGACCGAGCGATTTGGGGGCATGGCGTCGTAGGTGGTTCCGCTTACGGTCAGCTTGTAGCCAACACCGCCAACGTCCAGAACGGCAAGTCCGTTTTCCAGATGCACGAGGGCACCCTTGAGATAGTAAAACATAGAAGGCTTGTTCCTTTCGCGGAATTGTGATGCATCGACGGGAGCGCGTTACGTACGCGGCTTCGTCTTGCTCGTCTTGTCTGTCTTGTCCGTCTTGTCCGTCTTGTCCGTCTTTGGGCTCTCCTCGGGGTCGGGCTTTTTGGGAACAGAGCACTCGGGGATCGAGACGAGCGTGCGGAGATATTTGATCTTTTTGATCCGCTTTTCCAGAACGGTCAGCAGGATCAGGAGGGCAAGAGAGATGCAGGAGATCGAAAGCCCCACCCAAACTACGTTGGGACGGTAGACCATACGAATGCTGTGCACGTCTCCCGCCTCACCCTCAATGCGGAAGGAGACGAGCGCGCCCAGAGCCTTTTCGGTCTCCACGGCCTCGCCGTCCACGTAGATCTTCCAGCCCTTATCGTAGGGCAGAGTGGTCAAAACACGCTCGTTTGCGCGGCTTGCGGTAAAGCTGCCCTCAAAGGAGGATTCGGTATAGTCCTCGATCACGAGCTGATCCTGTGCGAGTCTTCCCATCACGTCCTCAAAGGCCGCCCAGTCAATGTAGTAGAAGCAATACTCCCCGCGCGTGACGTAAAAGTATTTGTCCTTCAAGGTGACCTTCAGGTCGAGATCGGCGTTGGCCTCCTGCCAGCCGAGCGAGATGATGTGCCGCGTCTCGGTGCCGTTGAATCTTCCAACGCCCTTTGCTTCACCGTCGTTGACACTGAGTGAGAGGGCCACCTCACGCTTGTTGGTTGCGGGAGCATAGAAGAAGAGCTCGCCCTCCACGGGCATTTCCAGAGAATAGGTCAGCATGCCGCTCAGACTGTTATTGCTGGGCTCATAGCGCGTTTGTCCGTTGGTGGTGTTCGCCTTTTCGAGGTTTTGCATCGCGGTGGTTACGTCCTCTACGGGAACGAAGACCTCCACCTCCTCACCAAGCATTGCGGAGAGGATCGCATTCATGCGGGCAAAGGGGCTGGCATACTCGTCCTCATACTCGGCCGAGTTGACCGTTTCGTCGATGTTGAGAAGACGGTTCAAAGCGCCCTTGACCGATGCGAGCATTGAGGCGATCGCGGAATCCGTTTCCACCTCGGCGGGAAGGAAGCCAAGCGGAAACTCCATCAGCTCCTCGTCCACACCGTAGGCGATCGAGAGGCTGTAGGGGTTATAGTAGGCGGTGTAGCCGTTTTCCTCATCCTTGGCAAAGACCGAATAGTAGTTCTCGTAGACGGGATTGTCGGAGATGATATACTTCAGCCCGAGCAGGGAGTCGTTGACGGGGGTTCCGCCAAGGGATTTAGAGCGGTGTGCGTCGGCACGGTAGCCCATCTTTTCCAGAAACATGATGGTTTCCTTGTTGAGCGTGGAGGTCGAGCCCGAAAGTCCGCGAATGCCGAAGGCCATGTTGTCGTTGAACTTGCGGAAGAAGGTCTTTTCCATGCGGTAGAAGGAGGAGTCTGCCTTTTGCACCTGCTCCACGATGGGACGGGTCTTGTCCAAAAAGCCGTTGTAGTAGCTGTAACGGGTAAAGTTGACGTCATCGTCCAGGCCGTTTACGTTCCAGAGTCCGCCGAGGAAGACCTCCACGATCGTCACCCCAAGCAAAAGGCTCGCCATGAGCTGGGGCTTTTTGTCCGCACGGAGGAAAAAGAGGAGGGTAAGGTAGATGAGGACCGCGATCACCGTGGTCAGAACGCAGGTAAGTCCGTCCACCTTCACGTATTCACCCGAGGTGTGTCCGCGAAGCGAAATGGCAAAGACCAGCAAAAGGCCGCCCATACCGAAGCATGCCGGCAGAGGGAGCTTTTCGTGATCGGAAAGCGTACGGCAGGCCAGAACGCAGAGGTAGAAGCAGAGCATAAAGCTGTAGCGGTAATTGAGCCAGTTTGGCTTCTGGAAGCCGTGCCAAATCAGATCCGGAACCGACAGAAGGAAGCTGAGGAGGAAGATGAGAATGAATACGGCAGAAACGATCTTTTGCCGAATGGAATAGTTGCGCGAGAAGAAATACGCCGGAAGGAGCAAAAGGGTGAGCACGCCGCAATAGACGAAGGGAAGGCCGTTTGGGCGGACGGTATCGTAGGAGCCGGGCAGGAACTTGTAGAAGAGATCCTTCAGCTCCATCTTGACCTCCCATTCCCATTTTGGGTTGGAGAAGGTCGTCTTTCCAAAATTGAGCGAATAGTATGCGCCAAGGAGAATGATCGCCGCGATACCGACCGCGATGACCGAGTAAAAGGCCATGCGCAAGAGCGTCTTGGGAAAATGGCGGGTCTCGCACAGCGGATTGTTTTCCCGATTGTGGCCGCCGTGGGCGATATAGTAGGCAAAGAAGTAGAGCAGGCAGTAGATGCAGACCATGTAGCCGATATAGAAGTTACTGATCAGCGTCAGCCCAAGGAAGGCGGTGTAGCGCTTGAAGCGACCGTACTTGATCAGCTCCTCAATTCCCAGCGTGATCAGCGGCAGCCACATCAGCGCGTCGATCCACATGGTGTTGTGCTGCTGAACGACGGCGTAGGCCGAGAGCGCGTAGCAGACCGAGAAGATGACGATTGGCACGGGACGTGGCGTCTTCATCGTCTTGTGCATATAGTAGCCGAAGGTTCCTCCGCAGATGGCGGTCTTCAGGAGGAAGAGGAAGAGCAAGCCCTCAAGCATTCGGTCGCGCGGAAAGAGGGCGAGCAGATAGGAGAGGGGGGAGGCGAGGTAGTAGGCGTACATGCCCAAAAATTCACCGCCAAGCGAGCGGGAGAAGGAATAGAGCAGGCTTGCATCGCCCTTGACGAAGTTGCGCAGCGCCTCAAAGAACCAGACGTACTGTCCGTTCAGATCCAGCACGAGCACGCAGCCGTCCCCAAAGGGATGAATGCCCTTGGCCAGATAGATCAGGTACATCAGAATGGGAGGGATCGCTATGCAAAGCAGGAGATAGCGCGGCACAGGTGCCCAGAGGCGCTTCCAAAGCGCCTGTATCTTTTGCCAAACGGCTTTTGGTTGTTCCAAGGTCATGATGGGCTCGTTCCTTTCCCGTCAGAGGTGCTTGACGGAGCGTTTAAGATCTTTTTCACGGAGCGCTCAAGGCGAAGTCGGTCAAGCGTCATATCCCGACCGCAGCCCTCACAGCGAATGCGCACGTCGCTTCCCACGCGCAAAATACGAAAGACGTCATTTCCGCAGGGGTGAGGCTTTTTCAGTTGTATGCGGCTCTCGGGATAGAGGGGGACGATCTGCATGGCTGCCTCCGGATTTTCTGGAATTTATACACAGTTTATAGATTGTTCTATAATTATAGCATAAAAAAAAGCGTCTGTAAACCTCAAATCTGTATTTTTGAACGGATTTTTTGAAAAATGCAAAGAACTGTTTGACTTCTGCGGACATTCGTGGTATAATTTAATGTGGAATATTATCGGGTCGCTTTCGCAAGCGAGCAAAAGGAAGAAGGGAGGAGCGCGCATGATCATTCTCGGCATCGATCCGGGCCTTGCCATCGTCGGCTGGGGCGTGATCGAGTATCGCAACACACGCTTCCGCACGCTTGCCTACGGCTCCATTCAGACCCCTGCGGGAATGCGTACCGAGGAGCGTCTGAAGGCCATCTTCGAGGGCATGAACGAGCTGATCTCCACCTACCGTCCCGAGGCCATTGCCGTGGAGGAACTTTTCTTCACCAACAACATCACCACGGGTATTCGCGTTGCCGAGGCGAGAGGCATTATCCTGCTCTCCGCCGAGCTTGGAGGCGTTCCCGTCCAGGAATATACGCCGCCCCAGGTCAAGCAGGCCGTCGTTGGCTACGGCCGCGCGGACAAGCGACAGGTGATCGCCATGGTCACGCGCATTCTGGGACTGGAAAAGCCCCCGAAGCCCGACGACACGGCCGACGCTCTGGCCATCGCCATCTGCCACGCCCATTGCGGCGGCTCGCGGCTGGCCGACTACTTTAACAAATGACAGACACGGAAGGATAAAAAACGATGTGGTATTCTGAACACTGGAAGGACTATGAGCTGCTTGACGCCTCGGACGGCGAGCGCCTGGAGCGCTGGGGAGATCTGATCCTGATCCGCCCCGATCCGCAGATCATCTGGAAGGGAGCCGGCAAGCATCCGATGTGGAAGCGTGCCGACGGTATTTACCGCCGTTCCTCCACGGGAGGCGGCGCTTGGGTCAAGAATCAGCTTCCCGAATCCTGGACCATTCGTTACGGCGAGCTTGGCTTTTTGCTTCGTCCCATGGGATTTAAGCATACGGGCCTGTTTCCCGAGCAGGCGGCAAACTGGGATTGGTTTTCCGCGCTGATCCGCAAGGAGGAGCGTCCCATTCGCGTGCTCAATCTCTTTGCCTACACGGGAGGCGCAACGCTTGCCGCCGCAGCCGCGGGCGCGTCCGTGGTGCACGTGGACGCCTCCAAGGGGATCGTGGCGCAGGCCAAGGAGAACGCCGCGCTTTCGGGCCTTGGCGGAGCCCCCATTCGCTACATCGTTGACGATTGCAAAAAATTCGTGGAGCGAGAGATCCGCCGCGGACATACCTACGAGGGCATCATCATGGATCCGCCCTCCTACGGCAGAGGTCCGAACGGAGAGATCTGGAAGCTGGAGGACAGCATCGACGAGCTTTTGGAGCTGACGTCAAAGTTGCTTTCTGACAAGCCGCTCTTCTTCCTGCTCAATTCCTATACCACGGGGCTCTCCGCCATGACCATGCACTATCTGGTGGATCTGAAGATCGGACGCCGCTTTGGCGGTGTTACCGAGTCGGGAGAGCTTGGCCTTCGCGTTTCCTCCACGGGCGGATTTTTGCCCTGCGGAGCAAGCTCGCGCTGGGTTCTTGAGCGATAATGCAAATCACGGCGTTCGCCGTGGAAAGGAGCAAACACTTGCCTGAACTGTTTATTCATACAGAGGATCTCTGCTTTACCTACGATGCAGAGGGGCCGGACGCACAGCCGGCGCTTAAGGGGATCACTCTGGACATTTATAAAGGGGAATATGTGGCCGTCCTCGGGCACAACGGCTCGGGAAAGTCCACCTTCGCCAAGCTGCTCAATCTTCTGCTTGAGCCGACCTCGGGAAGGCTTACCGTTGCGGGAATGGATCTGACCGCGCCTAGCATCGGCGAGAAGGAGCTTCTCGAGCTTCGCCGAAACGTTGGCATGGTCTTCCAGAATCCCGATAACCAGCTGGTTGCCACCATCGTTGAGGAGGACGTGGCCTTCGGCCCCGAAAATCTCGGCATTCCGCATCCCGAGCTGCGCACCCGCGTGGACGAGGCGCTTGAGGCGCTGGATATGACCGCCTACGCCCAGCACGAGCCGCATCGCCTCTCGGGAGGACAGAAGCAGCGCGTGGCGATCGCGGGGATCCTTGCCATGATGCCCAAGTGCATCGTCTTTGACGAGGCCACCGCCATGCTTGATCCGAGCGGCAGACGCGAGGTGCTGCGCACGCTCCGTATGCTCAATCGCGAGTTTGGCATCACCATACTGAATATTACGCACTACATGAACGAGGCCGCCGAGGCAGACCGCGTGATCGTCATCAACGACGGAACGCTCCTGGCCGACGGAACGCCCGACGAGGTCTTTGCTCAGCGGCAAAGGCTTTGCGAGGTGGGCCTTGAGGTCCCGCAATGCACCGAGCTGCTCTGCCGCTTGCGTGAGGCGGGGATCGACATTCCCGGAGAGCGCATCTCCTCTGCAGAGTCCTGCGCTGATCTGATCGTCGCGGCGCTCGGGAGACACGCAGAGAAGGGAGGGAAGTGCCATGGATAAGATCCGCTTGGAGAACGTCAGCTACGTTTATAACCGCGGCCTCCCCTTTGAGCAGGTCGCCCTGGATAACGTTTCACTTTCCATTCGTGCAGGATGCGTCACGGGCATCATCGGACACACCGGCTCGGGAAAGTCCACCATGATGCAGCTGCTCAACGGGCTTGCCGAGCCGACCTCCGGACGCGTTTTTCTGGACGGCTATGACATTAACGCCAAGGCGGAGGATCTGTATGAGGAGTGGTCTGCACTCCCCGAATACGCCCATCTTTCCAAGGGCGCGCGCAAAAAGGCGATCCGCCGTGAGGTGGCGCGCCGACGCGCCGAGCTTTGCTTCCGTGTCGGCCTTGTCATGCAGTATCCCGAATACCAGCTCTTTGAGGAGACGGTGGAGAAGGATATTGCCTTCGGTCCGCGCAACATGAAGCTCTCCGAGGAGGAGATCGGTCTGCGCGTACGCGAGGCCGCAAGATTTGCAGGCCTTGACGAGGAGCTTTTGCAAAAGTCTCCCTTTGATCTCTCGGGCGGACAGAAGCGCCGCGTGGCACTTGCCGGCGTGATCGCCATGCGCCCCGAGGTGCTGGTGCTGGATGAGCCTGCCGCAGGCCTTGATCCTGCGGGAAGAACGCGTATTCTGGACGGCATTCTGCGCTATCAGCGAACGACGGGCTCCACCGTGCTGATCGTCAGCCACAGCATGGAGGATATGGCACGCTACTGTGATGACGTCGTCGTCATGGGCGATGCGCGCGTTTTGATGCAGGGCGAGCGCCGTGAGATCTTCTCCCATACGCAGGAGCTGACCGATGCGGGGCTGGATATTCCGCAGATCACGCATCTCGTTCGCCTTTTGCGCGAGCGCGGTGTCCCTCTGCCCGAAAACATCTATACGGTCGAGGACGCCGTCTTAGCCGTGCAGGCGCTCTTTGCCGAGTGATCTCCTCTTTGTCCGATTTTATCATGGGAAAGGATACGTTCTGTAAGACCATATGAAAAACGTTGCTTTTGGGCAGTACTATCCTGCCGATTCTCCTCTCCACCGCATGGATCCGCGAGCCAAGGTGATCCTGGCGATCCTGTATATCGTTTGCACCTTTTTGTGCAAGAATGCGATCTCCTTTGCCTGCCTTGTTCTGTCGGCGCTTGTTCTGGTGGTGCTGAGCCACCTGCCGCTCCGTCTGATCCTGCGCTCCATGCGCCCCATACTCTTTATCATCGTCTTTACCTCGGTCATTAACATCTTTATGACCAAGGGAGAGCATCTGCTGACCCCTGCGGATTGGCGCATCAAGATCTACGCCGAGGGACTTTGGAACGCCCTCTTTATGGTGCTCCGCATTTCGGCACTGATCCTGGGAACGGGCATCTTTCTGACCTACACCACAACGCCCATCGCCCTGACCGACGCGCTTGAGCGGCTTTTGTCTCCCCTCAAAAAGATCAAGATCCCCGTGCACGATTTTGCCATGATGATGACCATAGCACTTCGGTTTATCCCGACGTTGACCGAGGAGACCGAAAAGATCATGAACGCCCAGCGCGCACGCGGAGCAAGCTTCTCTACGGGAAGTCTGATCAACCGCGCAAAGGCGCTGATCCCCATTCTGATCCCGCTTTTCGTGTCCGCCTTTAACCGCGCCTTCGATCTGGCGTCGGCCATGGAGTGCCGTTGCTATCACGGAGACGAGGGAAGGACCCGACTTAAGGTCCTGCACTACCGTGCCTCGGATCTCGTTGCCGTTCTGCTTATGCTTTCCTTCGGCGTTGGCGTCTTCTTCCTCAACCGACTGGGCATCGGCCCGCACCTTTCGTGAGGTGACCGATGAAGATCCTATTGAAGATCCGCTATATCGGCACGCACTACTGCGGCTATCAGGTCCAGCCGAACGGCGTCACCGTTCAGCAAAGGCTCAACGAGGCCTCTCTTGCGGTCTTTGGGTATGCCTGTGACGTGGTGGGCTGCAGCCGCACCGATAGCGGCGTACACGCCAATCTTTTTTGCGCGACCGTTGCCAAAAAGGGAACCAATTACCTCGCGACCGATATCCCCGTCGAGCGCATTCCGCACGCACTCTCGGCGCATCTGCCCGCAGATATTGCCGTCTTTGACGCGAGATGGGTGAGCGAGGAGTTCCACGCACGCTACGACGTGATTGAGAAGGAATACCTGTACCGCTTCTACACGGGACGCATTCGCGATCCCTTCGAGGAGGAGCGTGCCTATCATCTTCCGACCCTTGGCAGCGAGGAGGCCTTCTTGCGCATGAGCGAGGCCGCCAAAACCCTTTGCGGCAAGCAGGATTTTGCCGCCTATATGGCACAGGGCTCGAAGGTCGTGGACACCGTGCGCACGGTCTACCGCTCCGAGATGCTTCGCGAGGGTGACCTTTTGATCTACCGCGTCTCGGCGGACGGATTTCTCTACAATATGGTGCGCATTCTTGCCGGAACGCTTGCCGCGGTCGGGCAGGGAAAGCTCTCTCCCGAGGACGTCCCTCGCATTACCCAAGGGCGTGACCGCACAAAGGCTGGGGCAACCGCTCCCGCCTGCGGACTCTACCTTAACCGCGTAGTCTATCCGCACGACCTTACCTGACCTTGCCTTCCACTCTGACGAAAGGAGACGCCGCATGAAGCGAAAGATCAAGGCCCTGATCCGCCATGATCCACAAACGGATCCTGCCGACCACGCGCAAAATCCCTACTATGAGCATATTTCTGAGCGATTGGGTATTTTTCAGGTCATTCTGTATTTCTCGCTCTTTGCCTTCGTGGTGCTTTCCTTCCTGTCCAACACCGAGCTGATCACCTACCAGAACTTCTACCGCTTCTTCAAGGATCTCAACGCCTCGGTCGAGGGGGTGGACGTCATCAATACCGACGCCGTCTCCTATCCGACCGACACCGAGCAATCCTTCACGCTTTACCGAAACGGGCTTGCCGTTGCGGGGAACCGATCGGTGACCATCTTCACGGCCGCAGGGCGGCAGACGGTCAGCAAAACGGTCTCCTACCAGCACCCCATGGCGGTGGGAACGGGCAAATATCTGCTCGTCTACGAGCTTGGCGGCACCAAGTATTCGCTCTACAATTCCTACACGCAGGTCTATGCGGGAGAGACGGAATATCCCATCAGCGGAGCAGCCGTTTCGGACTCGGGAATGTACGCGATCATCTCCTCCTCCGCGCAGTACGTTTCGGAGGTTTATCTCTACAACGATAATTTCACCCTAATCAACCGCTTTGCACGCAGCGGATACGTGACCGACGTTGCCATCAATGAAAAGGGAACGCTCCTGGCCCTTCTGACCTCGGGCACCCGAAACGGTGTCTTTTCTACCGAGGTCGCGCTTTGCGAGCCGGGAGAGAAAGAGTTCAAGGCAACGGCCGAGGTTGGCTCGGCGCTCGGACTTTCCTGCGCCTTTACCGAGGGTAATACGCTTTCGGTCCTGACGGCAGAGGGTGTCTACGCCCTGAACCAGAACGGCCGCGTGCAGAATTCCTATTCCTTTGAGGGGCTCACCCTTGCCTGTGCCTCCTGCACAGCCGACGGAATCACGGTCGCCCTGCGCGATTCGCTGATGTCCACCGAGGACACCGTGATCCTCTTTGGCAAGGATTGCCGCGTTCTCGCAGAGGAACGCTTTGCCGAGGGCACGACGCAGATCTCGCGTGCAGGGAATACCGCCTTTCTTCTGAGCGCCGAGGGCATTCGTGCCGTGCGGGCGGGAGGCGGCACCTCAACCCTTTATCCCATGCGCGCCGACGGCAGGATCATGCTTGCCATCGGACGCGACGAGGTCCTTTTATGCACCGCCAAGAAGGCGGAATACGTCAAGATTCCCTCAAGATGATCCATACCGTAAAACGTCCATCAAATGCTTTTTTTGCAGAAAGGAGACCCCCATGTCATTCGCCCCTATTCTTCTTGACATCATTTTCGTTGCCGTTGCCGTTATCCTTATCCTGGTCAGCGCCAAGCGCGGCTTTATTGCCAATCTGATCCGCTCGGCCAGATGGATCCTCTCCATCGTGCTGGCGTATCTGCTCGGCACACAGGTCGGCAAGCTCTTCTTTGATTGGTTTATCCACGGCGCCGTTCGCGGTGCGGTTTACGGGCGCGTCGAGGCGCTCTACCTTGAGGCCGAGGCTGCCTTCGGCGCAGAAAAGGTCAGCGGGCTGATCCCCAAATTCCTTCTGACCGAGGAACTGCAGGCACGTCTTGCCGCCGCAGAGGGAAGCGGACTTGAGCTTGTGGATACGCTCACCGACGTGATCACGAGCCCTATCGCCACGCTTCTTTCCAATCTTCTCGGCTACGTGGTCGTGTTCGTGCTTTCGCTCATCGGCCTTTGGTTTGTGGTCAAGATCGTGGACGGTCTTGCCAAAAAGATCAAGCTTCTCGATCGCATCAACACTCTCCTGGGTTTTCTTTGGGGACTTGTGCTTGCGCTCATGCTTTTGCTGATGGCCGCATCCGTCGTCAAGCTCTTCTTTGGCCACGCACCGATCTATCTCAACTCCTTTGTCGTCCGCTTCTTCGGCGATTCCTTCCTCCTGCAGGCGTTGCGCTTCCTTGACGTTGGCGGCGTTCTGCTCAAGAACCTGCTTGGCTGATCCGTCGGCAGGACCGCATATCAAGAAAGGAGCCGTTTGTAACGGCTAAAGCAAGAATCTTATGGTTTTATGTTCTCAATGCCAGAAACGAATGGCAGTTATCTTCGTTACCAAGATGGAAAACGGTGAGAAGGCCACCAAGGGACTTTGCCTGAAATGCGCAAGAGAGCTTGGCGTTCCCGTAGACAACATCGTTGGAAACGTAATGAATCAGTTCGGCATCTCTCCCGATCAGCTCCAGAATGCTGAGGAGGAGCTGACTGCCATGATGGAGCAGCCCATCACTCCTCCCTCCGACTCGGACGACACCTCCGACGGCGGTGCGCCTGCCATTGACCTGCCTAAGCTCTTCCGCGATGCGGGATTGATGAGCAAGCAGGAGGGCGCGGTCACGCCGCACGCAGATGCCCCGAGCGGTGAGGGAAAGGCAAATAAAAAGAAGGAAAAGGATGCCAAAAAGCTCAAGTTCCTTCCACTTTACAGCCGAAACCTGACCCAATACGCAAGAGACGGACGTCTGGACCGCATCATCGGTCGCGAGAGCGAGCTGATGCGCGTGATCCAGATCCTCTGCCGCCGTCAGAAAAACAATCCTTGCCTGATCGGTGAGCCAGGCGTCGGCAAGACGGCCATCGCCGAGGCGCTTGCCATGCGCATCGTCGAGGGCAACGTCCCCTACAAGCTCCGCGGCAAGGAGATCTATCTTCTGGATATGACCGCGCTCGTTGCGGGAACACAGTTCCGCGGACAGTTTGAGTCGCGCATTCTCGGCCTTCTCAACGAGGTTCGCGAGGTGGGCAACGCAATCCTGGTGATCGACGAGGTCCACAACATCGTGGGCACGGGCGAGGCAGAGGGAAGCGTCAATGCCGCCAATATCCTCAAGCCCGCACTCTCGCGCGGCGAGGTACAGATCATCGGTGCCACCACCCTCAACGAATATCGCAAATATATCGAAAAGGATACCGCGCTTGAGCGCCGCTTCCAGCCCGTCACGGTCAACGAGCCCTCTCTTGCCGAAACGGTGGAGATGCTTCGCGGGATCAAGCATTACTACGAGGAATTTCACGGCATTCTCGTGCCCGATCCGCTCCTGCGCCGTATCGTCACGCTCTCCGAGCGCTATATCACCGACCGCTATCTGCCCGACAAGGCGATCGACCTTCTCGATGAGGCCGCGTCAAGCCTTTCGCTTTCCTCCGCGCCCATCAACGAGACCTACGAGATCCGCGACAAGCTTCTTGACCTCAAGCAAAAGCGAGAGGATCTGGAGGGCGAGATCGCAGGGAACGCCTCTGCCGAGCAGGGACGCTACGAGGAGATTGCCAAGATCCGTGCCGACGAGCTGAAGCTTTCGGCACGCCTGACCGAGCTTGAAGGTGAGGCAGGAAAGATCCTTCTGACCGAGGAGGAGGTTGCCCGCGTGATCGAGCTGTGGACGGGGATCCCCGCCACCAGCATCACCGAAAACGAGTACGAGCAGATCGACAAGCTCGAGGCCCGTCTCAAGGAGCACATCATCGGGCAGGACGCCGCCGTTGAGGCGGTCGCACGCGCCATCAAGCGCAGCCGCGCGGGGATCGCGTACAAGCGAAAGCCGGTCTCCTTCATCTTTGCAGGACCTACGGGTGTCGGAAAGACCGAGCTGGTCAAGACCCTGGCAAACGATCTTTTCCACTCTCCCGAAACGCTGATCCGCCTGGATATGTCGGAATTTATGGAGAAGCATTCGGTCTCCCGCATCATCGGAGCGCCTCCCGGATACGTGGGCTACGACGAGGCAGGCCAGCTGACCGAAAAGATCCGCCGCCGTCCCTATTCGGTCGTCCTCTTTGACGAGATCGAAAAGGCGCATCCCGACGTGCTCAATATTCTCCTGCAGATCCTGGACGACGGACGCATCACCGACGCCAGAGGAAAGACCGTCAACTTTGAAAACACCGTCATCGTGATGACCACCAACGCAGGATCGGACCGCTCGTCCGCTCTGGCAGGCTTTTCGACAGGCACCGCCGCCATGGAGCAGGACAAAACGCAAAAGGCGCTGGAGGCCTTCCTGCGTCCGGAATTCATCAATCGCGTGGACGAGATCATCACCTTCCGCTCGCTGGACGAGCAGGATTTCCGTCGGATTGCCCGCATCATGATGGAGGAGCTGAAGTTTTCCCTTGGCGAAAAGGAGATCACGCTGCTGTATACCGACGCCGTCCTTTCCCGTATTGCCGAGCAATCCTTCTCGCGCAAATACGGAGCAAGGAATATGCGCCGCTATATCCAGCGAGAGATCGAGGATCGCCTTGCCGCGCAGATTATTGCCGACTACAAAAAGCAGTTTACCGCTGCCAAGATCGACGTTCGTGACGGAGATTTCGTGATCCACTGCCTCTGAACCAAAAAAAGAAGCCGTCCCACGGGTTCTCCCATGGGGCGGCGTTCTCCTTTTTTTCACGCGTTATAAAAAAATAGGGAAACGCAATGCGGACAGCCAAGTAAATTCCTTCCTCTGCATATACTGTCCGTGGAGGGCCTTGAGCCTCTTTGGAAGGAGGACGCTGTGAATGAAGCGTTGCAGCACCGCGGATCTGCGCCGCCTGGAGATCGTCAATCTTTGCGACGGCGTGCGCTTGGGATACGCAACGGATTTTGAATTTGACTGTGACGATGCGAGGATCCTTGCCCTGATCGTTGAGGGGAGCTGCGGCTTTTTCGGGATCGGGAAGGGGGAGGATCTCGTGATCCCTTGGAATAGGATCGAGTGCATCGGCGAGGATACGGTCCTCGTGCGCATGACGCATCAGGAGCTTTCGGCCTGCGGTTGCGGCGGAAAGAAAAAGCACAAATGGCTCTGACGCGACAAGCGCTTGCGCTTTTTGCCCGCAGGCGCTTCTTTTTTTATGAGAATTCCTTGGAAAAATGTAAAAAAACTGTTAACAAAGGAAAAGGGTATTGCAAAAAAATAAGAGATGTGCTATAATCTATTGTAATTGCGTTGCAATCGACTTTTGTCGGTCCGCAGGGCAAAATAAATATCACACACACCGGACGAACATTGCGGCGGTGCCATGACTTTTCATGGTTTTTGCAATGCGTTGCGGTGGTGGAAAAAACCGAAGGAGGACATTAAAATGTCTGTTATCTCGATCAAGCAGCTGCTTGAAGCAGGTGTTCATTTCGGACACCACACCAGAAGATGGAACCCCAAAATGCAGGAGTACATTTTCACCGAAAGAAACGGTATCTACATTATCGACCTGCAGAAGACCGTTAAGAAGTTCGACGAGGCTTACAACTACGTTCGTGAGCTTTCCGAGAACAATGGCACCATCCTGTTCGTTGGTACCAAGAAGCAGGCAGCCGAG
>JAFWAA010000030.1 GCA_017507905.1 Clostridia bacterium | reverse complement strand
GGTCGACGGGCCCGTGATCGCCCAGGTCGCATATCCTACACTGACAATGTTGAGCGACATCAGTATCGCGATCAGCATGTGCAGGCGTCTTCTCTTTTGATATTGTCTCATTTCTTTTTTCCCTCACATTCGCATGGGTTTTTTGTTCGTGGAAAAACTGTACCATGTTATTATAGCAGAAAAAGTCGGTTTTGTCAACCCCCTGCCCGTTTTTGTCGCCTCGGGAGTTTCTTCCATGCAAAAAGCACCCTCGGTATCCCCGAAGGTGCTTTTTTTCTTCCCTTATCGCAGAGCCGTCTCGTGCCGATCCTCAAGCATCAGCTTGACGATCTCGCGGTCGGTCTCGCGCATTCCAATCTTGCCAATGTAGCCAACACAGCTGATCGTCTCCTCGGCCTCCTCCTTGAGAATGCCCGTGTATGCGTGGTAGGCCTTCTCCTGCATCGCCAAAAAGTGCGCCATCATCGCCGCGTCAATGCTCGACGCGATCTTTGCCGCGGAGGAGATCTTTGCACCGTCGCAAAGGATCCCCGGTATGTTGGCCAGCGTGTTGTCGATCGTCGCCTTGATCTGCCGCAAACTGCCGCCTACCATGTACGTGATCGCCGCACACGCCGCACAGGACGCCGACACCGCTCCGCAAAACGCCGACAGCTTGCCGATGTGATCCTTCTGGTGGATCGTCAACAGCGCCGAAAACGCCAGCGCTCGGTAAAGCCGCTCCTGCGGAATATCCTTCTCCCTCGCGTAGATCACCACCGGCACCGAGGATGCGATGCCTTGGTTTCCACTTCCCGAATTGATGATGACCGGCATATCGCAGCCGCTCATTCGTGCCTCGGACGCCGCCGCGGCATACGCCTTCATGCGCGTGACCACGCCGTCCGGATAAGAGGATCGGATCATGCGGCCAATGTTGAGGCCGTAATCCCCCGAGATCCCCTCGTAGGCGATGTCCATATTGTAGCGGATCTGCTTGTCAAACAAGGGCTTGATGCGCTCTGCGGGAACCGTGTCGGCAAACTCCTTGATGCTGCCGATATTCAGCTCCGAGCGATCCGCTCCCGCGCCCTGCGCCTCCTCGGGCAGGCGGAAGATGTCCTCCCCGTTGCGCGAAAGAGCCACCACGTTCATGTGCGAGTGGCGAACCTCAACCGATGCGGTGTCGCGGCCGTCGGTCAGCTCCAGGATAAAGTGCAGAGGAATATCCGATGGCAGATACTCCACGCGGCAGCCTCCCGCCTCCAAAAAGGCGGACACCGCTGTGCGGTCCTGCGCGCGCACCGCCTCCAGCACCTCCATGCCGAGGGAATCGTCTCCCCCAAAGGCGCCAAGCGCCACGGCAGGCTCAATGCCGATCATGCCACCCGAGTTGGGAATGGACACGCAACGCACGTTTTTGATGATATTTCCGCTGCAGCGCGCCAAAATGGCGGTGGGAGCGGAGGAAAGAAGCTTTCTTGCCCGCGCGGCGGCATACGCCAGAGCGATCGGCTCGGTGCAGCCCATGGCGGGGATCAGCTCCTCCTTGAGAATGGCGAGAAACAGGTCCTCGCGGCTGATGTTATTCACGTCGTAATCCTCGTTTTCTTCTTCAAAATCGGGGTCAGGGATTGCAGCTTCCGCAGGGCTGGTAGCCTTGGTCGATCAGGTCCTCGCGGCTTCCCGTATAGGGCTGCTTATTCGTCTCTTTCATCTGGCCGACCGAGGAGCAGTTGGGGTAATGGAAGCGCTTGCTGTTGGTGTTCAGCACGTAATCGTGGATCACCTCGCCGTCGGCATTGGTCTCGGCCTCGGGATCGACGGGCTTTTCTCCGCCCTCGGAGCTTACGCCTGTAGCGTAGTCGATGATGATGCCGGGCTGGACGTTGAAGCAGTAAACGTTGAAGCAAATGCCCTCGCCGTTATCCTCCACCGAAAAGCCCTCCATCTGCACGCCGCTGCACACCAGGTTGTTCCCCTCAAAGATGGGGGTCACGCGGTAGGCAACGTGGTTGCCCGTCTCCTTGACGTAGTCGGCGACCATGTCCTCAAAGGGGAGCATGCCCTGCACGTTGAGGTAGCGCGTTCCCGTGACGAGATTGCGCTCGTTTGCATTCTCGGCGGTCAGCTGCCAGCCGATGAGGTGGGCGCGGTTGTAGAGGGGCTGTCCGCCCATGGAATCGTAGGAGGCCTGCACCCAGCCCGTGGGCTTGACCGAGCTGATGTTGCCGCGGTCCTCGTCCTCAGCAGGCATGGTCTCGCGGCCGACCGAGGCGATCACCGTGCCGCAACGGCCAAGAGCGTCCAGAGGGCTGTAAAACTCATAGCCCTCGGTGGTCAATTCCTCGGGAGAAAAAACGGGAACATTGTTGTTGAGCACCACATAGGCGCTTCCCACGTAGGTGGGCAGATCGATCAGAACAAAGTCGGGAGACGAAGGATCGATCTCCGCAGGATCGGTCTCCGACGGATCGGTCACGGCAGGCGGCGGGTTTTGCCCGTTCTGCCCGGGAACGGAGAAGCTAAGGCAGCTCGAAAGCGAAAGGCAAAGGGAGAGAAGAAGAAGATGAAGCCACACGCCCGCGTGCTGCAGAATGGACTTGCGTTTCATCACCGTTGATATACCTCTTTCGTAATGATTTTGTGGGAGAAGCCCTCAAGCTCCTCGGTTTGGGTTAGGGTAAACTCGCGCAGGTCGGCATCAAAGAAGACGTCGGCGGGATAGTGGCGGTTCCAGCGATACAGGATCAGCGTGGAGACCTTCCTCATGCTCTCCCCGGGGCTGTTCTCCTCGAGGAAGCAAAAATCCCCCTCCCCCGCGGCCGCAAGCGGATCGGCGGCAACGACAAGCGAGGACGCATCCGCAATATCCGCAAAGAGCTTTGCCGTGTAGGGCGAGACCACGAGGCGCGCGTTGCCCACCGTACGCAAAAGGTCGGCTGTCAGTACGCGGTCACGGCTCTGCCGACGGTGGTTAAAGAGCATTCCACCCTGCTCGTCCAGGGTCACGATCAGATGCATAGGCCTCCTCCTTTTTTCTTGGTCTGTCATCAGTATAGCATAGTTCTCCGAAAAAAGCAACCGCAAAACGCGCAGGCGGACGAAAAAAATCGCTTCTGCAAGATTTTCCTTGACAGAAGGCGGCGTTTGGGGTATACTTTTGGCAGAGCGTTTTCCCAAGAGGAAAGAAAAAACGCAGACACGCTATGAAAAAAGGAGAAGATCAAGATGCAGATTGAGTGTATGACGCGCGCACACGCCGAGAGCGTGATCGAAATGATGCGCACCTTTTACGCCTCCCCTGCCGTTTCGACCAACGGATCGGAGGCCATCTTCCGCGCCGACGTGGAGGAATGCCTTGGCACGTCGCCCTATCTTGAGGGCTTCGTGTTTACCGAGGGGGAGACCCTCGTTGGCTACGGTATGCTGGCCAAGAGCTTTTCGACCGAGTTTGGCAAGCCCTGCATCTGGATCGAGGACGTCTACCTGCTCCCCGACTGCCGCGGACGGGGCTACGGCAGCCAATTCCTCGCGTTCGTGGAGGCACGCTACCCAAGCGCCCTTTTGCGCCTGGAGGTGGAGGAGGACAACGAGGTCGCCCTGCGCACCTACCGCAAAAACGGCTTTGGCACCCTGCCCTACCTCGAAATGGTGAAAAAGGCGTAAGGCGAACGGAGAACAGGAAAAAGGCTTGCAAGGACGAAAAATATCCCGACAAGCCGTGTGAACTAAATGAAATCCAAACGAGTTTGGATGAAATCTTCAGCCTGCGGCTTCAGATGAAATCAAATCCGCCTCCCAAAACCCTGCCGCAAGGCAGATTTCATCGCGTAGCGATTTCATCCACGAAGTGGATTTATTCCGACAAAGGCGGATTTAATTGAAAAAGCACATTTGCATTGCAAATGTGCTTTTTCTGGCTAATCAAGACGGAAAGACTATTGCATAAAAATACTTTTCTACCATAGAGAGAAACGCTACTTTAATTATTCATTATTCATCAGCGAAGCGGCTTCGTTCTTCATTATTCATTCAAAATCCGCTTTGGTAAATGAATAATGAATGATGAATAATGAATAGTGAATAATACAAACAAAAATCCGCCTTCTTGCGAAAGCGGATTTTGTTTGGTCGGAGTGACTGGACTTGAACCAGCGGCCTCTTGGTCCCGAACCAAGCGCACTACCAAGCTGTGCCACACCCCGAAAGTTTGACCTCGTTATTATATCACCTTTTGTGGGGTTTGTCAAGTCCTTTTCAAAAAAAGTGCGGAATTTTCCCTTTTCCGCAAAAGGGCACGCGTCGCGCGCGGAGACGTTCAATCCTCCCAGGGGATCAGCAGATCGGGGTCGATGCGCGAGGCGTCAAAGCGGTAATGCCCCGCAATGCGCATCTTGCCGAGAAAATTCTCCTCGCGCTCCTCCTGCCCTCCGTTGTGGATCACGTAGGTCACGCCCTTGGCCGTCCGTCGGTCCGAGATCACGCCAATGTGCGAGTAACGCCCTGCGGAATTGGCAAAGATCACCACGTCGCCGGGCTGCCACTCCTCGATCTCGCTCGGATCGCAGGTGAGCGAGATGCCGTACGTGCGGAAGAAGACCTCCAGATTGACCACGCGGCGAAAATCGATGTTATCGTCGGGCGTGGTGACGTGCGGATAGGCCGCAGGACGCAAGCGGACGTCGCGATCCACCATGGCGCGCAGATCGTACCCTGCCTCGCGAAAGGCTCTCCAGATCACGTCCGCACAAACGCCGATATCCTCGGGCGGATAGCCCTCCTCCCAATAGCGATCGTCGTACGTGGGCTTGTTTCGTGCATCCCGACGCGCGCCGAGCAAAAGCTCGCGGTAATCGTCCGTGCCGTCGCCGTCAAAATCCACGGGGCTGACCGCGGTGGGAATACCGAAATCCTCGCCCGAGTGATAGGGCAGGTCGATCGCACAGCCCGAAAGCGCAAGGCAAAGCGCAAAAAGCAGAAGCGCGTGTGCAAAAGCAGCGGCTCGCGTGCGTCCTTCTTTCATTTCGTCATCTTCTCCTGCTTGACCTTATGGTCGATCACGTGGCGCGAGGCAAGCTCGCGGTGAATATCCTCCAAGGAGATCCCCGCCTGGACCATCAGCACCATCACGTGGTAGGCAAGATCCGCGATCTCGTAGACGGTCTCCTTCTTATCCTCCGCCTTGGCGGCAATGATGACCTCGGTGCTTTCCTCGCCCACCTTTTTGAGGATCTTGTCCAGTCCCTTCTCAAAGAGGTAGGTGGTGTAGGAGCCCTCCTTCTTCTCGGCGCGTCTCCCCTCAAGCAGGGCCATCAGCCCCTCCAGGGAGAACTCGTGCAGCTCCTCGCTCTCCCAAACGGGACGCGTAAAACAGGAGTCACTGCCCGTGTGGCAGGCAGGGCCGTCCTTTTCCACCGCCACCACGAGGGCGTCGCCGTCGCAATCGGCCGTGATGGAAACGATGTGCTGGTAGTTTCCGCTGGTCTCACCCTTGAGCCAAAGCTCCTGCCGCGAGCGGCTCCAGAAGCAGGTCAGTCCCTTTTCCATGGAGATCGCAAGGCTTTCGCGGCTCATGTAAGCCAGCGTCAGCACCTTTTTGGTGATGGCGTCCACCACGATGGCGGGGATAAGGCCCTTTTCGTCAAATTTCAGTTCGTCAAGATTGATCATATCGGTATCCTTTCTCAAAGGCGCATGGGGATCCCTGCGCCGGCAAGCTCTCGTTTCAGTTCTCCAAGATCCACCTCGTGGAAGTGGAAGATGGACGCGGCAAGTCCTGCATCCACCCGCGGAAGCGTCTTGAACAGCGTGGTAAAATCGGCAATACAGCCCGCGCCTCCCGAGGCGATAACGGGAACGCTGACGGCATCGCAAACGGCCTTGAGCATGGGAAGATCAAAGCCCTGCTTGACGCCGTCGGTGTCGATGGAATTGACCACCACCTCGCCCGCACCCGCGTCCACGCAGCGGCGGATCCAGGAGATGGCCTCCATGCCCGTGTCCTCGCGTCCGCCCTTGGCAAAGACGCGGAATTCGCCCCCCAAGCGCTTGACGTCCACCGAAAGCACCACGCATTGGTCGCCGTAGCGCTTGGCCGCCTCGGCAACGAGGCCGGGATCGCGGATCGCGCCCGAATTGACGCTGACCTTGTCCGCGCCGCACTTCAGGACGCGCTCAAAGTCCTCCACGGTATTGATTCCACCGCCAACGGTGAGCGGAATGAAGATGGTGCGTGCCACCTCGGTGAGAATGTCCGTAAACAGGGCGCGCCCCTCGGCCGAGGCCGTGATGTCGTAAAAGACCAGCTCGTCCGCACCGTGCTCGCTGTAATAGCGCGCAAGCTCTACGGGCGAGGAGACGTCGTTCAGCCCCAAAAAGTTGACTCCCTTGACGACTCTGCCGTTCTTGACGTCAAGGCAAGGAATAATGCGCTTGGTGATCATGTGGCCACCTCGATCGCCCGACGCAGATCGATCGCGCCGGTGTAATAGGCCTTGCCGATGATCGCGCCGTAAAGGTCAAGGTCGGCAAGCGCCTTGACGTCCTCCAGGGAGGAAACGCCTCCCGAGGCCACGATCTGCAAGGAAAAGCGTGCGGCAAGCTCGCGGTAAAGCTCGCGGTTGGTGCCCATCATCGCACCGTCCTTGGAAATATCGGTGCAAATCAGGGTACACACGCCAAGGGCCTGCATTTTCTCACAGAAGGCAAAGGCGTCGAGCCCCGAGCTTTCGGTCCAGCCGCGAATGGCCACCTTGCCGTCCTGAATATCCACGCCCACGGCGATCCTCTCGCCGTACGCCTTGACCGCCGCCTCGAGGAAGGCCTCGTCGGTCACCGCGGCAGTGCCCAGGATCACGCGATCCGCGCCAACCGAAAAATAGCGCTCCACGGTCTCCATATTGCGAATGCCGCCTCCGATCTCGACGAAGAGATCGGTCTTTTTGCAAACCTCGGCCACGGCCGAAAGATTTGGCGTTGCGCCGTCGCGTGCGCCCTCCAGATCCACCATGTGGATGTATTTTGCGCCCGCCGCGACGAAATCGCGGGCGATTTCAAGGGGACGGTCACTGTAGACCGTCATGTTGGCGTAGTCCCCCTTCAGCAGGCGGACCGCCTTGCCCTCATACAGATCGATCGCAGGAAAAATCAGCATTCGTCTTCCTCACTTCTCCTCGCGCGGAACCGAGGTAACGATCGGTCGGCCGTCGGCGTCTACCATAACGGTCAGTCCTCCCGAATATCCGCCCGTGGTCCAAAGATAATTGACCCCCGTCTGTCGGTCAACGAGCACGCGGCACTGGTAGGCGTCAAATGCGCCTCCGCTGACCTCGGTGCAGACGAAGCGATCGGTTTTGGTCGGTTTCATGCTATCTCCTCCTTAAAGCGCGCAAAAGGCACGCAGAATGTTTAGGCCTACCGTTCCGCTCTTTTCGGGATGGAACTGACAGCCGTAGACGTTGTTTCGGGCAACGGCGGCCGTAAGCTCGGCACCGTACTCCGCCGTGGCGATCACGCTCGCATCGCAATTCGCTCCGTAAAAGGAGTGAACGAAATACACACAATCCCCCTCCCGCAGATAGCGGAAAAGCGGATGCTCGCCGCGCAGATGCAGGGCGTTCCAGCCGATGTGCGGGATCTTGAGCCCCTTGGGAATCACCTCCGCGATGGAGCGTACCTCCCCAGGGATCAGGCCAAGTCCCTCGTGCTCGCCGTATTCGTAGCTCCTCTCAAACAGGAGCTGCATACCAAGGCAGATGCCAAGCAGGGGCTTCCCTGCCGCGGCCTGCTCGAGGACCACGCGGTCAAGTCCGCTCTCGCGCAGCTTGCGCGCGGCGTCGCCAAAGGCACCCACACCGGGAAGCAGAATGCGGTCGGCCGCGCGGATGACGTCGGCATCCGCCGTGACGGTGACCGCCTCGCCGATGGCCGCAAAGGAGCTTTCCAGCGAGAACAGATTTCCCACGCCGTAATCGATGATCGCTACCATCAAAGCACTCCCTTTGTGGAGGGGATCTCGTCGGCAAAGGCGGGATCGATCGCTACGGCCTGCCGCAGGGATCTTGCCACCGACTTGAAGGCGCCCTCAATGATGTGGTGCGAGTTCTCGCCCGCCAGCTGACGGACGTGCAGCGCGCACTCGGCGTTTCGGACGAAGGCGAGCCAGAATTCCTTGACCAGCTCGGTGTCAAAGCTGCCCACCTTCTCGGTCGGGATCTCGAGCGCATCGCAAAGAATGCCTCTGCCCGAAAGATCTACGGCGGACAGGATCAGCGCCTCGTCCATGGGCAGGATCATGCTGCCGTAGCGGCAGATGCCCTTCTTGTCGCCAAGAGCCTTGGCAAAGGCCTGTCCCAGCGCGATGCCGATGTCCTCCACCGTGTGGTGATCGTCCACCTGCGTGTCTCCCTTGCAGGTCAGCGTCAGATCAAAGCGGCCGTGCGAGGCAAACAGGGTGAGCATATGGTCCAGAAAGCCGCAGCCACTCGCGATCTCGCTTTTGCCCGTGCCGTCCAGCTTCAGGGTAAGATCGATCTTGGTCTCCGCCGTCTCGCGGAAAATGCTTGCTTCTCTCATGCTTCTTCCTCCAAAATTCGTTGCAGGGCCGAGAGCAGAGCGTCCATCTGCTCGCGTGTCCCCACGGTAATGCGGTTATACTGCCTGATCGGATCCTTGTCAAAGTGACGCACGAGGATCCCGCGCGCCTTAAGGGTGCGGTAGAGCTCCCCGCCGTCAAGCGACGGATGCATGGCGAAGATGAAATTCGCTCGGGAATCGGTGGTGCAAAAGCCCATGCGGCGAAGCTTTGCCGTGGTGTACTCCCGATTTTCGATGACCGTGCGGCAGTTTTTCTCGGTGTATTCCCCGTCCTCCATCGTGCCAAGCCCTGCGGCCAGCGTCATAGAGTTGACGTTGTAGGGATTGGTGGAATACTTGAGGGTATTCAGATCCGCGATCAGCGCGCGCGAGGCCACGCCAAAGCCGAGGCGTCCGCCCGCAAGAGAACGGGATTTGGAAAAGGTCTGCGTGACCAGAAGGTTGTCGTACTTGCCAATCAGAGGCACGCAGCTCTCGCCGCCGAAATCCACGTAGGCCTCGTCCACCACCACGATATTGTCGGGATTGCGGAGCAGGATCTGCTCGATCTCGGCAGGAGAAAGCGCAATTCCCGTGGGGGCGTTGGGGTTGGCGAGAAAGACGGTTCCCTTGGCGTCAAAATAGTCCTCGATGCGGATCGAAAAATCCTCGCGCAGCGGGATCTTGCGGTAGGGCACGCGGTTCAGCTCGGCAAAGACCTCGTAAAAGCCGTAGGTAATATCCGCAAAGACGGCAGGATGCGCCTCGTCGCAGAAGGCCATAAAGGCAAAGCCGAGGATCTCGTCCGATCCGTTGGTGAGCAGGACCTCCTCCTCGCAAACGCCCAGATGCTCGGCGACCGCGCGCGTAAGACGCGCACAGGTGGGATCGGAATAGAGGTTGAGTCCCTTCGCCGCCATCTGCGCCGCCGCAATAGCACGCGGTGAGGGCGGAAAGGGCGACTCGTTGGTATTGAGCTTGATATATTGCATCTCCTTGGGCTGCTCCCCAGGGGTATAGGGGGTCAGCGCACGGTATTTTTCACTGAAAAAGCGGCTCATGCGATCACCTTTCTCTCTTTGCCCGAGTGCGTTATTCGTCCTCCAGACGGATCACGGCGCTTCTGGCGTGTGCGGTAAGGCCCTCCTTGCGGGCAAAGAAGGCAACGTCCTCGGCCACGCGGGCAAGCGCGTCTCGGGTATAGTAGGTATACTGTGTTTTCTTGACGAAATCGTCCACCGACAGGGGGCTGGAGAAGCGCGCCGTGCCGGACGTGGGCAGGGTGTGATTGGGGCCGGCAAAATAGTCGCCGAGCGCCTCGGGGCAGTTGCGCCCCATAAAGATCGAGCCTGCGTGACGAATGGCGTCCAGATAATCAAAAGGATTGTCCACGCAAAGCTCCAGATGCTCGGGAGCCAATGCGTTGGCGATCTCGATGGCCTCCCGAAGCGAGGGCATGACGATGATCTTGCCGTTGCGGTCGATGGACTCGCGCGCGATCTCGGCACGCTCCAAAAGCGGGATCTGCACCTCAAGCTCTTCCTGCACGGCCAGGGCCAAAGCCTCGCTGTCGGTCACCAGAACGGCCGACGCCATGCGGTCATGCTCGGCCTGCGAGAGCAGGTCCGCCGCCGCGTAACGGGGATTGGTCTTGCCGTCGGCCAGGATCAGGATCTCGCTCGGTCCTGCGATCATATCGATCGAGACCGCGCCGAACACCTGCTTCTTGGCCTCGGCCACGAAGGCGTTGCCTGGACCGACGATCTTGTCGACCTTGGGCACGCTCTCGGTGCCATAGGCCAGCGCCGCGATCGCCTGCGCACCGCCGACCTTGAAGATGCGGTCGATGCCGGCCACCCGTGCCGCCGCAAGAATGGCGGGGTTGACCTTGCCGTTCTTTGCGGGAGGGGTGACCATGACCACCTCGGGACAGCCTGCGATCTTGGCGGGGATCGCGTCCATCAGCACGGTGGAGGGATAGGCCGCCGTGCCGCCCGGAACGTACAGTCCTGCGCGATCCACGGGAATGACCTTCTGCCCGATGACCACGCCGTTTTGCTGATTGAGAATAAAGCTGTTGCGCACCTGCCGCTCGTGGAAGGTGCGAATATTTGCGGCCGCCTCGCGAAGGATCTCCAAGAAACGGGGCTCAACGAGCGCCATGGCCTCCTCGATCTCCTCCTCGGTCACGGCAAGCGCCGTAAGACGAACGCCGTCGAATTTTTCGGTATAGCGGTACAGAGCGGCGTCCCCCTCGCGACGCACCTCGGCGAGAATGGCCGCGACCGTTTCCTCCACGTTGACCGTGGGAAGGGTGCGGGAAAGGATCTCCTCTCTGGAAGCCTCATCGGAATTGAGAATGCGGATCATGCTTGTTCCTCCGTTTGCATCGCAAGACCTCGGACGATCTCCTCGATGCGTTCACTCTTGAATTTGAACCCGGATTTGTTGGCGATCAGCCGGGCGCTGATGGGGAGAACGGTCTCCACCACCGCAAGGTGGTTCTCCTTTAAGGTGGTTCCCGTCTCCACGATGTCCACGATCACGTCGGAAAGCCCCAGGATCGGCGCAAGCTCGATCGAGCCGTTGAGATGGATCACGTCGATGTCGCGTCCGCGTGCGGCGTAATGCGCCTTGGCGATGCGGCTGAACTTGGTGGCCACCTTGAGGGTGCGCGCACCGTCATCCCGAAAGCCCTCACGGGCGGCCACCGCCATGCGGCAGACGCCGACGTGAAGATCGAGAAGCTCGTAAACGTCGGGCTCGTACTCCAGAAGAATGTCCTTCCCTGCCACGCCAATGTCGGCCGCTCCGCGCTCAACGTAGATGGCCACGTCCGAGGGCTTGACCCAGAAGTAGCGCACGCCGACCTCCTCGTTCTCAAAGATCAGCTTGCGGTTGTTCTCCTTGATGGAGGGACAGGGGAAGCCCGCCTTCTCAAACATGGCGTAGACCTTCTCTCCAAGGCGACCCTTGGGGAGTGCGATATTAAGCATCTGCTTCAAGAAGGATCACCTCCTCTCCCTGCAATCTCCAAAGCTCGCGGCAGCGATAGCCCGATTGCAGGCTTTTTTGTGCGCACACGCTCTTGCCGTCGGCCGAAAGGCGTTCCACGGCGGCGGATACGCGAGCGGCGTCATCCTCCTCACCGTAGAGCAGAACGGCGTCGGCATCGTACTCCGCACGGGGAGAGGAAAGCTCCTCGAGCAGATCGAGATACACGGCAAAGCCAACGCCTCCCGCGCGCTTGCCCATGCGTTGCATCAGGGCGTCGTACTGTCCGCCCGAGAGAATGCCCGTGGGAATGCCCTCAATAAAGCCCTTGAAGACCAGGCCGTTGTAGTAGCGGCGGTCGTGAATGACCGAGAAATCCACGTGCAGTCTCCCCTCGGGGATCGACGGGGCAACTGCCGCAAGAATGCGCTCCAGTTGGTCAAGCAGCGCGCCGCAGGACGCCTTGGGAAGTCCCTTGCGCAAAAGCGGAAGCACGCGTGAGGGCTCACCGTAGGAGGTGATCAGCAACTCAAGTGCCGCCTCGCCCTCGGGGGATACGCCCTCGCGGCGACAGATCTCGCGCGCGGTGTGCAGATTTTTGTCGCCGATACAGCCGAGCAGCTCGGCACGGGCGGCGTCGGTCAGCCCGAGACCGTCCAGAACGGCGGTGAGAAGTCCCATGTGCGACAGATCCAGCACGAAGGAATCGGAGAGGGTCTCCATGCTCTTTGCGGCAAGCAGGAGCACCTCGCAAAGGCAATACTCGTCGATCTCGCCGATGCACTCCGCGCCCACCTGCATGATCTCGCGGAAGGCTTCTCCGCCGCGCGAGACGCGGTAGACGTTCTCGTTGTAAAAGACCTTTTCCAGTCCTCCCTCGCTCTCCTTGCTGTTCTTGACGATCGAGAGCGTAACGTCGGGCTTGAGCGCCATCAGCTTGCCGTCGGTATCGGTAAAGGTGATGATGTGATCCGACAAAAGAAAGCTCTTATTGCGCACGTAAAGGTCGTATTCCTCAAATTTGCTCATGCGATAGGGACGGTAGCCGTAACGCGCAAGAAGCGCGCGCAGGCGAAGGGTGGCCTTTTCGTCCTCACGCAGGCAGGTCAATTGCAGATCCTTCATGCTTCATCCTCCTCCATGCGTGCCAGCACGCGGCGGTAGCCTCCGCCTCCGTAGACCAGACATTTGTTGACGCGGCAAATGGTGGCGGTGCTGGCCCCCGTGCGGCGGGAGATCTCCTGATATCCCATTCCCTCTCGGAGCAGGGTCGCCACGAACAGGCGTTGGGAAAGATCCTGCAGCTCCTTGATGGTGCAAAGATCCTCAAGAAGAGCCTTGCACTCCTTCTCGGTCTCAACCGACAGAAGCGCACGGTAAAGCGCCTGCATCGGTTCCCTTTTCGGTTCGTTCATCCGCGGTTTTCCTCCTCTGCTTTAATTGTTTACCATTTTATCACGCTAAAGCGGTTCTGTCAAGCCCTTTTTTGCGCTTTTTTCCACTTTTATCATCTTATACAAAAATGAGGCTTTCTTGCTCCTCCGTTTTGTGTAACGCAAAAGCCGACCCGCTCGGCACTTTGGCTGAGCGGATCGGGGATCAACGGTTTTTTATTCATCCAGTCTCTGCTTCTTGGCATCCTTGCCGTGCAGATCGACCTTGGAGCGGTTTTTCTCGCCGTGCATCAGACAGCCTGCGCCGCCAATGCATCCGCCGCTGCAGGCCATGCCCTCCACGAAGTTGGCCGCCAGCAGGTTCTTGCTCTTTTTGAGCAGGGCCACGCGGCAGGCCTCGATGCCGTCGCAGACCTCGGGACGCAGTTCAAACTCCTCCAGCCCTTGCTCGCGCAAAGCCTCGCTCACCGCCTCGCTCAGGCCTCCCGTACGGGCAAGAACGCGACCGAAATAGGTGGCGTCCTCCATGGGGGTCTCCTCAAGCGAGGTGACGTCGATGTCGCGGCTGTCCAAAAGCGCCTGCAGCTCCTCAAAGGTGATCACGGCGTCGATCCAGGGGCGAACCTCTGCCCGTTGTGCCTCGGCCTTCTTGGCCGTGCAGGGACCGATAAAGACCACGCGGGCGGTGGGATCCTTCTCCTTGATGAGGCGTCCGACCCGTGCCATGGGCGAGGACGAGGAGGAAAGATGCTCCACCAGCGCAGGAAAGCCCTTTTTGATGTATTCGACGAACGCGGGGCAGCAGGAGCTGGTCAAAAAGCCCTTTTCGGCAAGCTCTCTCGCTTCTTCCATAGCAACGAGGTCGGCACCGAGCGCCACCTCCACCGCGCTATAAAAGCCCATGCGGTGCAATCCCGTGATGACTTGTCCAAGCTTGGCGTAGGCAAACTGCGTGGCGATCGCGGGAGCGACCACGGCATAGACCTTGTAGCGGCTGTTGTCCTCACTTTTGCGGATCAGGTCAATGGCGTTGAGAATGTAGGATTTGTCCGAGATCGCGCCGAAGGGGCACTGATAAACGCAGGCACCGCACTCGATGCACTTGCCGTTGTCGATGCTGGCCTCCTTGTCGTCGTTGATGACGATGGCCTTGACCTTGCAGGCGTTCTGACAGGGACGCTTGCGGTTGACGATGGCCGTGTAGGGGCAGACCTTTGCACAGGCACCGCACTCCACACACTTGGATTTGTCGATGTGGGCCACGTGATTGTGGTCAAAGCTGATGGCACCGCGCGGGCAAACGTCCTCACAGCGGTGCGCAAGGCATCCGCGGCAGGCATCCGAAACCTCGTATCCGCCTGCGGGACACTCGTCGCAGGCGATGCCGATGACCTCAATGACGTTGGGATTGCTCTTAGAGCCTCCCATAGCCAGCTTGACGCGCTCGGCAAGGATCGCGCGCTCCTTATAGACGCAGCAACGCATGGTGGGCGTCTTTCCGGGCACGATCATCTTGGGGATATCCAGCACGGTCTCCTGCAGGGTGCTGTTCCAGGCTTGCTTTGCCACCTCACGCAGGACCTTGTATTTCAGGTATTGTACCTTCGTATCGAATTTTCTGATCTTCTCACTCATAATCCTCTACCGCATTCACACATGAAAGTAAAAATTCCCGCTCCTCAGGCTCACCCTTTACGCTCTGCGAGGCCGCCACGATGGGAAGCCAACGGCGTACGTAGGTCTCGTCGATGCCCGTCTTTTCGCAAAAGAGGGCAAGATAGGTCGCGGCTCCCTCGTGATCTCCCTCAAGGGAAAGACGGAGGAAGGTGCGCGCCGCATCGGCAGAGCCGTTGCCCTGCGTGGCGTGTGACCAATCCAGAATATAGGGTACTCCATCCGGCGTGAGGATCACATTGGAGGGGATAAAATCGCCGTGACAGAGCTTGCTGTGCTTGGGCATCTTCTCTAGACGCATATGCAGATCGTAGCGCGTGGTGGCGTCAAGATCGGTCTGGCAGATCTTGCGGTGCATCTTGTCGATCAGCTTATTGAGGAGCGGACTGCTCTTGGTGTGCACCTCCATCTGCAGATCGACCAGCATAGAGAGGTACTCCGCCTTTTTCTCGGGCTCCTCCTCGATGTGCTGTGCCAGCGTTTTTCCCTCGATGAAATCCGAGACGATGGCCCAGCAGCCGTCGATGGTCAATACCTCGCGGATGCCCGGGATGTGCAGGCCGGTCTCCTCGATGCGCGCCTGGTTGAGGGCCTCGTTGAGAATGTCTGCCTTGGAATATCCCGCATCAAAAAGCTTAATGCAGGCATCTCCCTCGCGATAGATCCTTTTGCGGGGGCGGGTAGCGATCAGCTGCTTCCATTCCATTCCTGTGTTTCCTTCCTTTTCATTCAAGCTCAGGGTCTCTACACTTTATTATACAGGACTCACAAAAAAAATGCAAGACACCGCACGCAAATTTCCTTGTTTATCTTTTAACAGACGAAGCCGAGCCCACGAAGGCGTGGGCGAAAAAAAGCAAAAAATCCGCATTTTCCTATTGACAAGCCCTCGAAAAGGTTGTAAAATAAGGGGCATAGAAGCAAGTCCGAGGCAACGCCTCCCCGCTCCCTGCGGCGACGGCTCGGCAGAAAGGAAACGTATCACTATGGCACAGAAACAAATCGATTGGTCCAATCTCGGATTCGGATACATCAAGACCGACAAGCGCTTCGTCGCAACCTATAAGGACGGCAAGTGGAACGAGGGCGAGCTGGTAGAGGACGAGACCGTCGTCCTGCACGAGTCGGCCTGCGTGCTCCAGTATGCACAGACCGTTTTTGAGGGCCTGAAGGCCTACCGCACCAAGGACGGCGAGATCGTCTGCTTCCGCCCCGACCTCAACGCCGCACGTATGGCAGAATCCTGCCGCCGTATGCAGATGCCCGTCTTCCCCGAGGACAAGTTCGTGGAGGCCGTGATCGCGACCGTCAAGGCAAACGCCGATTGGGTCCCGCCCTACGGCTCGGGCGCTTCCCTCTACATTCGCCCCTACCTCTTTGGCAGCAACGCCGTGATCGGCGTTAAGCCCGCAACCGAATATCAGTTCCGCATCTTCGTCACGCCCGTAGGTCCCTACTTCAAGGGCGGCGTAAAGCCCCTGACCCTGCGCGTCAGCGACTACGACCGCGCAGCTCCTCGCGGAACCGGCCACATCAAGGCAGGACTGAACTACGCCATGAGCCTCTACGCCATCGTAGATGCACACGAGCAGGGCTATGACGAAAACCTCTACCCCGACTCCAAGACCCGCTCCTACGTGGAGGAAACGGGAGGCGCAAACGTGCTCTTTATCACGAAGGACGGAAAGGTCGTGACGCCGAAGTCGGATACGATCCTCCCCTCCATCACCCGCCGCTCGCTGATGACCGTTGCCTCCGAATACCTCGGCCTTACCACCGAGGAGCGCAAGATCCCCCTGACCGAGCTTGCGGATTTTGCCGAGTGCGGACTCTGCGGCACGGCTGCCGTCATCTCCCCCGTCGGCAGGATCGTGGACCACGGCAAGGAGATCACCTACGGCATGGAGAAGATGGGACCTGTGACCGAAAAGCTTTACAACACCCTGCGCAGCATCCAGATGTGCGAGATCCCCGCTCCCGAGGGCTGGATCTGCAAGATCCTCTGATCCTGCGAAAAAAAGAAACGTGCACCAAGCGCGAATGGCGCTTGGTGCGCTTTTTTTCAAAAAAAGCAGGCAAATCAATTGCAAAACGGAGGCGCCCGTGTTATAATGGAGAAAGAAAGTCCCATACTAAAAGGAGGGCTTGCCATGAACCGATCCATCACCCTGCCCGCGGCCTTGCGCTGCTACCCCAGCGTTTACGCCTTCCGCGATTTTTACCGCATTTTTGCCTGCTTCAACTGCCATGCTCTGGTTTGGGTGCGCGTTGGCGAGAAGACCTATTACGATCACTCCAACGGCGTTCTGCGCTCAAGCAGCCCCATTCACTCGGTGGAGGTGCCGATGGAGGAGCTTGACCGCGCACGGGAATATACCGTCTGCTACCGCAAGATCATCGAGCGCAAGGTCTACTACCCCACCTCCGAGGATACGGTAGAGGTCACCTTCGCCTTCCGCCCCGTAACGGGATACCCCATTCGCATCTATCAGCTCTCCGACGTTCATAACCTGACCGACGTGGCCCTGCGCGCAGGCGTCTTCTGGGGAGATGACGTCGATCTGCTCATCTTTAACGGAGACCTGCCCGACCACTGCGCAAGCATCGAGCGTCTGGAGGTCATCTACGATCTCGCCTCCGCCATTACGCACGGAGAGGTACCCGTGATCTTCTCGCGCGGAAATCACGATCTGCGCGGCAGCTTTGCCGAGCATTTTTCGGAGAACACCCCTACGGCGCACGGTCTGCCCTATTTTACCTTCCGCCTCGGCCCCATCTGGGGCATGGTGATGGATACGGGAGAGGATAAGCCCGACGGCGTGCCCGAATACGGATACACCACCTGCTTTCACCAATACCGACTTGAGGAGGACGCCTTCATCCGCCGCGTGATCGAGCGCCGCGGAGAGGAATACGACGCCGAGGGCGTGGAATACAAGCTGATCATCTCGCACTCCCCCGTTTCGTTCGTCTCCCCTCCTCCCTTTGACATTGAGCTTGAGCTGTTTGGAGAGTGGGCGCGCCTGCTCCGCGAGGAGATCAAGCCCGATCTCGGTCTCCACGGACACACCCACCGCGCAGAGATCTCGCCCATCGGCGGTCCGCGCGATCACCTGGGGCAGGCCTGCACGCTCATCTTCGGCTGTAAGCCCACGAGACCCAAGGAGGGCATTCCCGCCTTTTTCGTGGGCAACGCGCTCGTCATTGAACGGGACAGCGTTCGCGTGATCTTCAACGACTGTGAAGGAAATATCCTCTTGGATGAAACGATACGTAAGGAGAAGCTTCGTGAATAAGAACGAAACACCGCATTACCAAAATGGCAAGGGCTGCCTGATCCTGGGCTTTGCCTCGGTCATCTGGGGCCTTGCCTTCGTGGTGCAGACCGATGCCGCAAAAAGCATTCCTCCCCTCACCTTCAACTGCCTGCGCTCGCTGATCGCCTCTCTTTTTCTGCTTGTCCTGCTCCTCGTGCGCAGGACAAGAAAAGGGACGCCCGTGCTTCCGCGTGACCAAAAAAGCCGCCGCACGCTCCTCCTCGCAGGAGGGATCTGCGGCTTTCTGCTCTCGCTCACGGTCAATCTGCAGCAGCTCGGACTTGCGCTGTATCCCGACGGCGTGGCCGCCGCGGCGCGCGGAGGCTTTTTGACCGCACTGTACGTGATCTTCGTTCCCCTGCTCGCCGTTCTGTTCGGCAAGCGCATCTCGCTCCCCGTTCTGCTCGCCGTACCCTTGGCGGCAGGCGGCATCTATCTGCTCTGCCTCTCAAAGGGGTTCTCGCACATTTATCTCGGTGACGTGATGCTGCTCCTGTGCGCTCTGGGCTTCAGTATGCACATTCTCGTGATCGACCGCGTGCGGGACAGCGTGGACAGCGCGGCGCTATCCATGCTCCAATTCCTCGTGTGCGGCGTTCTCTCGGGAGCTGTCGCGCTCTTCACCGAGGACTTTGCCCTTTCGGCTCTGACACGCGTCCTGCCCGCGCTCCTGTATATGGGCGTGCTCTCCAGCGGTGTGGCCTACACCCTGCAGATCGTGGGACAAAAATACGCCGAGCCCACGCTTGCCTCCATCGTGATGAGCCTGGAAAGCGTGTTTGCGGCACTGGGCGGCTGGATCTTCCTTGAGGACGCTCTCACTCCACGCGAGCTGATCGGCTGTACGCTGGTCTTCCTGGCCATTCTCCTGGCCCAGCTCCGCTTCAAGAGAAGGAGATCCCCCGAAAAGAAATTCTGACGAAAGGAAGGTGACCGTATGCAAGCTCCCGACAATTCCCCGTCCGTGGGTGCACGCATTGCGAGGCTGTGCGCATCGGCGGCGCTCCTTTTGCTTGCCGTGATCCTGCTCTCGCTCTCGGTCCTCTCCCTCTTCGCCACCACGGATATGCACATCGACAATCCGCCGCGCGAGGGAGTGCGGTATCTCTCGGACTCCCTCCCGCTCAATCTCGCCGCGCTTTTGCTCTCCCTCGGACTGCTCCTGCCCCTTGGCAGGCTGCTTCGCCCCTTTCCGACAAAGGGCGTGTGTGCCGTATGCCTTTCGGTCGTGGCTCTGCTCGGCGTTATCTGGGTGCATACGGTACAGGGCGTGCCGATGCAGGACTCGGCCATCGTGACCCGTGCCGCCTATCACCTCTCGCTGGGGGACTTTTCACAGGTGACCACCGACTACTTTTTGCGCTGTCCCTATCAGCTGGGCTACGTGCTCTTTTGCGAGATCCTTCTGCGCATCTTTCCCACGGGCGGCAACCTGATGCTTCTGCAATACGTCAACGTGCTTTGCCTCGTGGCGGCCGACGCTGCCCTTCTGCACTGCGTCCGCCTGACCTACGGACGTGGACGCGAGAACGTGACGAAGCTTTCGGCCCTTCTGCTGACCCTCTTTCTTCCCCCGATCCTCTTTTGCACCTTCACCTACGGCGTGATCCCCGCGCTTCTCTTTTCCGCGTTGTCCATGTGGCAATTCCTCGAGCTCCGACGGGAGGACGGGATCGCAGCACGCATTCGCCATCTTTTGCTCTGTGCGCTCTTTCTCGGCGTGGCCGTGTGCCTCAAGAAGAACAGCATCATCTTCCTCTGCGCCATTCTGATCATCGGCCTTTTGCGCCTCCTGAAGGAGAAGGACCCCCTTCTTCCCCTTTGCCTTGCGCTCTGCCTCGCCTGCTCGATCGGGCTTCCCAAGGCGGTGCAGTGGCAGTACGAGGCACGCACGGATTTTGCCTTTGGCAAGGGAGTTCCCATGCAGGCCTGGGCCGCTATGGGAACGCACGACTCCTACATCGCGCCAGGCTGGTACGAGTCCAAATACGTGGTGCGGGATTTTTACACCGCGGGCAAGGATACCGAGGCCATGAAGCCCTTGGCAAAGCAGGCGATCGACGAGCACATCGCCGCCTTTTCGCGTGATCCCGCCTACGCGCTCTCCTTCTTCTCCGAGAAGATCGCCAGCCAATGGAACGAGCCCACCTACCAAGGCATCTGGCTGGCACAGGTGCGCGGACGCTACGGCGACGGCTCGGGGCCGCTTGGCACGTGGGTGTGCGGTGCGGGCGAAGGGCACGTGACGCAGTATCTCAACCTTCTGCAGCAGCTCCTGCTCGTTCTGGCAAGCGTAGGCGCGATCTCCCTCATCAAAGGGGGACAGCTCCCCCACGCACTGCTCCCCACCGTCTTTCTGGGCGGCTTTCTCTATCACCTGCTCTTTGAGGCAAAATCGCAATACTGCATGATCTATATTCTGCTTCTGCTTCCGCTATCCGCGCTCGGCGCGGAGCTTCTGCTCGGCAAGCTCGAGAGGGGCTTTGCCGCATGGAGGCAAAGGCGGACGCAAGCCGCTTCTCACAAAAATACGGACGAAGCATAACGCAAAAGGGTCTGTCCCACACCGCACGAAGGTGCGCACGGGGCAGGCTCTTTTTTGTGTCCTCCGCATAATTTCGCGCGCTTTGGCAGAAACTACGTCACAGAAACCGAAAAGGAGGGGATCTCCATGCCCCCGTCCGCCATTGCGGTGCTTCTCGCCGTTTACGAGCCACGCGAGGATTGGCTCGTCCGTCTTCTCGATTCGCTCAACGCGCAAAGCCTCCTGCCCGCCTGCCTCTACGTTTGCGACGATGCCTCGCCGCACGTTCAAAAGGAAAGGCTGGAGGAACTTTTGCAGGAGCATATCACCGCCTTTCCCTACGTGCTCCTGCAAAATGAAGAAAACCAAGGCTCAAACGCCACCTTTGCCACCCTTGTGCAAAGGGCAAAGGAGCCCTACGTGGCCTTTTGCGACCAGGACGACGTGTGGCTTCGGAATAAGCTGAAGGACTCGCTCGCACTCCTCAAAAGCAGTCCGCTCCGCCCAACGCTGGTCTTTGGCAACGCTTGCGTGATCGACGGGCAAGGAAGGCCTCTTGCCGAGCGCATCGAGCAGCTGCGGCCGCGCCATCGCCTGCAACGGGGCTATGGGCTTGCAGAGGTGCTGATCCGCCGCAATTTCGTGATGGGCTGCACCGTGCTGATCGAGCGGCAACGCGCGCTCTCCTATCTTCCCTTTCCAAGGGAGCTCGTGCATGACCATTACCTCGCCTTTCGCGCATCCCTTGACGGCGCGCTGGATTTTCTCGACGCACCGCAGCTGCTCTACCGCATTCACGGGGAGAACCAGACGGGAACGCTTGCAGGTGTCAAGAGCCGTGCGGACTACGTGCGCCTGCGCATTCGCGCCTTTTGCGAGCGGGTGCGCATCCTTTCGCACTATACCGAAGGTAGCGCCATCGAAGATGCACTCGCCTTTGGAAAGGCAAGGCTTGCCCATGCCAAGGGAGAGCACGGAGGTGCACGCCGCCTGCTTCGCCTTTGGCGGTACGATCCCGCCGTGACCGCCTTTGAGCTTGTGGCTCTGCACCTTCCCTCCCCCCTCTTTCGTCTGCTCATTCGCGCCGTGGCAAAACGGCGCCCCTGAGCAAGCCTTAACCGAAAGGAGCACACCATGAATGAAAGTCCTGGTCACGGGCGCGCGCGGACAGCTCGGCGCCGATCTTTGCCCCCTGCTGGCACGCCAAAAAGGGCTGACGCTTGACTGCACCGACCGCGAGGATCTGGATCTGTGCGACACGGACGCCCTGCGGCAGAGGGTGCTTGCAAGCCGTCCCGACCTGATCCTGCACACGGCCGCCTACACCGACGTGGACCGCGCCGAGCGGGAGAGCGAGCTTTGCCGACGCCTGAACCTTGACGCCACCGTGTGCCTTGCCGAGGCCGCCGAGAGGCTCGGGGCGTCCCTCCTCCTTCTCTCCAGCGACTACGTCTTTTCGGGAGAGGGGGAGGAATTTTACCGTCCGTCCGCGCAAAAGCTTCCCCTCTCGGTCTACGGACTTTCCAAGTCGCTTGCCGAGGACGCCGTCCTCTCCCTTTGCTCGCGTGCCATGATCGTTCGCACCTCCTGGCTCTTTGGACGGCACGGACGAAACTTTGTCTACACCCTGCTCTCGCTTGCCGAGAGGCGCGCGGAGATCCCCGTGGTCTGCGACCAGATCGGATCCCCCACCTACACCAAGGATCTTGCCGCCGCTCTGCTTACGATGATCGGCACCGAACGCTACGGCGTCTACCACGTGACCAACGAGGGCGTCTGCTCACGGGCGGAATTTGCCGCGGAGATCCTTCGCCTTGCAGGAGCCCCTGCACGCATTCTTCCCGTAGAGAGCTCTGCCTTTCCCACGGCGGCAAGGCGGCCGCTCAACTCTCGGCTGGATAAGGACTGCCTTACGGAAAACGGCTTTTCCCGTCTGCCGCATTGGAGAGACGCGCTGGCACGCTTTTTGGCAGAGACGGGTGCCATAGGTGAAACGAATACGGAAGGAGGCACTCTGCCTTGACCCACGCACCCCAAAGACCGCAGGACCGTCCAAGCCTTGCGCGCTACCGCTTTCTCATCCGCCAGCTCGTCCTGCGCGATTTTAAGACCAAGTACAAGAGATCCGTCCTTGGCGTGCTTTGGAGCTTTCTCAATCCGCTCCTCACCATGAGCATTCAGTACGTCGTCTTTTCCACGCTCTTCCGCTCGGATATTCCGAATTTCATCATCTACCTGCTCTCGGGCATCATCTGCTTCAACTTCTTCTCGGAGGCCACGCACCTGTGTCTGATGAGCATCGTGGCCAACGCCTCGCTGATCCATAAGGTCTATCTGCCAAAGTATATCTACCCCTTCTCGCGCACGCTCTCCTCCTCGATCAACCTGCTTCTCTCGCTCGCGCCCCTTTTGCTGATGCTTTTCCTGACCCGCACGCCCATCACCCCCGCGATTCTGCTGCTCCCCTTTGCCCTCTTGATGCTCTTTTCCTTAAGCTACGGCATAGGGCTTCTGCTCGCCACGCTGATGGTCTTCTTTCGCGATACGCAATTCCTCTGGAGCGTGCTTTCCATGCTCTGGATGTATCTGACCCCCATCTTTTATCCCGAGAGCATTATTCCCAAGGATTTTCTCACCGTTTATAAGCTCAATCCCCTTTACCACGTCCTGCGCTTCGTCCGCACGGTCCTGATGCAGGGCATTTCCCCCGAGCCAAAGGCCTATCTCTACTGTCTGATCCTTTGCACGGCTCCCCTTCTGCTCGGGCTTTGGGTCTTCCGTGCAAAGCAGGACCGCTTCGTCCTGTACGTCTGAACCCGAAATCGCCGAGAAAGGAGAAGCACCGTGATCACGCTCAACCGCGTTGGCATCTGCTATCGGATGCCGAGAGACAAGATCCAAAGCATCAAGGAATACCTCGTCGCGCTGGCGCGAGGAAAGCTGCGCTACGACTCCTTTTTTGCCCTCTCCGAGATCTCCTTTTCGGTGGGACGGGGAGAGGTCCTGGGGATCGTGGGCAGCAACGGCGCAGGAAAAAGCACCCTGCTCAAGGTGATCGCGGGGATCCTGGTTCCCACCTCGGGAGATCTCCGCGTAAAAGGACGCGTGGTGCCCATGCTGGAGCTGGGAAGCGGCTTTGACGACGACCTGACGGGACGGGAGAACATCTTCCTCAACGGGGCGATCCTCGGCTACTCCGAGCAATTCCTGCGCGAGCGCTTCGACGAGATCGTGGCCTTCTCGGGGCTGTACGATTTTCTCGACGTGCCCGTGCGCAATTACTCCTCGGGAATGGTGATGCGCCTGGCCTTTTCGATCGCCTCCATGGTCGAGCCCGACGTTCTGATCGTGGACGAGATCCTGGCCGTGGGCGACTCCCGCTTCCAGGAAAAGAGCTACGCCCGTATGCTGGAGCTGATGCACAGAGGGACCACCGTGCTTTTGGTCTCGCACGACCTCGGGCAGATCCGCCGCCTGTGCGACCGCGTGCTTTGGCTGGACGGAGGACGCATCCGCCGCATTGGGAACACGCAGGAGGTCTGCGACGCCTACGCCAAGGCCTCCTCGGGCAAATAACGCAAGTGCAAAACAAGAAAAGGATCTCTGCCTATGCAAAAGCAACCGAGGATCTCCGTGATCCTGCCCTTCTACAACGCCGAGCGAACGCTCTCGGCCTGCCTTGAGAGCATTCGCTCCCAAAGCCTGCGCGAGCTGGAAATTTTGGCCGTGGACGACGGAAGCACCGATTCCTCCGCCGCCATCGTCGGCACGTGCGCGTCGCAGGACGCACGCGTGCGCCTGCTCTCCCACCCCGAGAACCTCGGGCTCTTTGAGGCGCGTCTGACGGGAGTGCGCGCCGCGCGCGGACGCTATATCGCCTTTGTGGACGCCGACGACGCGGTCTCCTCGGATTGGTTTCGCCTGCTCCTGCGCACTGCAGAGCAGGAGGCCTGCGATCTGACGGTGGGGCAGCTCCTCTGCCATTACGGAGAGGATCGGATCGAGTATTTTCCGCTCGATCCTTTGCGCCGCCCCCTCTCGCTTGACGGCGAGCAGGTGCTTTCCGCCTTTCTCGGGCAGGAGGGGAGCTGCTACTCCTGGCACGTGGTCTGGAACAAGCTTTACGCAAGGCACCTCTTTCTTGACGCCCTGCCCGACCTTGAGCGCTTCTCCTCCACGCATCCGCACATGATCATGTGCGAGGACATCGCCTTCTCGGCCGCCATCTGGACGAGAGCCGTGCGCGTGCGCTCGGTCACCTCGGGAGCGTATTATTTTTACAACCGCGCAAGCGAGGGACAGAGCACCTCCGCACGGCAAAGCCGAACGCGCATTCTGCACAATCTGCGGCAGGCCGCGGCCGCGTTTTCCTTTCTTGGCGATCAGCTTCGGCGCGCAGGCGCACCCGCCGACTGCTTTGCCCACGCCGCCGCATGGCGCGCCTATTACGGCGAGATGTATTTTCATCTGCTTGCCGAGGCGCACGGACACCGCCCCGGGCGCGACGCCGAGCAGGTGCGGCAGATGCTCTCGCTGAGCGAGGATACCGAGATCGGCGTTCTGCGCAGGACGCACGGCTTTTTCTATACCTCCGCGCGTGCAGAGGAGGCCGTTTTCCGTCTGGAGAGCCTTAAGCGCGCGATCCTTGACGAGAGCGTCGACGCCGTCAGCTTTGATCTGTTTGACACCCTGCTCCTGCGCCCCTTCCTCTTTCCGAGCGATCTGTTTCTTCTCCTGGACGATTCCTTCAACCGCCTGTTCGGCACGGAGGCGCTCGTTCGCTTTTCCGCTCTGCGCGTGCGTGCGGAGGCCGCCTGCCGCGAGCGCATCGCCAAGGAGGGCGTGGGGGGAGAGGAGGTCACGCTGGAGGAGATCTACGACGAGCTGAGCCGCGCCTACGGTCTTGACCGCGATCGGCTTGCACGTCTTGCCGAGGAGGAGGAAGCCCTTGAGCTTCGCTTTTCGACGGCGCGGCAGGCAGGGCGGGAGCTGCTTTTCCTTGCGCGTGACGTGGGAAAGCGTATTCTCCTCCTCTCGGACATCTACCTGCCCGAGGAGCTGATCCGCCGCATTCTGGAAAAGCACGGCTACCCCTTTGACGCCCTTTACCTCTCCTCCTCCACGCGTCTGACGAAGGCCTCGGGCTCGCTTTTCTCCTACGCGGCAAAGCAGGAAGGGATCCCGCCCGAGCGCATTCTGCACGTGGGCGACAACTGGGAGAGCGACGTGCTTTCCCCACAGCGCGTGGGCTGGCGGTCTGCGCATTTCCCAAAGCCCTCGGATCTCTTGCGCAACTGGAATCCCGGCTCCTATACCGGAGAGGCCTATGCATCGCTGGTCGCGCATAACGGACAGGAGCGTGACGGACAAAACGCCGAGGAGCAGTTTCTCGGCTACCGCTGTGCCATGGCGCTCACGGCAAACCGCCTCTTTGACGACCCCTTTACCCTTTTTGGAAAGCCCTCCGACTTTGGCGGCGACCCCTACCGCATCGGCTACTTTGCTCTCGGGCATTACCTGCTTGCCCTGGTGGACTGGATCGCGCAGAGCGTGCGCGGACAGACGGGCGAGCGCGTGCATTTCGTGGCACGGGACGGCTATCTTCCCATGCAGGCCTACCGCATCCTGCGCGAGGAGGACCCCACCCTTCCGCGCGAGCACTATCTCTTTCTTTCGCGCAAGGCGCTGGCCCTTTCTGACCTCGCCTCCCCCACCGATCTGCTTTCCCTCTGGGACAAATGGAGCCCCTCCTCCTTCTCCCCCTGCCGTCTGGACGAGCTTTTTGCGCCCTACCGCAAGGAAGGCTCTCCCACCCTGCGCGAGCGTCTCGGGCTTCCCGAGGGGCTTTACGAAAAACCTTTTCGCACGCGTGAGCAGGCCGAGCGCGCCCTGGCGGCGCTGACGCCCTCCATCGACTTTGCAAAGCTCTCGGCACACCGTGAGGAGCTGCGAAGCTATTTTGGCGGGCTGATCCACCCGGGTGAGCATCTCTTTGATATCGGCTACAGCGGTCGCGCCGAGGCGGCTCTGACCTCCCTGCTTGGCTTCCCCGTAAACAGCCTTTATCTGCACGCGGGCGGACAGATCCTCTTTGACCGATCCGCGCGCTACGGCTTTTCCAACGCCTGCTTCTTTGACTACAAGCCCGCGATCACGGGGGTGATCCGCGAGCACGTGCTGATGAAGCTTTCCCCCTCGGTGGTGGGCTACGAGCGCATCGGCGGCGTTCTGCAGCCCAAATGGGAGACCTATTCCCCCGATCCGCGCACGGTTCTGGTCACCGAGATCCTGCAAGCGGGGGCGCTGGACTTCGTTCGGGATATGTGCCGCACCTTTGGCAAGGAGCGCGCCCGTCTCCCCTACCGCCGCGCCGACCTTGCCGCCGCCTTTGAGGCTTTCCTCCACCACCCCAAGGAGCTTGACCGCGCCGTGTTCGGCAGTCTCCTCTTTGAGGACGATCTCGGCGCAGGGCGCTCCTTCTCCGCGCTCGACTTCTGGGATCGCGAGCGTGCGGTCTTTGGGCTTTCCTCCGCGTCCGCTCACCGTCCGCCGTCCCTTCCCGAGGCCCTCTCCCCCTATCCACGCTGGAAGAAGGCGCTCTCCTATCTTCTGCTCGACCCCGCACACCTTCTTCGCCGCGTGCGGGCAAGGATCAAGCGCGAAAACGGATAAAAAAACAGCCGCAAAAGGCTGGTTCTCATCGGGAAGTTTACTCGTATGGCGAAGGCTTGCTCCGCAGGAAATAAATAATGAACGCCGACAGAGTTTCAAGGTCTGCCGGCGTTCGTTTTATTCTGTTCGATACATTGAAATTTGCTTACTTGTTCACTATTTTAACCGCGGTACCGTAAACAATAACCTCAGCGGCACCTTGCATAACAGCGGAAGAAGCATAACGAATATTGATGATCGCATCCGCTCCTAATGCTTCCGCTTCCTCGACCATTCTTTTTGTCGCAAGTGCTCTTGCGTCATTCATCATTTCATTATAGGCTTTCAATTCTCCACCTACCAAAGTTTTGAAGCTTTGTGCAATATCTTTCCCGATATGCTTTGATTGAATGGTACTCCCTTTTACCAGAGCAAGGGTTTCTATCTCTTTTCCGCTAATGTAATCAGTATTTACTAATATCATCTTCTTCACCTTTCTTTATTTCATTTATTCTTTCTATGCAAACCTTGACCATTATTGCTGAAAATACAAG
>JAFWAA010000029.1 GCA_017507905.1 Clostridia bacterium | reverse complement strand
CCTGCGTGCATGCGCGAGGGTCTCATCACGCACCCCCATCACCGCAAAAAAGCACGCCACCGCGATTGCGGTGGCGTGCTTTTTTGTGGCGGAGAGAGAGGGATTCGAACCCTCGTTAGGGTATTAGCCTAAACACGATTTCCAGTCGTGCGCCTTAGACCAGCTCAGCCATCTCTCCGTGCCGACCTATATATCATATCACAGTCCCTTCGGTTTGTCAAGCCCCTTTTTTTCGATTTTCAAAAACTTTTCGCCGATTTTTTCCGTTTTTCCCCCTCCAACCTGCCGTTTTTCCCATTCCGTCCGGCCGTTTTTCCTCCTCCGTCCTGCCGTTTTCCCTCCTCTGTCCTGCCGTTTTTCCCTCCTCCTCCCTGCTGTTTTCCGCCTTCCGCTCTGCCCTGTTCGCCCCTTCGGCCGCGTTTTTTGTCTCCGTCCTCCCCTCGCCTTTTGCCTCCGTCGCATTCGGTCGAACGAAAATCCTGCCCGTCGGCAGAGAATTTTCAAAAATCATATGTACAAATCTCATTTTTCATGGTATAATGTAGTTAATATTGCAAATACTACGGCGTTTTTTGACCTACGTCGAGCCGAAAGGACGTTTTTGACCTATGGAAAAGGAAAAGCAAAAGAAATACGAGCCCCGCAAGCACCAAGCATCCCGTGGGGAGAGAACCGAGCGTGACCGCTCCCGCGAGAAGTGCCCGAAGCCCTCTCCCGAAAGCATCGCCGAGAATGCCGAGAGCGGCGCCGTGATCGGTCGCAACGCCGTTCGCGAGCTGCTTAAGACCGACCGCTCGGTGGACAAGCTTCTCGTGCAGCGCGGAGAGCGCAACGGCTCCATCGTGGTGCTGGTCGCGCAGGCCATCGAAAAGGGCATTCCCGTGATCGAGACCGATAAGAATAAGCTGGACGCCCTTGCGGGATTTGCTCCCCACCAGGGCGTGATCGCCTTTGCCTCCGAAAAGGAATACTGCACCCTCTCGGATATCCTCGGCATCGCCAAGGAGCGCGGCGAGGACCCTCTCGTGGTGGTCTGCGACGGCATTACCGATCCTTATAACCTCGGCGCCATCATTCGCTGTGCCGAGTGCTGCGGTGCGCACGGCGTGGTAATCCCCAAGCGGCGCGCCGTTGGCGTGACCCCTCTGGTGACTCGGGCGTCGGCAGGCGCCGTGGAGCATATGGCCGTGGCCAAGGTGCCCAACATCGCCGCCGCCGTGGAGGAGCTGAAGAAGAACGGCGTCTGGACCTATGCCGCAGAGGCAGGCGGCTCGGATGCCTACAAGACCGATTTTCGCGGCCCCTGCGCCCTGATCCTGGGCAGTGAGGGCGAGGGCGTTTCCGCTCTGGTGAAGAAGACCTGCGACGGCGTGGTCTCCATTCCCATGTACGGCAGCGTCAATTCCTTCAACGTCTCGGCGGCCGCCGCCATTCTGCTCTCGCAGATCGCGCATCAGCACCACGCGGATTGATCCGTAAAAGCCCCCGCCACGGGGAGAAAGGAGTCCTCCATGAGAAAAAAGACCGAGCCCGATCCCAAAACCGTAGAGGCGCTGCTCAAGCAGCTGCACGCCTCCTATTTCGGTCAGCAAAAGGCTGCCGAAAAGCAGCAACGAAAAACCTCCTCTCGGGAGGATGACGAGCTGCAAAGGCTGCTCGCGGACACGCTGGACCGTGCCTCCGCCGCGCAGAAGAAGCCGCGCAAGAAGAAGGAAAAGTCCACTCCTCCCCCCGCTCCCGATCCCATCGAGGAGCCCGTTGAGGAGATCATCGAAGAAGAGCCCAGCGTCGAGGAGACCGTCGAGGAAGAACCCATCGTCGAGGAGATCATCGAGGAAGAGCCCATCATCGAGGAAATCATCGAGGAAGATCCCGTCGTTGAGGAGATCATCGAGAAAGAGCCCGTCGTTGAGGAAATCGTTGAGGAAATCGTCGAGGAAGAGCCCATCGTTGAGGAGATCGTCGAGGAGGAGCCCATCGTCGAGGAGATCATTGAGGAAGAACCCGTCGTTGAGGAGATCATCGAAGAAGAACCCATCGTTGAGGAGACCGTCGAGGAAGAGCCCGTCGTCGAGGAGATCATCGAGGAAGAACCCGTCGTTGAGGACACCGTCGAGGAAGAGCCCATCGTCGAGGAGATCATCGAGGAAGATCCCCTCGTTGAGGAGACCGTCGAGGAAGAGCCTGCTCAAGCCGAGCCGAGCTTTGGCATCAGCTACGAGCAACCGCAGGTGATTGAGGTCCCGACGGAGAGCTCCGTGCAGGAAAAACCCGCGCAGGAAAGTTTTGTTGCCGATAGTTCCGTGCAGGAAAAACCCGTGCAGGAAAAACCCGTGCAGGAAAAACCCGTGCAGGAAAAACCCGCGCAGGAAGAGCCTGTGCAGGAAGAGCCTGTGCAGGAAACGGTGCGCGAGGAGCGCGTGGTGATCAAGCCGAAGCCGCTCCCGGAGAGCGAGCGGGCAACCGTTCGTCCGCGCGAGGCAAAGGTCGAGCGCATCGTGATCCGTCCTCGCCGCGACCACGCCCCCTCCATGCCCGCAAGGCCCGACCCCCAGCGCATCGTGATCCGTCCCGCGCTGACGAGTCTTCCCGAGCGGCCCATTCCCATTTCCCCGCGCCGTGAAAAGCCCTCCACCGCCGCGCCCGTTCTGCGCGGAGAGGAGAAGCAGATCGACCGCGCACCCATCCGAATCCAAAGGAAGGCGGAACAAGAAGATGAATGATAAGCAAAGCACCCCAAAGCAGCCGAGCACCCCAAAAAAGGCGGAAACGGCCACGCCGAGGAAGGCTTCTCCCCTAACCCAAGCCCCCACGGAGGAGGCAAAGACCTCCCCTGCCAAGAAAGCAGAAACGGGCAGCGAAAAAGCTCCCTCTGCCAAAAAGGCAACAACGAATACCGAAAAAACGCCCTCTGCCAAAACAGCAGAAGCGAGCAGCGAAAAAGCTCCCTCTGCCAAGAAAGCAGAAGCGGGCAGCGAAAAAGCTCCCTCTACCAAAAAAACAACGCCCCTGGCCAAGATCCGCGCCTCCTCAAGAAAGGCCGCGCACACCGAGGAGATCGATCCCGCAGAGGCGATCCGCCGACAGTACGGCCTCTCCGAGGACGATACCGACATCATCTTTGAGCTGGGCTATGACGCCGAGCTGAGACAGCTGGTGGGACAGGAGAATCTGCAAAAGCTGAAGCTCTCCTACGAGCGAAAGCTCCGCGCCTCCGACCGCCGCCAATACCGCACCGCCTTTGGCTACCGCGGAGAGGCCTATGACGGGAAGAACCACCGCGAGAGCATTCTCGCCGCCTACATCCACGATCGCAAGATCCTCGTCGCACGCACGGTCCTCACCGCTCTTGCCACGCTGATCCTGCTCTTTCTGGACCGCGCGATCGCCCTGGAGCGCTCGGCCTCGGGCTTTGTGCCCGAGCGGCTCTGGCTTCTCCCCCTGCTCTCGCTCGTGATCCTCGTCGCCACGGCGCTGCTCTCGGGCAGACAGCTCCTTGCCGGCATACGCAGTCTGATCCATTTTTCCCCGACCCCCTACACGGCAGGCGCGATCCTCGTGCCCATCACGGCGATCTACGATCTCTGCCTGATCTTCTCCCGCGTCCCCCTGCTCCCCGCAAGCTTTCTCGTCTCTCTCGGCCTTCTGATCGGTGCCGTCGGCGACGTTCTTCGCCTTTCCTGCGAGCTTCGCGTCTTCCGCCTGCTCTCCTCGGATGAGCCAAAGCAGGTGCTGATCCCTGCGGAGCAGCGCCGCAAAAAGCTTCGCCGCGGAGACAAGATCGTCAAGATCGTGCACGAGGATTCGGGCAAAAATCTTTACCGCATCCGCACGGCCGAGCAGGTCAGCGGCTTCTTCCGCCGCTTCAACGGCATGGAGGCCACGGGCGCACCCTTTATGACCTTTATCACCATCATGCTCGCGCTTTCGGTGCTTTGCGCCTTTGCCGCGGCGATCTACTCTCCGGGGCTTTCGAGCGTGCTTTCCTCCTTTATGACCGTTCTCCTGCTCTGCGCCCCCATTCCCGCGGCCTTCGGCTACTTCTACTCGTTCTTTTTGGCCAACCGTAAACTCGCGCGCTACCGCTGTGCTCTGGTGGGCAACGAGACGGTGGAGGAATACGACGTGGAAAAGACCGTCATCTTTGCCGACAGCGACCTGCTCACCGCACGCAAGCAGACCGAGATCGCCACGGGCGCCGAAGCAGATCTTAAGCGTGACCTGCTCCTGTCGGGTCTGCTTTTCGCAAAGCTCGGCGGTCCCTTGGGGGATCTGATCAAGGTGACCAGACGCGCGAAGGGAGACACCTCCGTGCAGATCCTGCGCCTCGCCGAAAACGGCGCCGAGGCGCGCATCGACGATCGCTACGCCGTGCTGGCAGGCGATGCGGAGTTTTTGCGCAAGAGCGGCGTCAGCGTTCCCTCGGAAAGCTCGGACAAGGCCCTGCGCCGCACCCCGAACGTTGCCCTGCTCCACGTCGCCGTGGACGGCACGCTGCGCCTGAGCTTTGAGATCGAATACGAATGCAAGCAGGAATTTGAATGCCTCGTGGCCGATCTTGCCTACTCGGGCTCGGCCGTTGGCATCTACACCCACGATCCAAACCTTAGCGACGAGTTCCTTCCGCTCTGCCGTCCGCGCAGACCCGATCCCGTGTCGGTCTTCAAGCCCACGCGCTACGAGGAGGACACGCTCCTGGAATCGGTGGATGCGGGCGCGGTATCGCTTGGCAGTCGCCTTGACCTCGTCTACCCGCTCCACGCCGCCTCGGGCGTTGCCTCGGCACGCCGCTCGGTCTTCCGTATGCAGGTGATCTCCGCCCTGGTCGGCACGGCTGCGGCCGTTCTGCTCACCCTCGGGGGCTTTACCGAATGGCTGAGCCCGCTCTCCATCGCCGCCTACCAGCTCTTCTGGACGCTGCTCTCCCTTTTGGCCTCCCACGCCGAGCTGAACGGCGAGACCCTGCGCTTCCGCAAGTAAGCGCCAATGCATCAACAAGGAAAGGTTTATCCCAAAGCTATGAATAAAGCATCCCAAAACCGCCCAAGCAGCACCGTGCTCAAGTCGGTCACAAAGCCCGGAAGATATTCGGGCGGTGAGTACGGCGCGATCCTGAAGGACAAATCCGCCGTCAAGGCACGCTTCGCCTTCTGCTTCCCCGACAGCTACGAGATCGGCATGTCCAATCTCGGCGTCCGCCTGCTCTACGGCGCGCTCAACGAGCATCCCGACATCTGGTGCGAGCGCGTGTACGATCCTTGGGTGGATATGCAGGAGGAAATGAAGAAGCATAACCTCCCCCTGTGCGCCCTGGAAAGCGGCGACCCTTTAGATCAGTTCGACTTCGTCGCCTTCACGCTGCAGTACGAAATGAGCTATACCAACGTCCTCAATATGCTCGACCTTGCCGGCATTCCCCTGCGCGCCAAGGATCGCGGCGAGGACGCCCCTCTTGTCATCGGCGGAGGCCCCTGCGCCTATAACCCCGAGCCCGTGGCCGACTTCTTTGACCTCTTTAACATCGGCGAGGGTGAGGATATGCTCCCCGCCATCGTCCGCCTCTATATCCGCATGAAGGAGGAGGGCACGTACACGCGCCGCGCCTTTCTCCTCGAGGCCGCCAGAAGCATTCCCGGCGTATACGTTCCCTCGCTCTACGAGGTGACCTACAAGAAGGACGGCACCATCGCCGCCTATACCCCCACCGAGGAGGGCGTGCCCGAAAAGGTGCAAAAGCAGATCATCAAGGATCTCGACAAGGTCTATTTCCCCGAAAAGGTGGTCATGCCCTATATCGAGACCGTGCACGACCGCATTATGCTGGAGGTCTACCGCGGCTGCATTCGCGGCTGCCGCTTCTGCCAGGCGGGCATGATTTACCGCCCCGTGCGCGAAAAAAGCGCCGACGTCCTCAACGCGCAGGCCAAGGCCCTCTTTGACGCCACGGGATACGAGGAGATCTCGCTCTCCTCGCTCTCCATCAGCGACTACACCGAGCTTGAGCCCCTGTGTGACAAGCTCCTCTGCTGGACCGACGACAACATGGTCAGCCTTTCGCTCCCTTCCCTGCGCGTGGACAGCTTCAACAAGGAGCTGATGAAGCGCATTGAGTCGGTGCGCTCCTCCTCCCTGACCTTCGCGCCCGAGGCGGGAACCCAGCGCCTGCGCGACGTCATCAACAAGAACGTGCGCGAGGAGGACGTCCTGCGCGCCGTGAACGTGGCCTTTGACGCACGCAAGAACGCGGTCAAGCTCTACTTTATGAACGGACTTCCCACCGAGACCTACGAGGACCTCGACGGCATCGCCGAGCTCGCGGGCAAGGTGGCGGACGCCTACTACCAAAATCCCAACCGCAACCGCTCCCGCCAGGTGCAGGTCACGGTCAGCGTCTCCTGCTTCATTCCCAAGCCCTTCACCCCCTTCCAGTGGGAGGCGCAGGACACGATGGAAACGCTCCGCGAGAAGCAGGAATACCTCGATAAGAAGATCACCAACCGCCACGTGCGCTATCAGCACCACGATGCACGCGTCTCGCACATCGAGGCCGTTCTCGCCAGAGGCGACCGACGCCTCTCGGACGCCTTGGAGCTTGCCTGCCGCGAGGGCTTCAAGTTTGACGCGTGGGACGAATACTTCGATTACGACAAATGGCTTTCGGTCCTCTCGCGCACGGGCATTGATCCCGCCTTCTACGCCAACCGCGTATGGGGCCTTGACGAGGTCCTGCCCTGGGACGTGATCGACTGCGGCGTAAGCAAGGAATTTTTCCTGCGTGAGCGCGCAAAGGCCTACGAGGCGGCCACCACGCCCAACTGCCGCGAAGCCTGCTCGGCCTGCGGCGCCAATAAACTTGGCGGCGTGAGAGCCGTTTGCCCCGGCTGCAAGAATGCGCCCGCGGCAGAAGGAGCCTCCGCCAAGGCATCGAACGGCGCACAGAACCCTGCTAAGGGAAAACATCCGAATAAGGAGAGCTGGCCTAAGCTGCCCGCACCCAAGACCGTGCGCATTCTCTTCCGCAAGGTGGGGGATCTGCAATACATCTCGCATCTGGATCTGCAACGCACCTTTGCCCGCGTGCTGGTCCGCGCGGCCATTCCCATGTGGTATACGCAGGGCTTCAATCCGCACGCCAAGGTCATCTTTGGCCTTCCCCTTTCGGTGGGAAGCGAGAGCGAGTGCGAGTTCATCGACCTGCGCATCGACAGAGACATTCCGCCCGAGAGGGTCAAGGCACAGCTCAACGCCGAGCTGACCGAGGAGATGCAGATCCTTGAGGCCTACGAGCCCACCACGGCCATGCAGGCCATCGCCTGGGCAAAATACGAGATCTGCCTGCACCTCGAAAAGGCGGACGCCGCCCTTGCCAAGGCGCTGGAAGCCCTCTATACGACCTCGCCCTTGACCGTGACGAAGAAGACCAAGTCGGGCGAGAAGGAGATCGACATCGTTCCCCTGATCCGCTCGGTGAAGGTGACGTACGATCCGCAAAAGCCGCAGGATCTGCACATCCGCGCGATCCTTTCGGCAGGCTCGGAAAGCCACCTCAATCCCGAATTTCTGATCAAGACGGCGAAGGAGAGAGGCCTGATCCTTACGGGAGACCCCGCAAGGGAGACCTACTCCATCCTGCGCACGCACACCTACCTTGCCGACGGCGTGACCGAGTTCCGCTAAGACGGCGAAGGAATTTTTTCCACACTCCTCTGCAACGACGGCAGAAGGAAACACAAAAGGCGCCTGCCCCGACCATGCCGCTTTGGCGGGCGCCTTTTCGAGAGAGGCGAGAGGAAGGCGGAGGGCTTTTTGAGAAAAATGCAAAAAAGGGCTTGACAAACGACGGGGGATGCAGTATAATATAGGATGTCGCGGACGGATGCAAACGGCAGTCCGCGGTGAGTATACGGAGAAGTACTCAAGAGGCCGAAGAGGCGCCCCTGCTAAGGGTGTAGGCCGGTTATACCGGCGCGAGAGTTCAAATCTCTCCTTCTCCGCCAAAAAATTCGACAAGCTGAAGCTTGTCGAATTTTTTTATCCAAGCCGCAGGCTTGGCATATCACCACGACGCAGTCGTGTATATCATCAGCCCCTTTGGGGCTGTATCTCATCACGCGTCAGCGTGCATTTCCCTGCGGCTTGATGATATACAATGCTTCGCATTGATGATATGCAATTCCTGCGGAATTGATGATATACAAGGCTACGCCTTGATTTATTTGTGAAAGTGTGTTATAATACTCTCGAAGGGAGTGATTATAATTGACAAAAAGTGAATTTGGAAAGCATATTATAGTCTCTTCGCTGCTAACAGTAGTGGCAATAGTAGTGATTATCTCATTCTGTGTAATTATGTTTGAT
>JAFWAA010000028.1 GCA_017507905.1 Clostridia bacterium | reverse complement strand
GTCGACGTGCGCCAGCTGGAGGCTTGCGTGCGTGACGATCTCAACGAAAACGCGCCCCGCCGCGTTGCCATTCTCTCTCCCATCAAGGTCATCATCGACAACTACCCCGAGGACAAGGTGAAGATGATCACGCTCCCCAACCATCCGCAAAAGCCCGAGCTTGGCACGCGCGAGGTTCCCATGACGCGTGAGATCTATATTGACGCCGATGACTTTGCCGAGGTTCCGCCTCCCAAGTTCTTCCGCCTCAAGCCCGACGGTGAGGTTCGCCTGATGGGCGGATACATCATCAAGTACGCCGGCATCGAAAAGAACGAGGACGGCTCGATCAAGTGCATTCACGCAACCGCCGACCTGGAAACCGGAAACGGTATGCCCGCAGACGGCAGAAAGATCAAAGGAACCGTGCATTGGCTCTCCGCAAAGTATGCAAAGCCCGCAACGCTGATGCTCTACGACCGTCTCTTCAACATTGAGAACACCGCAGACGTTCCCGAGGGAAAGACCTACCTCGACTTCCTCAATGCCGATTCTCTGACCTGCGTCAAGGGCGCGATGGTGGAGCCCTCGTTGGAGGATGCCGCCCCCGGTCAGCAGTTCCAGTTCGTCCGCGTCGGCTACTTCTGCAAGGATACCAAGAACCAAAACACCTTCAACCGCGTGGTCGGGCTGAAGGACAGCTTTCCCAAAAAGTAAGCGATAAAAACCGAAATCGCTCCAAGCCGAATTGGCTTGGAGCGATTCTTTTTTTCTGCTTTATCGGGGTTACTTCCCTGCTTCTTCCTCCAGCAGGATGCGTCCCATATAAACGCCCATGACCGATGCCATCATCAGTCCGCGCGTCCATCCGCTCGAATCACCGAGGCAGTGCAGACCCTCGATGTTCGTGTTGAGGCGCTCGTCCATCTTTACGCGGTTGCTGTAAAACTTCAGCTCGGGCGAATAGAGCAAGGTCTCGTAGGAGGCAAAGCCGGGAACGACCTGGTCCATGGCCTGAATGAAGTTGATGATGTTCGTCATCGCACGGTACGGCATGGCCGCGGTGATGTCACCGGCCACGGCATCGGGCAGCGTGGGCTTGACGTTGGACTGTGCAAGCTCCTTTTCCCAAGTGCGCTTGCCGTCCAGAATATCACCGAAGCGCTGGACGAGAATGTGTCCCGCACCCAGCATATTGGTCAGCTCGCCGACCTTCTGTGCGTATTCGATGGGCTGATTGAAGGGCACGGAGAAATTGTGCGAGCAAAGAATGGCAAGGTTGGTGTTATTGGACTTCTGCTCCTTGAAGGAGTGTCCGTTGACCACGGCAAGATTGTTGTCGTAATTCTCCTGGCTGACGAATCCGCCGGGGTTCTGGCAGAAGGTGCGCACCTTGTTCTTGAAGGGGGCGGGATAGCCGATGAGCTTGGACTCGTAAAGCACACGGTTGACCTGCTCCATGATCTCGTTGCGCACTTCAACGCGCACACCGATATCTACCGTTCCGGGAAGATGCGCGATGTTGTGCTCGGCGCAAAGCTTTTCCAGCCAGTCTGCACCGCGACGTCCCGTGGCGACCACGGTACGGTCGGCATAGATCTCCTCGGTACGGCCGTCGTGCGCGGCGATCACGCCAAGGCACTTGGACTCCCGGAGAAGAAGATCCTTGCACTCCCAGCCGAAGCGAAGCTCAACGCCATGGCTCTTAAGGTAATCCTCGATGTCACCGTAAAGCTTGTGTGCCATCTCGGTTCCGATGTGGCGAATGGGGCAATCGACAAGCTTGAGGCCTGCCTTGATGGCTCTCTTGCGGATATCCTTGACCTCGTCGGTCTCCTCGGCTCCCTCAACGTGCGTATCTGCACCGAACTCCAGGTAGATCCCGTCGGTATAATCGATCATAGCCTGCACGCGGTCGGCGCCCAGAAGGTTGGGCAGATCGCCGCCCACCTCATAGCTGAGCGAGAGCTTGCCGTCCGAGAACGCGCCGGCTCCCGAAAAGCCCGTGGTAATGTGGCAATAGGGCTTGCAGTTAACGCAATAGCCCGTCTTGGCCTTGGGACAGGTGCGATCGTGCACCGAGCGTCCCTTCTCCAGGATCAGAATTTTTCTCTTGGTTCCCTTTCGGAGCATCTCCAGCGCCGTAAAAATACCGGCAGGGCCTGCACCGACGATCACGATATCAAACTGTTTCATACGTACTTCCTTTCTTTCCCGTAGAAAAGCCGGAGAAAGGAATTCCCCGGCTTTTGCAAACGGCGTTAATACTCCGCGTTCCCGACGGTGCGGGGATACGGAATGACGTCGCGGATGTTGGACACACCCGTCAGATACATAATAATACGCTCAAAGCCCAAGCCATAGCCTGCGTGCTTCGTGCCTCCGTACTTGCGCAGGTTGACGTACCACCAGTAATCCTCTTCCTTGAGGTGGCACTCCTCCATGCGGGCAAGGAGAATGTCCAGACGCTCCTCTCTCTGGCTTCCGCCGATGATCTCGCCGACACCGGGCACCAGCATATCCATGGCCGCCACGGTCTTGCCGTCGTCGTTAAGGCGCATATAGAAGGACTTGATCTCCTTGGGATAGTTGATCACGAAGATGGGCTTCCCGAAGATGGTCTCGGTGAGGTATCTTTCATGCTCGGTTTGCAAATCGCATCCCCATTCCACGGGATACTTGAATTCGGCGCCGCTCTTCTTGAGCAGCTCGATCGCCTCGGTGTAGGTGACCTTTTCGTAATTGCTGTTGGCCAGCTTGCTCAGACGCTCAAGGAGGGGCTTGTCCACAAACTGGTTGAAGAACTCCAGCTCCTGGGCGCAGTTTTCCATGACGTGATGCAGAATGTACTGGATCATATCCCAGGCCAGCTGCATATTGTCGTCAAGATCGGCAAAGGCGATCTCGGGCTCGATCATCCAGAACTCGGCCGCGTGGCGTGCCGTGTTGGAGTTCTCGGCGCGGAAGGTGGGACCGAAGGTGTAAATGTTGCCGAAGGCCATGGCGTAGGTCTCGCCCTCCAGCTGTCCCGAAACGGTCAGGTTGGTGCTCTTGCCAAAGAAATCTCGGGACCAATCGATGCTGCCGTCCTCACGTCTTGGCGGATTTTCGGGATCGATCGTAGTCACGCGGTACATCTCGCCTGCACCCTCGCAGTCCGATCCGGTGATCAGAGGCGTGTGAACGTAGACGAAGTTGCGGCTATGGAAGAAGGAGTGAATGGCGTAAGCCACCTCACTGCGCACGCGGAAAATGGCGGAAAACAGGTTCGTGCGGGGACGCAGATAGGCCTGCTCGCGCAAATACTCCACGGTATGGCGCTTCTTCTGCAAGGGATAATCGGGCGTGGAGGCGCCCTCCACGGTGATCTCGATCGCCTTCAGCTCAAACGGCTGCTTCATCTCGGGCGTCAGCTCAACGACACCGCGAACGACAACGGCAGAGCCCACGTTGAGCTTTGCGATCTCGTCGTAATTTGCGATCTTCTCCCGCTCAAAGACCACCTGCATGGTCTTAAAGCAGCTTCCGTCGTACAGATCGATAAATCCGAACGCCTTGCTGTCGCGAATGCTTCTGGCCCAGCCGCCAAGGACGATCTCCTTGCCCGCAAAGGCCTCTTTATCCGCGTAAATCTGTTTGATCAATTCTCTTTTCATGGTTAACCTCATCCTGCGGAAGGCACTTCCGCTCGTTTCTCACTAAACCAGTATAACATAAAATCCTGAATTTGTCAATTCCTTTATGCATTTTCCGCAAAAGGAGCGAAAAAATTTTTCCCTTCAGGCCTCGACGCTTGCCAAAAGTGCCCTTCTGTCCACCTTTCCGTTGGGGGTCAAGGGCATCTCGGGCAACCGCTTGCAGAGTGCGGGGATCATGTAACGCGGCAGATAATGCTTCAGATGGGCAAGCAGCTCCTCCTGCCGAGCCTCCCCCGTATAAAAGAGCAAAATGCGCTTTTGCCCGTGGTCATAGAGGCAGATCGCGCGGGAGATCCCGTTCATGCGCATCGCCGCGCTTTCGATCTCGCCAAGCTCGATGCGGTTGCCCATATGCTTGATCTGGGCATCCTTGCGGCATTTGAAGACCAGCTCGCCATGCGCGTTGCGATAGGCAAGATCGCCCGTGCGGTAAACGGTCTCGGGATAGCGATCCTGCAAGGGGTTTTGTACGAAGGCCTCGGCGTTTTTTTCGGGATTGCGGAAATATCCGAGCGTCACGCAGGTGCCGCGCAGATAGATCTCTCCCACTTCCCCGTCGGCGGCTCTTTTTCCGTCCTCGGTCAGCAAAAGCAGGTCGGTATTGCGGAAGGGGCGGCCGATTGGAATGGGCTCTCCCGCTTCAAGCGCGCGGTCCGCGTGCCAATAGCAGGACATTCCCGTGGCCTCGGTGGGGCCGTAAAGATTAAAGAACGCGGCGTTCGGCAGAGCCTCTCTCCAAAGGCGGTACTGCTGCGGCGGAAAGACCTCGCTGCCAAAGGCAACGGTGCGAAGGTAGCGCGGCGGATTCTTTTCCAGCACCCCGAGCGAGGAGATCATGGTCAATGCAGACACGACCCAGCAGACCGTGTTGACGCGATGCTCGTTGAGAAAATCGCAGAGGCGCATCGGGAAGGAAAAGAGCGACTTGGGAACAAGATAAGCCGTGGCACCAAGCTTGATGACGGGCATCAGCTCCTTTAAGGGAGCGTCAAAGTAGAGCGGCGTCTGGTTGGCGAAAACGGTGTCCTCGGTAAATCCCAACGCCTCACAAAGTGCCTCAACGTAATCAATGACCGAGCGGTGGCAGGCGCAAACGCCCTTGGGGATCCCTGTCGAGCCGGAGGTGAAAACGATATAAATGGGATCGGTGTCGATCTGGCGCTCGCGTACCGCCGCAAGAGCCGATGCATTCTCGGGATGCTCGGCCAGCGCGGAATAGGAAAGCACCTCTCCCTCAAAGGAAAGCGTCTGTGCGATGCGCTCTCCCTTGGCGTCCACGATCAGAGCACGCGCGCCGACCGTTTCCAGGATCAGCTCCATGCGTCCCACGGGCATATCCGCGTCCAGCGGAACGTAAAAGCATCCGGCATAGACGCATCCGTAAAAGGCCGCGATCTGGGAGGGCTGCTTGGCCATGAGAATGGCGATCGGCTCCTGCCCGTAGCCCTTCTCAAGAAGTGCGCTCCCCAGCGCGCGGCTGGTCGCAAGCAGTGCGGAGAAGGTCATGTCGCTCTGCCCGTCGGAGTAAGCGATCTTCTCGGGCAGGCGAGGGGCGGTAGCCTCAAGGTATTCCAGAATATTCGTCTGCATATGCTGCTCTCCCTTCCCCGCTTTTACGGTGCAAGCGTGTGATTGATGATGGTGCTGTCCGAGGGAGGATATCCCGTCGGATCGTAGGCGTAAAAATAGTTGCGGAAGCCGTTTTCGTCCTCACGGCGCTCGCTGTACGCGCGGATCTGCGCGTCGGTCAAAAGGCATCCGCTGTGGTATTCGCCTCGCAGAGGCGTGGCGTCAAAGTGATACCATCTCGGCGCACTCGGATCGGCACTGATGTTGACGTAATTCCAATAATGCCGCTCGTCAACGATGCCCTCGGTGCGGTGGATATCCATATTCTCAATGCCAAGGTACTCAAAGAAGGCCTTGGAGAGCGCAAAATAGGTGAAGCAATCTCCGCTTCCCGTACGCAAGCCCTCGTAGGCGGCGCGCATCCAGTCGCTCTTGTCGGAATAGGAAACGTAATCCACGTTGTAATAGACGTAATCGTAGATCTCGGCAACCTTCTCACGGATCGAGAGCCCCTGCGGACAGATCTGCTCGGCGATGGGCGCGATCATGGCAAAGAGCTGATCCTTGGTGACCTTTTCCTCGTAGAGGTAGACCGTGATCCGCTTTTCGGTAACGTTTCCCGCACCGTCCGTGACACGGTAGATCACAGGATACTCCCCCGGTCGGCGAATATCCACCGCAGAGGAATCGACCTCCAGGGTAACGGGATTGTCGCAATCATCCACGTAGGTCACGCCGCTGCGATAGGAGATCCCCGCACCAACGTAGCCGCTGATGTCCGCAACGCCGGCAAGCACGGGAGGCGTCACGTCCCTGACCAAGGTCAGGCGCACGGGAACGCGCGTCTTTCGTCCGCCCACGCGCAAAAGAAGCTCAAGCTCGTATTCCCCCACGTGCGTAAAAGTGTATTCCTCGGCAAAGGAAACCTCAGCTCCTTCGGGCAAGGAGAGTGCAAAATCCTCGGCCGACGGCAGTCGACCGCCAACCGCCCACGTCAGATCGCGCCATTTTGCAGGCTCCTCGCCCCCCGTGCATCCGACAAGGCAGGAAAGCAGGAGCCCAAGGGTCAGAAGCAAAAGGATGATCGGGCTTTTACGCATATGCATTCTCCTTTCCGAAATAAAGATCCATGAAAAATGGGATCGGAGATCTCCAATCCCATGCTTTTGCGCTGAAAGGGTCAAAGCAGGTGGACGCCGCCCGCCTCGCAGGCCTTGACCTCGTCTGCCGTCCAGAAGGAGGATTGCACCTCTCCGATGTGTGCCTTGCGCAGGAAGAACATACACATTCTCGACTGACCGATGCCTCCGCCGATGGTATACGGCAGCTCGCCACTGAGCAGAGCCTTGTGGAAGGGCAGTTTTTCGCGCGCGGTGCAGCCGCTCGCCTTGAGCTGGCGGCGCAGTGCCTCCTCGTCCACGCGAATGCCCATAGAGGAAAGCTCAAGAGCAATATCCAGGACGGGATAGTAGACGATGATGTCGCCGTTGAGCGACCAATCGTCATAGTCGGGCGCACGGCCGTCATGGGGCTGTCCGCTGCGCAGAGGTGCGCCGATGCCCTGAATGAAAATCGCGCCGTACTGCTTGGCGGCCTCGTATTCGCGCTCCTTTGCCGTCTTGTCCGGCCAGCGGTCCTCAAGCTCCTGCGAGGTGAGGAAGGTGATCTTCTCGGGCAGAAGTCGGCCAATGAAGGAGTATTCGTTGACGATGTAATTCTCGGTGTGGCGCAGGGCGCGGTAGATCGCCTTGACCGCCGCGTGCAGGGTCTTATCGTTGCGCTGCTCGTGCGTGATGATCTTCTCCCAGTCCCACTGGTCGACGAACATGGAATGGATATTGTCGGTCTCCTCATCGCGCCGAATGGCGTTCATATCGGTGTAAAGCCCCTCTCCCGCCTCAAAGCCGTAGTCTCGGAGGGCCATGCGCTTCCACTTGGCCAGCGAATGCACGATCTCCAGGTGATTGCCCGAGAAAACGTCAAAGGCAACGGGACGCTCCACACCGCTGAGGGTGTCGTTCAGTCCGCTCTCGGAGTCCACGAAGAGAGGAGCCGAGACACGGATCAGATTCAATTGTATGGACAGATCCTTCTCAAAAAAGTCCTTGACCTTTTTGATCGCGTACTGGGTCTGACGAAGGGTCAGGAAGGACTGATAGCCTTCGGGAACGGTAACGTGGGACATCTTTATACCAAGCCTTTCTGTTACGGGAACGGGTCTTTTCATGTACAACAAATATTATATATGATTTCCTTGCCTTTGTAAAGAGGAAAGCGCAAAAAAATCAGTCCCGCGCCTTCTCTTTTTTTCGTCTTTCGGCAAAGAAGGCACGCAGGAGTGCCAGAGACTCGCTCTCCATAGCGCCTTGCTCAACGGCAGGTCTTCCCTCCAGAGGATAGGAGCGCAGATCCAGGAGACTGCCAAACGCGCCTGCGCGCGGATCCTTTGCGGCGTAAACGATGCGGCCGAGCCTTGCGTTGACCGCCGCCCCCGCGCACATGGGACAGGGCTCGAGCGTGACGTAAAGCGTGCAATCCGACAGACGCCAGGAGCCGACCTCTCGGCAGGCCTGTCCGATGGCAAGACACTCGGCGTGCGCCGTGGCATCGCTTCCGCTCTCGCAGAGATTATGAGCACGGGAAAGCAGCTGACCGTTGCGCACGATCACCGCACCAACGGGGATCTCTCCCTCCCGCATGGCAAGCTCTGCCTCCTCAAGAGCCAAGGACATCCAATGCAGATCCTCAACCGAGCAGCTCATCACGCACCTCCTGATCCGTATTTCCCGCCAACGCGCACAAAAGGGCGGCAAGGCAAGGATTTCCTTCCCTTATTTTAACACGAAAAGCCCTTTTTGTAAAGGGCTTTCGAGAAAAAGAGTATGGATTTTCAAGCGCGGCAGCGTCTCTCAAAGGGAGCGAGGCGCTCCAGCATATCGGCGATGCGCGAGGAGGCTCTGCCGTCGCCAAACACGGCGGAGGGACGCTTCATGGCGGCGTATTCCTCCGAGCCTATAGAGAGGAGCGACGAGGTCAGGCGGTAGATCTCCTCCTCTCCGCTTCCCGCAAGGCGAAGAACGCCTGCGCGGATCCCCTCGCACCGCTCGGTGCTGCGCCGCATGACCACGGTGGGAATGCCCATAACCGAGGCCTCCTCCTGAATGCCGCCGCTATCGGTCATGATGAGATAGCTCTGTGCCATGAGGCGGTGGAAGGAGAGCATCTCGGGCGGCTCGATCAGACGCACGCGCGGCGCATCGTAGAGAATGGAGGTTGCCGCAGAGCGGACCTCGGGATTGTGATGAAGGGGACAAACGGCGATCACGTCCGGGTATTCCGCAAGAATGCGGCGAAGCGCGCGGAGCATTCCGCGAATGGGTGCGCCAAGGCTCTCGCGGCGGTGCGCGGTAAAGAGCAGAATGCGTTTGTCCTTCGGAAGCTCCCAATCCAGGTGCGGATCCTTCTTGCCGAGCGAAATGCGCAAAGCGTCGACCACCGTATTTCCCGTGATGAAGATCGCGTCCTCACGCACCCCCTCGCCAAGCAGATTGCGCTTTGCCGTGACGGTGGGAGCGAAATGATACTCCGCCAAAAGTGCGATGGCTCTGCGGTGCATCTCCTCGGGATAGGGCTCATCCCGTCGGTGCGTGCGCAAGCCTGCCTCCACGTGTCCGATCGGGATCCCCGCATAATAGGCCGCAAGAGCGGCAGAAAAGGCCGAGGTCGTGTCCCCCTGCACCAAAACGAGGTCGGGCTCCTCGGCGCGCAGGATCTCATCCATTCCGCGAAGGATCCGTGCCGAAAGCGTGGCGTGCCCCTGCCCCGTGCGCATACAGTCCAGATCCACGTCCGGGCGCACGTCAAAGGCGCGCAGAGCGCTGTCGAGCATAGAACGGTGCTGACCTGTGGAACAGACCAGCACCTCAACATTCCTTCTTTTTTTCAATTCCTGCACCAGTGGGCAAAGCTTGATCGCCTCGGGGCGCGTTCCCATGACTACCATAATACGCTGCATTCGCTTCCCTCCTATCGCTTGGTCAGTATTACCTTACGAGAGAGGAAGCATTTTTAGAACAGCGGATCGGCATCACAGAAAGATCTGCAAAAGACGCTTGGCCCAGGCGAGCCACCACGGCACGGTCTGCTCCAGCATAGCAGAGGCCCGTGCAAGATGCTCCCCGTGAAAGGGGGCTACGCCAAAGCGCTTGGCGCTCATGTGCGAGATGCCAAGAGCGATCTCGCCAAAGGCATGATCCCCTACGGCAAGGTATTTTCCAATGGCAACACCGCCTGCCGCAAAGCAGCCGACGGCCACGCCTCCGCACGCCACGATCCCCAAGGCAATACCGCCAAAGGCGAGAAGCCCGATCGCCAGCGCCCCTGCGGAAAGTCCACCGAGCGAAAAGGCTCCGAGCGCCAGAAGGCCAAGCGAGAAAACGCCAAGGGAAAAAAGCCCCATCGAAAAGATCCCCACGGAGCATATTCCCTTTGCCGCAAGACCGACGGCAAGGATGCCCTTGGCCGTCTTTCCAATACCAAAGTGAATATGGACCAGCGGAATTCCGCGGACCGTGCGCTGACTTTTCCATTCAAAGGACCAGTCCTGCATCCTGCGCGGTCTGCTTGCCTGCGCGGCAGGCGCAACCGCGGACGGATCGGTGACCTCCTCCTTGAGCAGATAATCCATGGAGCAGCCGTAAAGCTCCCCTAAGCGGATCAGCTTTTCGGTCTCGGGATAGGCGGCGTTGCTCTCCCATTTGCTGATGGATTGGCGGGAGACGTCAAGAAGCTCTGCGAGCTGCTCCTGGGTGTATCCCGCCTCGCGGCGAAGCCTTGCCAGCTTGTCTCCAGTTGTCATGAACTCATTCATAAAATCACTCTCCTTTTTGTTTTTTTGTTTGATTGATTTTATGATAGCACGTTGGCCGCAAAAAGACCATACACTTGCGGTTTTTTTCTGCCAACTTCAGGTTGCGTTTTTCAAAGCATCACTTTTTTTGCTGCTTGCACCAGATCTTCATGACCAGCTTGTGCGGCAAAAGCTTGGTGGCCAGCACCTGCGCGCGCACGGGAAATCCGCAGATGGAAACGTCGCGGCGCTTCTTCATGTCGCGAATGGCACGCTTGATGACCTGGTCCGGCGTATAGAAGCGGTTGTAATAGGTGATGGTGTCGTCCGTGACCGCGTGATCAAAGAACTCGGTCTTGACCCAGCCCGGGCAAACGGCCATGACGTGAATGCCCTTCTTCTTCCACTCCACGTTGAGCGCGCGGCTGAAGCTGAGCACGAAGGCCTTGGTCGCGCCGTAGACGTTGATGTAGGGCACGGGCTGGAAGGAGGAGAGTGAATCCAGCTGATAGACCTCGCTTCCCTCCTTGAGATACGGCATGGTGGCATAGGTCATGCCCACGTAGGCCTTGACGTTGAGGTCGATCATTTGGTACATGGTCTCAAGCTCCATGTTCTCAAACGCGCCAAAGCGGCCCACGCCGCTGGCATTCACCAGGATCGAAACCTCGGGCTGCTCTGCCTCCAGAAGCTTGCGGTATTCCTCAATGCTCTCGTCAAGCGTCAGATCAAGTGCCAAGGGGCGGATCTTGACCGACACCTCACTCTGCAAAGCCACGAGACGCTCGCGGCGGCGCGCGATCACCCAGATCTCATCCAGCTGCTTTTCGCGGCTGAGCTGAAGCACGAATTCCTTTCCCATTCCCGAGGATGCGCCCGTAATAACTGCGATCTTCATGCCAAATTTTCCTTCCGTAAAATCAGATTTTGGTCTTTCCTAGGGTGCGCACGCGCACCCTCACGCTTAGTATAGCATATCCCCGCACCTTTGTCAACAAACAGATTTCCCGCTTCTTCGCTGTTGCGTCCCCGCTTTTTCTTCGCTTTTCGGGGAGACAGGCAAGTTTTAGGCGCTCCGCTCATATCCATAGAAAAAACCTTTGGAGGAAATTATGCTGGCAACCTTATTCTCCTTTCTGACCAAGATCATGCACCTGATCCTCGGGATCGGCACGCCCCAATCCTTTCCTCCTCCTCTCCCGCCAGAAGAGGAGCAGGCCTGCTTTTTGCGGGCCGAGGAGGGGGACGAGGAGGCGCGGCAGAGGCTGATCCTGCACAATCTCCGCCTGGTCTCGCACATCGTGCGCAAATACTATTCGGGCGCACAGGATCCCGAGGACCTGGTCTCCATCGGCACGGTGGGGCTTGTCAAGGCGGTGGACACCTTCAACGTCCGCAACGGCGCGCGCTTTGCCACCTACGCCGCAAAATGCATTCAGAACGAGATCCTGATGTACTTTCGCTCGCGCAAAAAGCTTGCCCCCGAGATCTCCATTCACGAGACCATCGACATGGATCGCGACGGCAATCCTCTGACCTACATGGACGTGATCTGCAGTGAGGAGGACGTGGCGGGAGAGATTGACCGCAAGGTCGCCGCCGAGCGTATGCTCACTTTGATGGACACCTGCCTGCTTCCGCGCGAAAAACAGATCCTCGTGATGCGCTACGGCATCGGGGGCATCAAGCCGCAGACCCAGCGCGAGATCGCAGAGAGCCTGAGCATCTCCCGCTCCTACGTCTCCCGCATTGAAAAAAGCGCCCTCCTAAAGCTCCGCGAGGCCATGGGCGGGAGGAACTGACGGAACGAGCAAAAAAGAGCACTCTCCATTGACAAACCCAAAAAGCCATGGTATAATAAAGGCACCGAATATCCTGAACGTTTGGAGAATGCACATGAAAAACCGTCTGTTTCGGCAGATCCTGCCAATCCTTTTTCTTATCCTTTCTCTTGCGCTGACGCTATCCGCCTGCACAGGCCCCGCAGGTCCTGCCGGCGAATCGGGCACTCCCGGTGAGCCGGGCGCCGCAGGCACCGGCATCGAGCAGGCCGAGATCAACGACAAGGGAGAGCTGATCCTCACCTATACCGATGGCACGAAGGTGAATCTCGGAGTGATCCGCCCCGAGGCATCGGAGAACCCGGAGGATGAGGATCCCATCCTGGATTTCTATCCCCTTCCCGACGGCACCTACGGGGTAAAGATGGGAAAAGCGGAATACCTTACCACCGTAACCGTTCCCGAAAGCTACAACGGCGTTGCGGTCACGCAGATCCTGGATTCCGCCTTCAAAAATGCAAAGATCCGCTCCATTGAGCTGCCGGACAGCATCCTTTCCATCGGCGAGGAGGCCTTCCTTGGCTGTGCAAGCCTTTCCTCAGTGAAGATCGGAAACGGCGTGCGCCACGTCGGCGAATCCGCCTTCCGCGATTGCATCAGCCTGATCAACGTCAAGCTTGGCGAGAGCGTGACCTCGATCGCCTCCTCGGCTTTCCGCGGCTGCAACAGCCTTGCCAAGATCTCTATTCCCGCGTCGGTCACCACGGTCGGGGATTGCGCCTTCTACGATTGCATCACCCTGTCCGAGCTTACGCTTAGCGAGGGTCTGCTTTCGATCGGTCCCTCCGCCTTTCACGGATGCACGGGACTTGCCGAGGTAGAGCTGCCCGACTCGCTCCTGACGCTTGGCAAGGGCGCCTTCAACGGTTGCCGCAGCCTGACGAGCATCTCCGCAACCCAAGCCAATACGGCCTTCTCCTCTGAGGGCGGGATCCTGTATAACAAGGAAAAGACCGAGATCCTTGCCGTTCCCCAGAATCTGATCGGCACGGTCTCCCTGCCCGAGGGCATCACCTCGGTCGGATCCGGCACCTTCTCGGGCTGTACCGGCATCACCTCGGTGATCTTCCCCGAGAGCGTGACCGAGATCGGTAGCTACGCCTTTAACGGCTGTACGACGCTTGCCTCCGTGGTCCTTCCCGAGGATCTGACCACGATCGGCGAGGGCGCCTTTTACGGCTGCCGAGGGCTTGTCAGCATTTCGCTCGGAAAGGGACTTTCCTCCGTGGGCAGCAACGCCTTCTCGGGCTGTACGGGACTGCACGTGGTCTACTACACCGGAAGCGAGAGCTTCTGGAGAGCGATCAGCATTTATCCTTGGGGCAACGATGCTTTAAGCTCCGCCACCATCTTCTACGATCACGTCCCGACCGAAAACTGAAAAACAGGACGCCGCTCTGCGCACGCTCGTGCAGCGGCGTCTTTTTTCTTGCCTTTTCGCCTTTTTTTCATTTCGGCATTGATTTTCAGCGGGATTTCTGCTATAATGAGGTGAATACCCTTGAAAGGAATCCTGATCCTGATGAGAATGAGAAGAAAAAAGCACGGCGCCGAGCGCATCGCCGCCTGCTCCGCAATTCTGATCGAGCAGAACGCCGCCGAGACGGTCGATCCCTCGGTCTTCTTTCCCGTATCCCGTCCCCTGCACCTGGAGATCGGCTGCGGAAAGGGCGACTTTGCCGTTGGCATGGCCGCAAAGCATCCCGACTGTAATCTGATCGCCATGGAGCGCGTTCCCGACGTGGCCTGCATCGCCCTGGAAAAGGCCATGGCCAAAAAGGACACCCGCCCCGACAACCTTCGCTTTCTGATCGGCGACGCGCAAACGCTCACCGACCGCTTCCTGCCCCACACCGTGGATCGCATCTACCTCAATTTCAGCGATCCCTGGCCGAAAAAGGGATATGCAAAGCGCCGCCTGACCCATCGCGGCTTTCTTGAGGCCTACCGCAACCTGCTCGTTGAGGGCGGAACGCTTTACCTTAAGACCGACAACGAGGGGCTCTTTGACTTTAGCCTTGAGGAGTTTGCCGCCTGCGGACTGACCGTGGAGCGGCTCTCCCGCGATCTGCACGCCTCCGAGATCGCCGCCGACAACGTCATGACCGAATACGAGCGCAATTTCTCGGAAAAGGGCCAGGTCATCTACTCGGCGCACGTTCGCTTCTGAGGAGGACGCTATGCTTAAGGATCTGCTGACACGCGCAAGAAGCTACCGCAGCTTTGACGAAAGCCTGCCCGTATCCCGCGAAAGACTGCTTTCCTGGATCGACCTTACCCGTCTTTGCCCCTCCAGCATCAATCTGCAAATGCTGAAGATCCGTCCCGTCACGGAGCAAAAGGAATGCCAAGATATGCTTTCCGCCACGCGCTGGGCCGGCAAGCTGAAGGACGTTACCCTTCCCCCGAAGGGGCACGCCCCCACCGCCTACGCGGTGATCTGCGCAGATACGCAGGTGATCGCGTCGGCCGAGCAGTTCCAAAAGGACGTTGGCATTCTTGCCCAGACGCTTTTGCTTGCCGCCGTTGAAGATGGCTTTGGCGGCTGCATGATCGGCTCCTTTTCCAAGGAGACCGTCATGACTCTGCTCGGTCTTCCCGAGCATCTTCCGCCCCAACTCGTGATCGCGCTGGGAAAGCCCGACGAGCGCGTGGAGACCGTTCCGCTTCCCGAGAACGGAGACACCTCTTACTACCGCGAAAACGGCGTTCATTACGTTCCCAAGCGCTCGCTTGACGAGCTGATCATTTCCTGATCCCATTGAAAGGAGAATCCCGCCATGCCTGAGCTTTCCGGCGTTCTGACCGTGAACAAGCCCTGTGGGGTAACCTCGCACGACGTGGTCAATCGCATACGCCGTCTTTATCATACGCGCCGCGTGGGACATACGGGCACGCTGGATCCCATGGCCACAGGCGTTCTGGTCATTCTAATCGGACGCGCGGCCAAGGCCTCGGAATACCTCTCGGCCGACCGCAAGACCTATCGCGCGCGTCTCCGTCTCGGACTCACCACCGACTCCGAGGACATTACGGGCACGGTGCTCTCGCAGACCGAAAGCATTCCCGATTTTTCAGCACTTGAGGCCCTGCTTCCCCGCTTCCGCGGTAAGATCCTGCAAACGCCCCCCATGTACAGCGCCTTAAAGGTCAACGGGCAAAAGCTGGTGGATCTGGCGCGCAAGGGCATCACGGTGGAGCGTCGCGCACGAGAGATCGAGATCCTCTCGCTCGAGGCCGAGCCGACCGAGCGCGAGGACGAGGTCTCCCTGACCGTCACCTGCTCGGGAGGCACCTATATCCGCACCCTCTGCGCCGGCATCGGAAGCGCACTTGGCTGCGGCGGATGCATGGCCGCGCTTGAGCGCACCGAGACGGGCGGCTTTCCCATAGAGGGTGCCCACACCTTAGAGGAGCTGGAGGCGCTCTCGGAGGAAGCGCGCGCAGACCTTCTGCTCGACACCGAATCCCTCTTTGCCGATCTTCCCGTCCTCACGCTTCCCCCCTTCTTCGAGCATCTTTGCCGAAGCGGCTGTGAGATCTATCTCAAAAAGCTCAAGCCATCTCCCTCCTTTTCCTGCGGCGACCGCGTTCGCCTTTCGGGAGAGGAATGCGGCTTCTTTGCGCTTGGCGAGATCGGTGAATACGAGAGCGGACCTGCCGTGAAGGCCATCAAGACCTTCTTCCCGCAGGAGCAAAACGCGCAAGCGGAATAAGCAAAAAAGAACAAAAGCACCTGCGTGTCCAAAAAGACACGCAGGTGCTTTTTCTTTGGTGATGGCTTATGCGAGGGGCTCGACCTCGCTGTCATAGTAGGATTCCTGGAAATGAATGGCCGCCTCCATTTGCTCCTTGGTGTAATCCATACCAAGGGGGGCTGCCACCAGCTTGTCCTCCACGTCATTGTGGCGGTGAACGATGCCGATGATGCGTGCGGTGTATTCGGCCACGGGCTGATCTACGCCGAGCAGATACACGTCAAGCTCCTCTCCGTCACCCCCGTAAACGCCGGGAATATAGCCGTAATTGATGGGATACAGAAGACCGGGATGCTTCGGATGCTCGGTGCCTATGGGTCGGTCCATCTCAATGCGGACGGTCTTGCCCAGATAGGAGCGCACCTGCGCCTTGCGTTCATCAAAGGTCATACGTCCACCTCAATCGATCAGCGTCAGGTCGCCGGGCTTGATCCACTTGATCTTGTAGAGGATCTCGCTGAACAGAAGCGTAAGTCCTGCGGGAAGGATAAAGCAGATGAGTGCCAGACCGATCCAATCCATAGCCCCCACCGTGCCGGGGTAGCTGCCGCCGAACCAGCCGAGAATGATGCCCACGGGGCCAAGGAGACCGCAGGTGCCCATGCCCGAGTTGATGGCCTCGCCGTACATTTCCATATGGAAGACGCAGGTCGCCAAGGGGCCAGTGATGGCGGAGGTGAGAATGGAGGGGATCCAGATGCGAGGATTGCGAATGATGTTGGGCATTTGCAGCATACTCGTGCCGATGCCCTGCGAGACGAGACCGCCCCACTTGTTTTCCTTAAAGCTCATTACGGCAAAGCCGACCATCTGCGCGCAGCAGCCCGCAACGGCAGCGCCTCCTGCCTTGGCAAGGCCAACGGCCACCTCGGGATTGCCCGATGCGCTCGCCGCTAGAGCCACGCCCGAGACGCCGGAAAGGCCAAGCGCCGCACAGATCGCCGCACTGCTGATGGGAAGCGTGAGTGCGATGCCGACCACGACGGAGACGAGCAGACCCATAATAAAGGGCTGCTGGTTCATGGCAAAGGCGATCACGTCGCTGATCAGGCCAACGGCACGGCCGATGTAAGGTGCGCACCAAACGCTGAGCAGGCCACCCGTAAGCAGGGTGACGAAAGGGGTAACGAGAATATCGACCTTAGTCTTCTTGGAAACCAGCATACCAACCTCGGCAGCGATGATCGCGATGATCAGAACGGCCAGAGGTCCTCCGGCACCTCCGTTGGTGTTGGCCAATGCGCCAACTGCGGCGCAGGAATAGACCACGAGGGGAGAGGCCTTAAGAGACACGGCGATGGCCACGGCCATGGCAGGTCCGGCAACGCTCTGCGCGCCCTTGCCGATGGTCGAAAGAATGGAGAGACCGGGGATCATGCCGAGCGCATTGAAGATCGTGCCGATCAGCAGCGAGGCAAACAGACCGAGTGCCATCGCGCCCATCGCGTCGATAAAATACCGCTTGGCGTACTTTTTCAGAACTTCCTTCATGAGAAAAACTCCTTTCGATAAGCATTTTGCTTTTTTATTGTTCAATAGTATAGCACAATTCCCCGTTTATTGCAAGGAAATTTCAAAAATTTCCTCTTTTTTGGCTGTTTTTTGAGAATACGTTTCACGAAACGCGCTTTTTTGTCTGTTTTTCCCCCTTTTAAGCCTTCAGAATTGGAAATGCCCGTGCGCAAATTGCACTTCCCTTCGGTTTTCCCGACAAAAAAATGCGCCGCCCATTCCGATCAACGGGAATGGACGGCGCCGCACGCCTGCCATGCGGTCCAACCTCTTGGAGCCGGCCGACAGGGTGCGGTCGATCCGATCCGCAAGCGAGCTTACGGAGCCGACCGACGGTGGGAGCTATCCTCCCACGGGTTCAAGCATTCTTATTTGTTCTTCAGAGAGTTCTCGTAGGACTCGATCATCTTCTTGACCATCTGTCCGCCAACGGAACCTGCCTGCTTTGCGGTAATGTCGCCGTTGTAGCCCTGCTTCAGGTTTACGCCGACCTCATTTGCCGCCTCCATCTTGAATCTCTCCAGAGCTTCCTTAGCCTCCGGAACAAGAGTCTTATTGCTTGCCATGGTTTTTTCTCCTGTTCTGAACGGATCACGGCTTGCACCGTTCCTTTTCTTCCTTCCAAGAAACAGCGCAGTCCGGTATCGGCCAAGACGCGGTTGCGCGCCGCCCGACACACGCCGTTCGTTTAATCTATATCAATTGAGCGCGATGCTTCGCGGCTCTGATACTATTCTGCTCCCACGGCTCGCTTTTATGAATGGAAATTGTTTGCAAGCAAAAGCGTTTCTGTGTGAAAGTGCTATTGGGTGATATTCGCTTTTTTCTTTTGCTTTCTCCAAATTGAGCAAGCAATCGCAGAGACAAAAACAAGTATACTCACCCACTGCGACGTAGAAAGCAAGCCGATTCCGCCTCGCTCCGTATCGCCGCGGAAAAACTCCAATACAAATCTTAAGATAGGATAAAAAACGCAGTATAGCGTAGCCGTCTTCCCTGTTTTCTCCCCTGTCCGCAAATAGACGATCAGCAATAGGATAAAAATTAGGAATAATCCAATCGATTCAATTAATTGAATGGGGAGAAGTGGAATATTGACTGGGGTGTTTCCAATTGAAGTTAAATAAGTGCAACTAAATTTGCCATGATGCGGAATCCCATAGCAGCATCCTGCAAATAGACACCCTATACGGCCAAAAGCATGCCCCAGCGGTAGTACGGTCGCATAAATTTCAAAAAAAGCGTCAATCCGCATTCGGAATTGCTTAGTATAAATAAATATTCCAAAAATTCCGCCAATTAATCCGCCATAAAAAACGAAGCCACCTTTTATAATCGCTTCAATAGGAATGTTCTCCGTAATAATCTGGCGAAATGATACCGCTATAAAAAGCAACTTTGCTCCAACAACTGCCCCGATCATCGCATATACACCCGAATAAGCAATCTCATATCCAGGAATATTCTTGCGTTTGCAAATAAGGAGAGCAACTAAAGCTGCAAAAAAGATCCCAATATAAAAAGAAATACCATATAGAGGAATTTGATGGCCCAATATGGTAAAATAAGGTGCAGAAATCGTCATGACGACCTTCCCGTGGGATACGCTCCAAATCAATCGAAGCATATCCCACTTTGTGTTTGGTTGGTAAAACTCGATAAGGGGACTTACAGAGCATTAGCGCAAATAATGCAAAGTCCGCAAGTGAAGAATGCGATTGCCGTAATAATTACCGCAATGATTCCCAGCACGAGTCCGGCTGTTGCAAGACCGGCGGACTGACCGTCAGCTCGCAACTGCTTTCCGCCTACTACCGACAAAATCAAGCCGATAATAGCGATTGGCAGTCCGGCAATCGAGAAATACCCATTCAAGAAGCCAAGAATGATACCAAGAATGCCCAGAACAAGTCCTGCTATTGCTTTTCCCTTTCCCATCTTCCGTTACTCCTTTCTGATTTTTTTGGATATATAACGGATTGTTACACAGCCGATGAGAGCAAGAATCATGGTAGCAATGATTTTCCTTCTCATTTTCTTCTCCTCTCAAGATTTTTTGTTGCGTAACAAACTGTTACGCTGATATTGTAACACAATGTTACAATAAAGTCAAGAGGTTTTCATAAAAAAGTCAAAAAAAATAAAAAGGGGCATTATTATGTCAAAAATGGTAGGATTACAAGAAATTCGAAAAAGAAAAGGCTTTAGTCAGTTAAAAGTGGCCATGGATCTTTCCATCAGTAGAGAAGCGTTATCTTATTATGAAAATGGGAGAAGAAGTCCGGATATTCAAATGTTGCTACTCCTATCTGATTATTTTGACGTTTCAATTGACTATTTGATTCGTGGAACAGAGTTTTCACCTAAGTACCCCAAATAATTTTGTAGTATTTTGCGTCTTATATCGAATATGAAGACAAAGCCCTCGAATTTTCGAGGGCTTTGTCTTTATATACTCCATCAAAAAACAATTTGCATTTTTCATGCGGTTTTCGAAAGAGGCTTGGAGCCATCTATGCTCCAAGCCTCTTTTTGATATTCTTTATACGCCGCTGTAAGCGGAGAAGCCGCCGTCAACGGGAATGACCGTTCCGGTGACGAAGCCGCTGGCCTTGTCATCGGCAAGCCAGAGCAGTGCGCCGATCAGGTCGGAGATCTCTCCAAACTTCTTCATGGGCGTTGCCGCCAGGATCTTGCCCGTTCTTGCGGTGGGGTTGCCCTCTGCATCGTAGAGCAGCGCGCGGTTCTGGTTGGTGACGAAGAATCCGGGCGCGATGGCGTTGCAACGAATGTTGCAGGGTGCAAAATGCACGGCCAGCCACTGCGTGAAGTTGCTGATGCCTGCCTTTGCCGCGCTGTATGCGGGGATCTTGGTCAGAGGACGGTAAGCGTTCATGCTGGAAACGTTGATGATGTTTCCGCCCGCCTCTACCATGTCCTTGGCGAAGACCTGCGTCACAAGGAAGGCCGAGGTGATGTTCAGGTCAAAGACGAACTTCAGTCCGCTCTCCTCCAGAGCAAAGAAATCCTTTGCCACGTCGAGGTCGGGAGTCATGTACTCGTTGTCGCAGGTGGCTCTGGGGTTGTTTCCGCCGGCACCGTTGATGAGGAAGTTGACCTTTCCCCACGTCTTTACGATCAGCTCGTGTGCGGCCTCGATGCTTGCCTTGTCCAGGCAGTTGCAAGGAACGGCCAGCGCGTTCTCGCCGATCTCCTCGGCGACCTTCTTCACGGCCTCGGCGTTGATGTCGAGAAGCGCAACCTTCGCGCCACACTCGGCCATTGCCTTGGCAAACTCACTGCAGATGATGCCGCCTGCACCGGTGATGACGGCAACCTTATCCTTCAATTCAACATGAAACGGTAAATTCATAGCTCTAAAATCCTTTCCGATCCTGATTTAGTTCTTTTCAATGGCCTCAAAGAGTCCGTTGAGGTAAGCAGCACCGAGTGCGCGGTCGTAAAGTCCGTAGCCGGGCTTGCCGTCCTCGCCCCAGATGTTGCGGCCGTGGTCGGGACGGACGTATCCCTCAAAGCCTGCCTCGACAAGTCCCTTGACGATCGCGTAGATGTCCAGATTGCCGGCAGAGGTGAGGTGTCCCATCTCGGTGAAATCCATGTCTCCGTGGTACTGAAGCTGGCGAATGTGTGCGAAATAGATGCGGGAAGCGTACTTCTTGGCCATATCGGGCAGATCGTTGAAGCGTCCTGCGCCCAGAGAGCCCGTGCAGAAGGTCACGCCGTTGTGCGGATTGGGAACGGCGCTAAAGAGCTTGTCATAGCTCTCTGCCGAGGTGATGATTCTGGGAAGGCCGAACATATCCCACGGCGGATCGTCCGGGTGAATGGCCATGTTGATTCCGGCCTCATCGCAGGCGGGCATAATGCCGTTGAGGAAGTAGACCAGATTCTCAAAGAGCTGTTCGTGCGAAATGCCGCTGTAAGACTCCAGCAAGGAGTTGAGCTCGTCCGTGCTGTAGCTCTCATCCCAGCCCGGCAGATGCAGGTTCTTGGGATCAAGGCGCATCAGCTCCTCGTGGTTGTAGGAGAGCGAGTTGCTGCCGTCCGCCGCCTCGGTCTTGAGGTTGGTGCGAAGCCAGTCGAATACGGGCATAAAGTTGTAGCAAATGCACTTGACGCCAAACTTGCCGAGATTGCGAATGGTCTGTGCGTAGTTGGCGATCAGACGGTCGCGGCTGGGCTTGCCGAGCTTGATGTCCTCGTGCACGGGAACCGACTCGATCACCTCCATCTCCAGATCCGCCTCGCGGCAGAGCTGATGCAGGCGAGCGATCTTATCCTCGCTCCAGACCTCGCCCACGGGAACGTCGTAAACAGCCGTTACGACACCCGACATATTGGGGATCTGCTTAATGTAGTTGAGCGGTATGGAGTCCTTTTCGCCATACCAACGGAAGGTCATCTTCATACGTTCGTTAACTCCTTTGCATTATTGTAACAGATATCCGCGAGCAGCTGCTCGGCAGAGGCAAGGTCGTATTCCCCGTTCTCCACCATCTCGCCGACGAAATCGCAGACGATCCTGCGGAAGAAGTCGAAGCGCGAGTAGCTGGAGAAGCTGCGGGAGTCGGTGAGCATTCCGAGATTGGTGCCAAGGGAAGCATATTCCGAAACCGTCAGGAGATTGCGACGGATGCCGTTGAGGGTATCGTTGAACCACCATGCCGCGCCCATGCGGACGTTGCGGAAGGCGCCGCTGACGCTGGCCAGCGAGGTGAGCGTTGCATCGTTGAGGGTATACAAAACGATGTCGGGACGCTCGGCGTCGGGAAGCTGCTGCAAAAAGCGGATCAGATCCTTGGGATCGGGCGCCGTGCTGAGCACGTCAAGTCCGCTGTCAGGGCCTACCTTGGCAAAGAGCTCGCGGTTGACGTTGCGCGTGACGGCAAAGTGGATCTGCGCGGTGATGTTGCGCTTCTTGTATTCCTTCATCAGCCAGGTCAGAAGGAAGCCGAAGAAGAGATCCTGCTCCTCCGCGCTCCAGGTGCCCCGCTTTGCGAAAAGCTGCTTGGCAAGCTCGCGGCTTGCGTAATGCGTGGGAAAGCGCTCAAAGCCGTGGTCGGCAATAAAGCAGCCCTTGCTGACGAAAAAGTCAAGGCGCGAGGAAAGCGCGCAGAGCAGATCGTCAAGCGATCCGATCTCCATTTCCGCGGCGGCCGCCAGCTTTTCGAGATATGCCTCGGAAAGTGCGTAGACCTGGTCGGGACGGAAGGTGGGGGTAACGAGCGTGTCACCGTGCTTGCCGTGGAACTCCAGCGTGTCCGCGGGATCGTCGGTGGTGGCCAGACGCTCTACGCCAAAGAAGCGCAGAAGCTTTTGGACCGAAAGGTCGGCCAGCTTGCGGTTGGCCTCGTTGTAGATCTCCTCGGCGCTCTCGGCGTTGAGGGGACGGTTGATGCCGAAGATCTGCTTCAGCTCCATATGCGTCCAGTAGTAGAGCGGATTTCCGATCATCTTGGGCATGATGCGTGCATAGGCTAAGAATTTCTCCTTGAAGGTGGCATCTCCCGTAATGTAATGCTCGTCCACACCGCACATTCTCATGGCGCGCCACTTGTAGTGGTCGCCTGCCAGCCAGAACTCGCCGATATCCGAGAAGCTGCGATCCTCGGCGATCATCTGCGGATTGAGGTGGCAGTGATAGTCGATAATGGGAAGGTCCTTTACCTTCTCAAACAGGATCCGTGCGCTTTCGTTGCGCAAAAGCACGGAATCGTCAAAAAAAGCTTTCATTTTGCTGATTTCTCCTGCGTTTTAATGTATTTTCTGCGTCTGAAAAAACGGGATCAACGAACGGCCGTGCGTTTTCCGCGGCTCTCGTAGGCCGCGAGGATCAGGCGGACGACCTCGGCTCCCTCCCGACCGTTGATGGGAAAGGGACGCCCCTGGGCAATACAGCGGTAAAAATCCGCGATCAGCGTGCCGTGGCTGTTGCCGTAGCACACCTTTCCGTTAACGGGTGCGTTGCTCTCGAAGGTGTGGAGCTCTCCGTCAGCCAAAACGGCCTTAGGCAGGATCTTGAGGGTGCCTGCATTGGTTTTGACGGTGATCTCCACGGGGAGATCCGCTCCCGCGCCGTTGGTGGCAAAGAAGGAGATCCTTGTCTTCCCTTCTCCGAGGATCACGGCCGTGTCCTCAACCTCGATCACGCCGTCAAGCGTGAGATTGGAGACGCTTGCCACAAGGCTCTCGGGCTTTCCTGCAAGCCACTGGAGCAGGTCGAGCGTGTGGAGTGCCTGATTGATCAGGACGCCTCCTCCCTCGCTCTCCCATTTGCCTCGCCAATCTGCGGTAGCGTAGTAATCCGCATCGCGATTCCAGGCCACGTGCGCCACGGCGGCGCTGACCTTCTTGTCCTCCAGATATTCCTTGGCAAAGTGGTTGGCGGGATTGTAGCGGTTCTGCAGGCAAACGCCAAGATATGCGCTTGAGCGTTCCTCGGCACGAAGGATCGCGTCGATCTCCCCGTGGCTGATGCAGAGCGGCTTTTCGCAAAGAACGTGAATATTCCGCTCCAGGGCGGCGATCACCATCTCTGCGTGCAGGTAATGCGGCGTGCAGATATGCACGGCATCCGGACGAAAGTCATCCAAAAGGCGCGTGTAGTCGGTATAGTGCGCAACGTCCGTGTACTCGGCAAGCTTTGCCGCGTCAACGTCACATACGGCGCTAAGCGAGCCATTCTCGCGAAGGATCCTTGCGTGAACGCGTCCGATCACGCCAAGACCGATGACGGCGACTCTCATTTTACCTGGCTGCCGAAGGTTCCTGCCGTGTCTGCGACCTTGTTGTCGTCCACGTTCTTGACGACCGAGGTAGCGCGGTGCTTGTTGAGCTCGGCAAGGTAAGCCTCCTCGTCTACGGGAAGCGTGACCTCCATGCCGCCATTCCAGCCGGAGTACTCGATCGCGTTCATCAGCTGAACGCCTGCGATGCCATCGCGTCCGTCCACGAACAGCTCCTCAAGGCCGAGGAGCGCGTTGGCAAAGTTGTTGATGATGCCTGCGTGCTGGGGATTCTTGCCGTCGGTCTCCACCTCGATCTTCTCGCACTTGGGCTTGGCAAAGCCGAAAGTGGTGGTGCGGCACCACTCCTGAGAATCCTGTGCGTTGTGGTACCAGATGAGGTCGCCCGTGGAATCGCTGAGCAGCTTTCCGCGCGTGCCCGAGATCTCCAGACGGTTGGTGCCGGGAGCCTCGCCCGTGGTGGTGATGAAGACGCCCGTTGCGCCGTTTGCGTAACGGAAGAAGGCGGTCACCTCGTCCTCAACCTCGATATCGTGCCACTTGCCGTACTGGCAGAAGCCGTTGACCGTTTCGGGAAGCTCGCCGACGATCCACTGCACAAGGTCGAGCTGGTGGGGGCACTGATTGATCAGAACGCCTCCGCCCTCACCCTTCCAGGTGGCTCTCCAGCTTCCGCTGTTGTAGTATTCCTGCGTGCGGTACCAGTCGGTGATGATCCAGGTCACACGCTGCAGCTCACCAATGCCGCCGTCGGCAATGATCTCCTTCATCTTGCGGTAGATGCAGTTGGTGCGCTGATTGAACATCATGCCAAACTTTGCCTTGCTCTTTGCGGCAAACTCGTTCATCTCGCGGACCTGCTTGGCATAAACGCCTGCGGGCTTGTCGCTGATCACGTGAACGTCCTTGGCCAGAGCCTGCATGACCATCTCGGGGTGCAGCTCGTGCGGAACGGCGATGATCACGGCGTCACAGGAGCCGCTCTCCAAAAGATCGGCGTAGTTTTCAAAGTAGCGTACGGAATCGGGATCGGCAAGCTTTGCGCGGACGGCATCCAGCTTTACGGGATTGCAGTCACAGAGAGCCGTGAGAACGCCGTTCTCGATCTTGCCCTTCTCAAAAAGGTTCAGCGCGTAGTTGCTTCCCTGGTTACCTACGCCAACGATACCGAATTTAATCTTTTCCATGTTCGTGTCCTTTCATCAATTCAAAAAGCGATTCAAAAATGCGTATTGAGATAGCGGATGCTCCGCTCGACCTGGGCGAAGGGATCCTTCATGTCCGAGGCGTTATCCTGCTCGACGAGGAAATGCTCCGCGCCTGCCTCCCGCGCCTTCGGAAGAATGGCGGCAAAATCCATCGTGCCGTCACCGATGGGAGCGAAAACGGGCTCCAGCTTGACGTTCCCCTTCTCATCCCACTTGGCCTCGATGCGGTAATCCTTGAGGTGAACGCAACGAATGCGTCCGCGCAGGCGCTCGATCGTTTGGCAAACGTCCACGCCGCCGTACTGCAGCCAGTAGGTATCCAGCGTGAAATTGATGTGGGGGGCGGTTCTGATGATGTAATCAAACACCGTCTCTCCGTCATGCTTCAGAAATTCAAAATGGTGGTGGTGATAGAAGAAGGAAAAGCCCTTCTCTGCCATGCGCTCGCCGGCACGCTCCAGCTGCTCAAGGGTGGAATAGCAGCGATCACGGTCTGCCGTGATCCTGGGATCCATTCCGCCAAGACCGATGTTGTAGCAGCCAAAGGAGGCGTGCTCCTCCATCAGCGCGTCGGTATCGTTGATGATGCGGTCCATCGGCACGTGCGTCAGCACGACGGGAAGTCCCGTTTCGCTGATCGTGCGCCGAATGGTGTCGGGGCCGTGCTTGTCACCCGAAAACTGCAAGGAGGAATATCCCATCTCCCGCAGGGCATGCGCCGTTTGGAGGAGCTTCTCCTCCGTGTCGACCTGATGGCGCAGCGAATACAGATTCAGCCCGGTCCTCATGCCTTAACGAAAGCGCCGTCCTTCTCGACGTAGCCGGCCTTTGCAAGAAGCGCCTTGACGGCAGCGACTGCGGCGTCGAATGCCTCGCCGTTGCTGGAGAAATGGAACTTGTTCTTCATCTGCTCGTCGTCGATGGTGCTGTAGCCCTCGAAGATGGCCAGGTGAGGCTCGATGCTCAGGACCTTATCGTCGGTGATCATCTCGATCAGACGGTCGATCTTGCCGTCGCCATGTCCTGCGGGAACCAGCTCGCCCGTCTCCAGGATAACGTCCTTGATGTGGAAGTAATCGGTCTTGCCGTGCAGAAGATTGAGGGTGGTATCTGCCGTCTCGTCTACCTGCAGGTAGTTTGCGGGATCGTAGATGTACTTCAATCCGTCCACGTGCGCCATGATGTCCAGAACGCGCTCGGAGGTGTCTCCGTAGATCTTCTTCTCGTTTTCGTGATAGAGCTGAACGCCGTACTCCTTGGCAACCTCGACCATGCGGCGCAGGTAGCCGTAGACCTCCTCTGCCTTATCGTAGGCGAGGAAGAAGCTGAACATACGGATCTTGTCGGTCTTGAAAATATTCGCCAGCTTGCAGATGTGGCGGACGTCCTCAAGGTAATCCTCAAAGCAGAAATCCTCCTTGAGCTTGACCTTGCCCACGGGGGAGCCAACCGACCAAACGGAAATGCCGTTTGCCTCCAGCTCGCGCTGGATCTCCTCGGCCTGCTCCAGGGTCATCTTCTGCACGTTGACGCCGTCCACGTTGCGGATCTCCATATAGGAAATGCCGTTGCGCTTCAGCGCCTCGATCTGCTCCTTGAGGCTATTGCCTGCCTCGTCCGAAAATGCACTCAAACGAATCATTGTTTTGTTCTCCTTTACTGGAATATGGGTTTTCTTTATCCTTCTCAGACAAACCTTTACGAATACATTATAACACTGCCAAAAAAGAAAGTTAATAACAAAAATCACATTTAATATTGCAATTTTGGCATTCTTGTGTTATACTATATTGACAGATAGAATTATTATGTCTTATACTAATCTTGTTTGGCCGATTTTCACCGAAAAGCGGGCAAAAAAGGAGCCTTTATGACCTTCAGTCACACCAAGACCGACACGCCGACGCAATCCCCCTTTCACCGTCATATGCACAGTGATTACGAGATCCTCTACTTTGTGGACGGAGACGCGGATTACGTGGTGGAAAGCGCGGTCTACCGCCTTCAGCGCAGAGACCTGCTTCTGATCGCGCCCAGGACCTATCACCACCTGCGCTTGCGGTCAGCCTCCCGCTACGAGCGCTTCGTGATCAACTTTTCCGAGGCAGAGCTTGGCGGCGGACTCTCGCAGCTCCTCCCCGACGTGGATTGCATCTTCAATATCCCCAAGGACTCCTACATCAACCACTTCTTCGAGGCCTGGAGTCAGTCCGAGGAGATCTTCAGCAAGGACGAGCTTTCCTGCCTGATCGAGCAGAATATTCGTCCCCTTCTCCTCTTTCTCAAGCACAATCCGCCAAAGGAATCCGTTCTCCCCATTCAAAAGAATCCCACCCTGGACAGCATCCTGCGCTTTATCGAGGAGCATCCCGAGAGGAACATCTCGGCGGCCTCCCTCTCCGCGCAGTTTTACGTGAGCGTCTCCTGGATCGTCCACATTTTTCAAAAGCACCTGGGCATCAGCCTGATGCAGTACGTGGCCAAAAAGAAGATGCTCTACGCCCAGGAGCTGATCCGCTCCGGCATGGTGCCCACCGAGGTGGCCCAGCATTGCGGCTTTGAGAATTACGCCACCTTCTATCGGCAGTACAAAAAGATCCTCAACCGCACCCCCAAGGAAGATAAAAATACAATTCACATATAACAAGGAAGGTACAGAGTATGAACCAGACTGCATTTGAGGCAAAGCTTGCCTCGATCCGCGTTCTCCCCGTGGTCGTCATCAAAAACCTCGAGGACACCGAGCCCACCCTCGCCGCACTGATGGAGGGCGGCATTCCCGCAGCAGAGATCACGTTCCGCACGGCGTGTGCGGCTGACGCCATTCGCATCGGCGTAGAGAAATTCCCCGAGATGCACATTGGCGCAGGCACCGTGATCAACGGCGCACAGGCCGAGCAGGCGATCGCCGCAGGCGCGACCTTTATCGTTTCTCCCGGTCTCTCCGCAGAGGTTGCCGAGGTCTGCAAGAAGGCAGACGTGCCCTACTTCCCCGGCTGCGCAACCCCCACCGAGATCATGCAGGCAATTGCCCTTGGCATCACCACGGTCAAGTTCTTCCCCGCAAACGTCTACGGCGGCCTTGGCGCGATCAAAGCGCTCTCCGGCCCCTTCCCGCAGGTCAAGTTCCTGCCCACGGGCGGCGTTGACCTTTCCAACATCAAGGATTTCCTCGCCTTTGAGAAGATCGTCGCCGTTGGCGGCAGCTTCATGATGAAGGACGACATCAAGAAAAACTGTGCAGCACTTATGGAGGTACTCAAATGAAAGTCGTAACATTCGGTGAGCTGATGCTCCGCTTGGCCCCTAACGGCTATTATCGCTTCTTCCAGAATGACCAGATGCAGGCCACCTTTGGCGGCGGCGAGGCAAACGTTGCCGTATCCCTTGCCAACTACGGTCTGGACAGCACCTACGTCACCAAGCTCCCCAAGCACGCCATCGGACAGGCTGCTGTGGATTCCCTGCGCTATTTCGGCGTGGACACCTCGAAGATCGTTCGCGGCGGCGACCGCGTGGGCATCTACTTCCTTGAAAAGGGTGCTTCTCAGCGCGGCTCGGTCTGCATTTATGACCGCGCACACTCCGCGATCCAGGAGGCAAGCGCATCCGACTTTGATTGGGATACCATCTTTGAGGGTGCCGACTGGTTCCACTTCACCGGCATCACGCCCGCACT
>JAFWAA010000004.1 GCA_017507905.1 Clostridia bacterium | reverse complement strand
TTTTCAATGTCTGTCGGGGTTTTACCATTATTCCCAATGATATATAATTTTTTCTGCATCCATACTGATCTCAAAGCACCAATATTTGTTTTTTTCTCGGATATTAAAAAACAGTATTATCTCTCCAAAGCTGTCAATTGCGTACTTATACGACATAAATGAACAACCATTGATAAGCTTATAGAATTTATTGTTTTCTTCTAATAAGTCAACATATTTGTATTTGTTTCTTCTAAAGAATTTCACATCACAGTATGAATCTATCACATATTCGATTGTCAATTTTTGGTTTTTATAATAAGACAGTCCATCTCGCCCTATTACTCCCTCATTCAGATTGTCGTATGTGATAAGCAAGGTCTTATCTTTTATCGAAATGTTTGTTGCTATTGAATCGTGCATAGAATCCATTTCGACGAATTTATCTTTTTCATAAATCTGCAAATTCATAAGTTGCTCCTTTTCATCGATGCTTGCTTTTTATCGCCAGTTTCGCCGTTGTATTACAAAGGCATAGAGCAAAGCCCATACCCCTATTCATTATATAACAAATCTGCAGAGAAAGCAAGAGTGATATTCTTGTTGCTTCGCAACAGAGTGATATTGAAGCCTTGCGGCTTCAGTGATATTCTATTCGCCATGCAAACTCGCGAAGCGAATACCACTCGGCGTAAGCCGAATATCACTGCGTAGCAATAAAACTCGCCGCAGGCGAATAGAACTGGCGTGATACTCCGCTTGGAGTATCACGCCAAGGACGCGCAGGCTTTTTTATGTCATTCCTCCCAAAGCAGGTCAAACACGCGGAAGATGTCGCCCGCGCCCATGACGATCACGAGGTCGCCCTCGCGCGCCTCCTCCCTGATGGCGGCGGCCGTGGAGGCAAAATCGCCGCAGTAGCGTGCGTTCTCGCCGATCATGCCCGCCAGCGTCTCCGAGGAAACGCCGTAAACGTTCTGCTCCCGCGCCGCGTAAATGTCGACCATAAACACGCGGTCGGCCTCTCCCAGCGCCTCGGCAAATTCGCGAAGCAATCCCGCCGTTCGGCTATACGTGTGCGGCTGATAGGCGCAAAGCACGCGCTCGTAGCCCATCTGTCGGGCGCCCTTAAGGGTGGCCTTGATCTCGTCGGGGTGGTGGCCGTAATCGTCGTAGATCTCCGCGCCTCCAAGGCTTCCCTTACGCTCCATGCGGCGCTTTGCCCCATGGAAATCGGCAAGCCCCTTGGCGATCACGTCGGGACGGACGCCGACGAGAAGCGATGCCGCGGCCGACGCCAGGGCGTTGTAGACGTTATGCTCTCCGCAAACGGGCATGCTGATGCGGCAAAGCCGCGCCCCGTAGCGGCAAAAATCGAAGGACGTGCGCCCCTTTTCGTAGCAGATCCGCTCGGCCGTAAATTCGGCGGGAGCAACGAGGGCAAAGCTATGTACCTTTCCCGTAAAGCCCTCCAGCGCGCGCAGGCACTCGCTGTCATCCGCGTTGCAAAGCACGCCTCCCGCGCCGTCCGTCCGCTCCGCAAAGGCGCGGAAGGAGCGACGGATCTGGTCCATGCTGTGGAAATAATCCACGTGGTCCATGCCAAGGTTCAGGATCACCGCCAGGGTGGGATAGAGGTCCAGGAAGGAGTCCATGTATTCGCAGGCCTCAAAGAGGAAAACGCCGTCGGGTGCGCCGATGCGGCAGGAGGAGTGCGTCTTTTCGCAAAGCTCCGCTCCGCAAAGCACCGTGGGGTCGCCTGCCGCCTCCAGAATGTGCGCGCACATGGCGGTGCAGGTGCTTTTGCCGTGCATACCCGAGACGCCGATGCGCTTGGAAAAGCGCGCCATCAGATACCCCAGATAGTCCGCGCGGGAGAGCACGGGCAGTCCTCGGCAGATGGCCTCGCGGTACTCGGGATTCTCGCCGTCGATGGCCACGGTATAGACCACGGCGTCATAGCCCTCCAGATGGGCGGCCGAATGCCCCGTGAAGACCTCGATCCCCTCGTCCGCAAGCGCCGCCGTCACCTCACTCGTGCTGCGGTCCGAGCCGCCCACGCGATACCCCTGCCGCTTGGTGATCCTGGCGAGAGCAGACATGCTGATCCCACCGATCCCGATGAAAAATATCCCCTGACAGTCTCGGAGCATCCGCTCGATGGCGGGCGCCCCGTAATGCGTATTCGGAAGTGCCACGTTTTCCTCCTTTCCCGTGCAAAAAATGAACTCAAAATGAACTTTGTGATTATTTATGTCGGAATATTAACGTTTTTATCAATAAAAAGGCGGTAAATTCACAAAAATATACGATTTTCTTTGCATATTTATCACAAACTTGCGGTATACTATATACATCCGAAAAAAACGGAAGTCTATCTTAGAACGGAGAACCAAGCAAATGCAAATTACCGATATCAAAGTCAGAAAGCTCTTTGACGAGGGCCCGATGAAGGCAATCGTTTCTGTCACCTTCGACGGCCAGCTTGCCGTCCATGACATTAAGGTGATCTATGCAAAGGAAAAGTTCTTCATCGTCATGCCCAGCCGCAAAAATCCCGACGATACCTACCGCGATATCGTACATCCCATCAACGCACAGTTCCGTGGGATGCTGGAATCCAGCGTGATCGCCGCCTACGAGGCCGCTCTTGAGGAGGCCGAGCGTGTGGCAGCCCTTGAGGAGAGTGAGCAGGCCGAGGAGATCCCCTCCACCGTCTGAGCCCAACCGAGAAAAAACAAACGAAGATCGCACCGCGGTGCGGTCTTTTTTTGCGTCCTCCGCTTGGCCTATCGGAGAATGCGTCCGTGCGAGAGCAGCACGTTATTGCCGCGCAGGGTGACCGTGCCAAAGGAATAGCCCTTGCCGTCCACGTCCTGCCCGATGCTACCCGGGTTGAACAGATAGATCGGCCGCTCCGTGGAAAACCCTCCCAGCACCGTGCCCGCAGGGATCACCTCGGCGTGCGGCAGGTGCGTGTGCCCGTAAAGCACGATATCCGCGCCCTGCTGTGCGGCATAGGTCAGAAGCGCGCCGCAGCCCCCCTTGACCCCAAAGCGATGCCCGTGCGTGAGCAGAAGGCGATGCCCGTCAAGCGAGAGCAGGCAAAGCTCCCTGTTCTCTCCTTCGGGAAAGAACGGAAGATAGCCGTCGCAATTCCCGGCCACGGCGTAAAGAGCCGTCCGCCCGTCGGGAAGATCGGGCAGGTCGCGCAGACCGTCCCCCAAGAACAGGAGCGCATCCGGCGGACGCACCTGACGGCGCAGAGCCTCGCAGATCGCCTCCCGATTTCCGTGGGCATCTGAGATGACCAAAAGCTCCATGTCTTCCTCTCCCTTCGCTTTGGTCGTTCCTTTCTCATTATAGCATTTTTTGCTCGCCTTGTCTACGGATTTTGCGCATTTTTTTCCTCCCCGTCGCTTTTTTACAAGAGCGTGGGGAACGCCCCTGCGGACACCCTCATATACTGCCCTTGAACCCATTCCAATGAAAAGGAGAACGCCTATGCAACTGGACAAACGAATGCTCGAACGCCTTCTTGGCATGAGCGACGAGCAGCTGGAGCGTGTGATCCGCCAAATCGCACAGGAAAGCGGCATTCCTGCACAGCAGCTCGGTCTTGACCCCTCAAGCATTCAAAGCATACGCCTGGCCCTCGGCATGGCAAGCGAGGAGGACCTTGAACGCCTTGGGGAGATCTATCAGCAGTACCTCCGCGGCCGCCGCGGCCGCTGAGAGGGCGCTTGGAGGAATGCCGAATGCAAGACACCCCTTCACCCGTCTCGCCCCTTCCCGAGGCACTTGGACGCCTGATGCGCGACCCTGCACTCCTCTCGCGGATCGGCGAGATCGTAAAGACGGCCGCCGAGGCCCCGCCCGCCGAGGAGACTGCCGCACCTTCCCCGAAGGACGCGCAAAGCGCCCCCCCAGAGGAGGCTTCTGCCAAGACCGAAGCCGAGACCGAGACCGAAACCGAAACCGAAAAATCCCCGTCCCTCCCCGTAGGGACATCTCCCCTTGCCGCAAGCCCTGCCCTTTTGGAGATGCTCCCCGCCCTTCTCTCCTCGTTCGGCGGACGTCTTCCGTCGGGCACGGGACGGGGAAAGGGGCCCATGGGCGAGCGCGAGGCTCTGCTCTGCGCGCTCAAGCCCTTTCTCTCTCCCGCGCGGCGCGAGGCCGTGGACACCGTTCTCCGCGTGGCAAGGATCCGCGAGCTTTTGCAGGGCCTGCAGAGCGGACAGGAAAGGAGCTGAAAGCGTGTATTTTCGTTCACCCGATCCGTCGGGCAGCCGACGCGAGGAGATCCGCCTGCCCGAGCATTACGGCGGCTGCGCCTTTCCGCGCCCCGACGCCGTGCAAGAGCCCAATATCCCCACCGAGACACCAAAAGAGGAGGTAAATCGCCATACGTCCCCCACAAAAGATGGGCACACGGGCGAAAATCAGCCTTCCTCCCCCACCCTCGGGAAATTCCCGTCCCCGGCTCCGCAGGAGGAGCCTACGCTGCCGCAGGAGCCCCCTCGGGCAAAGGGCCGCAGTCCTTTTCCCCTCGGCTTTGGCGGGCTTGCGCTTGACGAGCTTCTCCTGCTCGGTCTGCTTCTGCTCCTCGGGAGAGAGGGGGAGGACGGCGAGATCCTTTTGCTCCTGCTCCTTCTGCTCCTGTGCGGAGGATAGGCGCGAATGGCAAAAGCCCCTTTTCGGGAGCGCGTTTTTCCCAAAAGGGGCTTGCTTTTTGCGTCGAAATATGGTATGATGAGGGCAGAGGAAGGGCTTCCCCTTCCCCAATACGCAAAAAGGATCTTTTATGACGCCATACGCAAAACGCTTGCTCCTCCCCCGTCTTTTGCTTGGCCTTCTCATTCTGGCCAACATGGGGGCGATCTTCTTTTTTTCTGCACAAAGCGGAACGGAGTCTGCCAAGACCAGCGGCAGTGCCACCGAGATCTTCGTGCAGGTGACCGTACCCAATTTTGATTCCCGCCCCAGTCAGGAGCAGCAAAGCCTGCTCAAGGCGCTCCACCCCCATATGCGCAATCTTGCACACGCCGTGGAGTTTGGCAGCCTTGGTGCGCTTGTCTTCCTCTTTGTCATGACCTTTGGCGGCAGCGCCCTCTTTCCCTACTGCACCGCGCTCGCCTTTACGCTCTTTTACGCCTGCACGGACGAGCTGCACCAATTCCTCTCGGCCGACCGAGGGCCAAGCCTGAAGGACGTGGCGATCGACCTCTCGGGCGCGCTGATCACCTGCTCGCTCCTCCTGCTCCTTTTGCTCCTGCTCCGCAGGAAGGGAAAGGCGCAGTTTGCACACCCCTTGACCGTCACGCACGTTTCCCTGCCCCTTCTAAAAGAGCTTCCCGTGCAGAGGATCGCCGTTCTGAGCGACCTGCACCGCGCAAAGGCGGAGGGCGTGATCGCGCTTCTGCGCGAGGAAAAGCCCGATCTGATCCTGATCCCGGGAGACCTGATGGGCAATAAGCGCCTGCAGGATCCTCTCTCCGAGGGCTATCTCCTGCTCAAGGCCGCCGCAGACCTCGCCCCCACCTTTTATTCGCTCGGCAATCACGAGATCTCCCGTGCAGGGAGCCGCTTAAGATTTACCCGTGCGCAGTCCGCGCCCCTGACCGACGAGGTCCGCGCCCGCATTCGCGCGTGCGGCGCAACGCTTCTCGAAAACGAGAGCGTTTTGCACGAAGGAATGCGCATCTGCGGTCTTACCTCGGGCGTACATAACCCCCAAAAAGCCCCCGACGAGGCGGCACTTGCCTCCTTTGATCGGGCAGAGGGCACGCGTATTCTGCTCTGCCACCATCCCGAATATTTTGCCCCCTACGTGGCCAAAACAGGCATCGAGCTGACCGTTTGCGGACACGCACACGGCGGACACTGGCGCTTCTTTGGCAGAGGGCTCTACGCCCCCGGGCAAGGGCTCTTCCCGAAATACACGGACGGCGTGCACGAGGGCAGATGCGTGATCAGCCGCGGTCTTGGCGACCACACGGGCATTCCGCGCGTGGGCAATCCCCCCGAGCTCTTGATCCTCGAGCCCCCGAAGGCTTGACCCTACCCGAATAAACAGCTCCGCGCCCTGCAAAAAATTGCAGGGCGCGCGTTTGTTTTTCGCGTCATTCGCCGTTTTTTCCCTCCTCGCCCTGCGTGCCGACGAAGCGATCCTTGCGCACGCGGAAGAAAAGCGAGAGCAAGGCGCGGCCGTTGAAGGGAATGAGCGGATAGAGATAGGAGCGGCGCCCGTTGACCGTGCGGTTGGTCACGAGCAAAAGCAGGATCACGCCAAGACCTGCGAAAAAGCCCGTGAGGTTGAAGCATTGGATCAGGATCAGCAGGAGAATGCGCATGAATTTGAAGGCGTAGCCCAGCTGATAGCTCCTCTGCGAGAAATTGGCGATGGCCACGAAGGCCATATACACGATGACCTCGGGGATCAGCCAGCCGATGCTCACGGCGAACTCCCCAAGGATCAGTCCGCCCACCACCGAGAGCGAGTTGGAGAGCATATTGGGGGTGTTCATCGAGGCCATGCGCAGGCAGTCGATCATAAACTCCACCACGAGCAGCTGCACGAAGAGGGGAACCTTCCCAAACGTCTCGGGCAGAATAAAGCTGAGCCAGGCAGGCGTGAGCGTTGGATTCTTGGTGAGAAGAAACCAGACGGGCACGAGAAAGAGCGTTGCCCAGAAGACCAGATGCCGCACGAGGCGGATATACGTCCCCGTGAGGGGCGGAAAATAAAAATCGTTGGTCTCCTGCAAAAAGTCGAACACCGTGCTTGGCAGGATCATCACCTCGGGGGAGTTATCGCACAGGATCAGCACGCTCCCCTCGAGAAGCTGTGCCGCCGCCACGTCCGGGCGCTCGGTATAGCGGATCTTGGGAAAGGGATTGTACCAGCGGTCCGCGATCAGCAGCTCGGCCAAGGATTCGTGCCCCATGGCAAGCGAGCGCGTTTTGGCACGCTTGAGCTTTTCCTCAAGACGCTGTACGTAGTCCGCGTCTGCCCGTCCGTCAAGATAGGAGATCACCACGTCGGTCCTGCTCTCGCTCCCCACCGTCAAATGGCGCATCGTCAGAGCGGGATCGCGGATCCTTCTGCGCACCATCGCCGTATTAAAGACCAGCGTCTCGACGAATCCGTCGCGCGCGCCCATCATCACGCGGTCGTTCTCGGGCTCGCCCACCGAGCGCGAGGGATAGGTGCGCGAGTCCACGATCAGAGCGTACTCCCCGAAGGTCTCCCCCAAAAAAAGTGCCGCTCCCGACAGCACCATCTGCAGCATCAGATCCTCATTGTCGCTGACCTCGACCTCCACGTGCGGCATATGATGCTCGGCAAAATAGGTCGCCGCCGTGCGCCCGTTCGGGATCTCCGGGGGGCAAAGCCCCGAAAGCGAGAGCAGATAGATCATCAGCTTGCCCATCGAGCTTCCCTCGACAAAGCCGTCCACGTAATAAAAGACGGCGCGGTGATGCCCCAGCACCATCTCCTTCTTGATCAGGTCAAAGCTTTCCGTCACGCGCAGGCGTGCGTCTATGCGCCGCACACGCTCGGCAAATCCAATCGACGTTTCCACGCGCCTCCCTCCTTTCCTTCCTCTGCGGTAGTTTTCCCTCAAAAAGGAATTTCTATACAGGAGGACGGCGCGCTCATTTTTTCTCCGCTCGGCGCATAGGATAGGGTGAAGCCAAAAAAACGGCAAGGGATACTTGCCAAGGAGCAAAGCAACGGAGGAAGCAAAGCATGAAGCAACTGTACTTACCCGAGGGAAGCCGCATTCACAGTGAGGAAAACCGCGAGGCCGTGGCAACGCTTTCCGCCCTTGAGCGTGCCATCGAAAGGGAGAGCATTCTTGAGGGCGTCGTGACCCTTTGCGACGGAGATCTGCGCCTGCACGTGGAGCTTCCCTGCGCCGAAGGGATTTTGGAGCGCGAGGAGGCCGTTTACTGTCACGGTGCGGAGGAGCGCAAGGACATCGCCATTCTGACGCGCGTGGGAAAGCCGATCTCCTTCTGCGTCCTGCGCATCGAGTACCATCACGGACGCCCCGTGGCCATTCTTTCCCGCCGCCGCGCGCAAAAGAAGTGCATAGAGGCCTATCTCGCCGAGCTTTGCCCCGGGGATATCCTCACGGCACGGGTGACACATCTGGAGCCCTTCGGCGCCTTTTTGGACCTGGGCTGCGGCGTTTCCTCCCTGCTCTCGGTGGACTGCATCTCGGTCTCGCGCATCTCACACCCCAAGGATCGCCTGCAGGTGGGCATGACGCTCCCCGTGGTGATCAAAAGCATCGACCGCGAAACGGGCAGGATCTACGCCTCTTTGCGTGAGCTTTTGGGGACGTGGGAGGAGAACGCCGCCCGCTTTTGCGCGGGGCAGACCGTGCGCGGCGTGATCCGCAGCGTGGAGAGCTACGGCGTTTTCGTGGAGCTTGCCCCCAACCTTGCAGGCCTTGCCGAGCTTCGCGGAGAAAACGCCGACGAGCTTCGGGCAAGGATCGGCCAGCCCGTGGCGGTCTACATCAAGAGCATTCTCCCCGAGCGCATGAAGGTCAAGCTCGTCCTGATCGACGTTTGCCCCTCCTCGCCCGAGACCTGCACGCCCCCACTCCGCTACTACGTGGACACCTCTCTCGTCAAGCACCTCTCCCACTGGGTCTATTCGCCGCCCGGGGCCTCCAAGCGGATCGAAACGCTTTTTGACCCCCTCCCTTTCTGAAAGAAACAGAAAAGCCGCTGCCGTCCGTGCATTTTGCACGGACGGCAGCGGTTGTTTATGCGTTTTGGGGGATCAGTCCTTCTTCTCCCCGTCGGTATCCTGCTCGTCGGCTTCCTCGGAAGGCGCCTCCTCGGTCGTTTCTGCCGTCTCGGCAGGCTCGGCCGCAGGGTCGGTCTTCTCCTCTGTCTTGGCAGGGGCGGGAGCGTTCGGATCCATGGCGCGTGCACGCTCCTCAGCCTCACGGTCAAGGCGCTCCCGCTCCTCCTTCTCGCGTGCGGCCTGCTCGGCGGCACGGCGCTCGTTATCCAGGCGGCTCTTCTCTGCCTTCTCCTCGGCGATCTCCTCAAGCATCTCGTCGGTGGCGTCGTCCTGCATAGCGGCACGGAACTGATCGTCGTCCATGCTCTCGTGCTTCAACAGATACTGTGCCACGAAGTGCAAGCGGTCGATGTGCGCTTCAAGGATCTTCTTGGCGTCCTCGTAGCAGTCGCCGATGATGGCCTGGATCTCCTCGTCGATCACGGCCGCCGTCTGCTCGGAATACTCCTTGCCGGAGGCGTAATCACGGCCAAGGAAGACCTCGGAATGGCCCGAGCCGTACAGCACGGTGCCAAGTCTCTTGCTCATACCGTAGCGCGTGACCATGTTGCGCGCGATCTTGGTGGCCTGCTGAATGTCGCTCGACGCGCCGGAGGAAATATCCTCCATGATCAGCTCCTCGGCGATGCGTCCGCCAAGGCTCATGCGAATGTCGTCCAGCATACCCTCACGGGTGAGATAATGCACGTCGTTCTCGGGACGGCTGACGGTAACGCCGCCTGCTCTGCCTGCGGGAACGATGGTGATGAGCTTGACGGGATCGGTGTTCTTGCAGTAGTAGGAGACCACCGCGTGACCTGCCTCGTGGTAGGCCGTGAGCTTGTTCTCCTTTTCGGTACGGACGCGCGACTTCTTCTGCGGACCGAGGATCGCCTTCATATAGGCCTGCTCGATATCGTCCATGCCGATGAGCGATTTGTTCTTCTTGGCCGCAATCAGCGCCGCCTCATTCAGAAGATTGGCAAGCTCTGCGCCCGTAAAGCCAACGGTGGACTGGGCGACCTTGTGGAAGTCCACGTCCCCCTCCAGGGGCTTGTTGCGGGCGTGCACCTTGAGGATCTCCTCGCGTCCCTTGATGTCGGGATAGTTGACGGTGATCTGGCGGTCAAAGCGTCCGGGACGCAGAAGTGCGGGGTCGAGAATGTCGGGACGGTTGGTGGCCGCCATGACGATGATGCCGTCATGCGAGCCAAAGCCGTCCATCTCCACGAGCAGCTGGTTCAGCGTCTGCTCGCGCTCGTCGTGACCGCCGCCAAGACCTGCGCCTCTGTGGCGACCGACGGCGTCGATCTCGTCGATAAAAACGATGGATGCGGGAGACTTGCGCGCCGTCTCAAACAGATCGCGCACACGGGACGCACCAACGCCCACGTACATCTCTACAAAATCCGAGCCCGAAATGGAATAGAAGGGCACGCCTGCCTCGCCTGCCACGGCCTTGGCCAAAAGGGTCTTACCCGTGCCGGGAGGGCCCATCAAAAGCACGCCGTGCGGGATCTTTGCGCCGAGTCGGGTAAACTTCGCGGGATCCTTGAGGAATTCCACGATCTCGACCAGCTCCTCCTTTTCCTCGTCCGCTCCCGCCACGTCGCGGAAGAGGACCTTGTTCTTTTCATCTGCGGCAGGGGTATGCACGCGCGCCTTGCCAAAGGAGTTCATGCGGCTGCCGCCCTTGCCGTTGAACTGACGCATGGCGATGAAATAGACCACCACCACGCCGCCGAGGATCAGGATCCAGGGCAAAAGCTGGATCCAGATCGAATACTCGACCGCAGGCTCGTAATAAATGCTGGTCAAAATGCTTCCGTCGCGGGAGCGCGCCTCCTCGATCTTGTCGAGAATGACGTTGACGTCAAAGGCCGTCAGCTTGTAGGAGACGTCCTGCGTCGTCCCGTCGTCAAGCAGGACCTTCAGGGTCATCACGTTTTTGTTGCTGACCGCCACCTCCGTGACGCGGTTATCGTCCAGATAGGCCATGATGTCACTGTGCACGACCTTTTTTCGGTCGCCGCCCAGAGAGAGCGAGGTCAGCACGACCACGATCAGGGCCAGGATCACGCCGTAGAACAGCAGTTCACGGACAAAGCTTCTTTTCTTCATTGATTTCCTCCGAATTCGTTGGTATTCTTCGCCTTATTTTTGATAGACTGCCGGCTTCAGAATGCCGACGTAAGGAAGGTTTCTGTATTTCTCATCATAGTCCAGACCGTACCCTACGACAAAGGCGTCGGGTATATTCATGCCCACGTAGTCGGCATCAAGATCGACCTGTCTGCGCTCGGGCTTATCCAAAAGCGTGCAGAAGCGAACGCTGTGCGCGCCGCGATCGGCAAGCAGGTGCGAGAGCTTTTCGAGCGTGCGGCCGCTATCGATGATGTCCTCGATCACGATGACGTCTGCGTCCTGCACGTCTCTCTTGAGGTCAAGATGTACCTGAATAAAGCCCGACGTCGTTGTGCTTGCCCCGTAGGAGGAGACCTTCATAAACTCCATCTCGCAACGCAACGGAATACGGCGGATCAGGTCGGTCGCAAAGTAGACCGAGCCCTTGAGAATGATCACGAAGACGAGATCCCGGTCAGACTCGCGGTAATCCTCGGTGATGCGTGCGGCCAGACGGTCGCAGATCTCGGCCAGCTTGGCCTCGTCGGCCAGAATCGATTCAATGTCCTTTTGCATATCCTGCATAACGTGTTCCTTTCTGCATTGACGTCATGTGCTTTCGTAGATGTCCTCGGGCAGAAGAAGCTCCACAAGATATCCTTCTCCCTCGGTGGGTACGCCGTCCCTCAGACCTGCGAAGGGGGCCCAGAGAATGCCCTCGCCGTCGCAAAGCAGGGGCAGGCGGTCGCGCAGCTGAGGAGGAACGCCCTCCTCGTTCCAGAGCTTGCGCAATCTGCGGTGCATACCGCCCGTTTTGATGCGGTCACCCTCCTTGCGCGATCTCCAGTGCAAATTCTTTACCATTATAGCAAAGAAACAGTTTCGATTTATACGTGTTGCTGTAGACAAATTGTTAATTTTTGTGTACTGTTCGGTCCGCGTAACGCGAATGCGAATGCCGCTTTCGGGCAGGAGGGTCTCCCCCTCCGCAAAGGGCAGGCAAAAGGCCTCGGCCTTGCGCGGCGGCGCCGAGCAAAAGCAGAGCCGATCGCGCTCGATCAGCACCCGTCCTCCGGGAACGGCGTATTCTCCGCTTGCGTCCGATTGCTCAAGCGCACGCGAAAGCGCCTCCAGATGCACCGTTTCGAGCATACGGTCGGTAAAGCGGGCGATCCAGCCTGCCAAAACGCGCTTGCGAATGGCCGGGTGAAGCCTGCGCAGAGAGGCCAAAGAGAGCGCGTCGCCCGTCTCGCCGTCAAGGACCTCCTTGGCCGTCTGCCAAAGGAAATCCTCGTCCTCGCGCAAAGCGCGGCTCATGCGCACCGCACGCCCCTGCGGATCCTCGAACAGGCTCCCGAGAACGGGAACGACCTCGTGGCGAATGCGGTTGCGCGCGTAGGCGGTATCGGCGTTTGTTGAATCGGAAACGTACCCAAGCCCCCGCTCCTCACAGCAGCGGAGGATCTCCGCTCGAGAGAGAGAGAGCAGCGGTCGCGTCAGAAATCCCACGGAAAAGGGACGTACGGGCGCGATGCCGCAAAGGCCGCGCAGGCCGCTTCCCCGCGCCATGCGGAACAAAAGCGTTTCCAGATGATCGTCGGCGTGGTGTGCCGTGGCCAGAAGCGGAATGCCTCTCCTTTGCATCAGCTCGGCAAAATACGCATAGCGTACTCGCCGTGCCTCCTCCTCAAGTCCCCTCCCGCTCTCAACCGAAAGACCGGGAACGTCCTCCTCGAGCAGGCAAAGCTCAAGACCGTACTGCTCGGCCAGCGCGCGGCAAAAGGCGCTGTCCCGCTTGGCCTCCTCGCCCCGAATGCCGTGATCCACGTGCGCCAGAAGCAGGGGAAAGCCGTGGCGGCGTGAGGCCTCGGCCAGAACGTCCAGAAGAAAACGGGAATCCGCTCCTCCCGAAAGGGCGAGCAAAACGGGAGTATCGAGCGGAAGCCCTGCAAGCTCCTGCGGAAGAAGCAGCTTTTCCTTTTCCATGGTCTGCTTCGGCATCAGCGGGCTTCCTGATCGTTGTCGATGGTGATGAACTTAGTGAACTGTCCGTTCCAGCCCATGTTCACCGTTCCGGTCGAGCCGTGACGGTTCTTGGCGATGATGACCTCGGCAACCGAGGTGTCCTGATTGGCCTCGCCGGTTTTATAGTATTCGCTGCGGTAGAGGAAAATAACCGTATCCGCGTCCTGCTCGATGGATCCCGAATCACGAAGGTCGGAGAGCATGGGCTTCTTGTCGGTTCTGGACTCGGGTCCGCGCGAAAGCTGTGCGCAGCAGATCACGGGAACCATCAGCTCCTTGGCCAGGATCTTGAGCGAGCGCGTGATCTCGGAGATCTCCTGCACGCGGTTGTCGGTGTGGTGGTCGCCCTGCATCAGACCGAGATAGTCGATGATGACCATGCCCAGATTCTGCACGCGGCGAAGCTTTGCCTTCATGGCCGTTACGGTCAGTCCGGAGCTGTCGTCGATGAGAATGTCACAGCCGGCAAGCTCGCCTGCCGCCACGGCCAGATGCTCCCAATCCTCGGGGGAAAGCTCACCCGTGCGCAGAGCGTAGCTGTTGACCAGCGCCTCGCTGGACAGCACGCGGTTGACCAGCTGCTCGGCCGACATCTCCAGGGAGAAGATGCAGATCTTCTTCTTGGTCTGCTTGGCCACGTTGGTGGCAATATTGAGGGCAAAGGAGGTCTTTCCCATACCCGGACGCGCACCGACCAGAACCAGGTCGCTCTTGCCAAGTCCCGCCAGGACGCGGTCGAGCGCGGAAAATCCGGTCTGTGTGCCGCGCGTTGCCTCGCGGTTGGTATTCAGCTCGTGCAGGTGTCCGTAAACGTCGCCCAGCACCTCGCGAATGTGGCGGAAGTTCTTGGTGTCCCTTCCCTGCGCGATCTGGAAGATCAGATTTTGCGCATGATCAAGGACGCCCGAGACCGACTCCTGCTCGGAGTAGGCACTCTCGCTGATCTCGGCACAGGCGGCGATCAGCTGACGCAGAACGCTCTTCTCCTTGACGATGCGGGCATAGTCCTTGACGTTGAGCGCGTCGGGAACGGCCTCGGTCAGGGTACGGATGTAATCCTCGCCACCCGACTTATCGTAAATTCCCTTGACCACCAGCATATCGATCAGCGTGACCACGTCGATCTCCTTGTTGGTCAGGAAAAGCTCGTGCATGGCCAGATAGATCTGCTTGTGCTCGGTGAGGTAAAAATCCTCCGCCGTGATCGCGTCGGCAACCTCGCTCAGCGAGGCGGGGTCAATCAGGATCGATCCCAGAAGCGATTGCTCCGCCGGCATGGAGAACGGCAGCTTTTTCATCATTTCGTCTTGCATAATATGGCCTTTGCCCTCTTTGGCGAGGGCATCCTTTCAAGCGGAATTGGCGTTTCCTTCGCCACCCTGTTATTTTTCGCAGACCAGGACGTTGATCTTGCCCGTGATCTCGGTGTAAAGCTTGACCTCGACCTCGTACTTGCCGTAGGCCTTGATGGGATCGCTCAGCACCAGCTTGCGCTTGTCGATCTCAATGCCCGTATCGGCCTTCAGCCTCTCGACGATGTCCTTCGAGGTGACCGAGCCGTACAGACGTCCGTCCGCGCCGCCCGAGGTGGGGATCTTGACGAGGATCGAGGTCAGCTTCTCCGCCAGCTCGCGTGCCTCCTTCTTTTCGGTCTCGATGCGGTACTGCTTTGCCGCCTCCTTGACCTTGACGTCGTTGAGCGACTGTGCGTCCGCCACCTTGGCCAGCTTGCGCGGAATGAGGAAGTTCTTTCCGTAGCCGTCCGAAACCTCGATGACGTCGTTCTTCTTACCCTGACCCTTTACGTCAGCCAGTAAAATTACCTTCATAGCGTTATTGTCTCCGTTTCTGTGGAATTTATCAAGGGGAAGACGCCGCGCGTCCTCCGTCGGTCGGGCAAAAGCCTTAGCGCTTCATGCCCTTTTCGTTTTCGTATTCGTTGTCCATATAATCGTCGAGGACGGTCTTGAGCTGCACGCAGGCGGCCTCAAGCGAGGTGTGCGTCAGGCGTGCGCCCGCCATATCGTAATGTCCTCCGCCGCCCAGGCGCTGCATGATGAGCTGCACGTTGATGCGGTCGCGCGAGCGCGCCGAGATCGTGACGGTGTTGTCGGCACGCAGAAGCGCAAAGGAGGCCTCGATGCCGTCAATGGTCATCAGCTTATCCGCCGCCTTGGCCACGGCGATGTTATCCTCCTCGGTGGCGGCGTGATCCACGCTGAGCCAGGTGAGGGCGATCTTATCGCGGTAGGTACGCGTGCGGCTGTCGATGTCGCAGGCCGTAAAGAGGTTGGACATGCTCTCGGCAAAGAGCGGACGAATGGTGTTGGAATGCGCACCGCGTCCGTAGAGGTAATGCACGGCCGAGAAGGTCTGCATGCCCGCTCCGTGCGTAAAATTCTTGGTATCCAGCATCACGCCCGCCAGCATCAGGTTTGCCTCCTCCTTGAGGAGCGCGTCGTGATAGGGGCTATGCTCGAGCATTTCGCTGACCAGCTCGCTGGCCGCCGCCACGGCGGGACGGATATAGGTCATGAGCGGCTTGAACTCATAGAGCTGATCCTGTCTGCGGTGGTGGTCGATGATGACGATGTTCTTGGCCGCCTTGACCAGCTTTGGCGACTCGGTGTTAAAGACGTTGTTGACGTCACTCATGATGAGCAGCGTATCCGAGCGCACGGCGTCAAGTGCCGTCTCACCGCTGATGAACATGGAGCGGTACTCGGGCAGGTGCGCCAAAAGGTCGTAGCAGATGCGGAAGTTTGCGTGCTCACGGTTGACGACCACGCGGATCTTGGAGGCGTCTCCGCGCGCGCAGATCGCCAGTCTTGCCAGGCCCACGCAGGAGCCGATGGAATCGTAGTCGGGCGAGCGGTGACCCATGATCAACACGTTGCCCGCCTCCTTCATCAGACGGCGCAGATGCTCGGAGTTGACGCGCGAGGTGATGGTGGTGGAGCCGTACATGGTGTTGACGCGTCCGCCGTAGGGCGTGATGGACTTTCCGTCGTTGACGGCCACCTGGTCGCCGCCCTTCTGCAGGGCAATATCCAGGGCGTCGCTCGCGGCGCGCTCCTTATCCTCAAAGCTGCCAAGCACGGCTCCAACGCCGATGGAGACCGTCACGGGGAAGCTGTTGTCCCCCAGCTTGATGCTGCGAATGGTGTCGAGAATGCGGAATTTATTCTTGATGCAGCGGTCGAGCGCCTCGCGGGTAAAGACCAGCACGTATTTTTCACGCTCGTACTCGCGCAGAAGGCCGCCAAAGCTTGCCGCCCACTCCTTGAGCTTGGCCTCGATCTCGTTGACGGCGGTACGGTAGCTGACGCGGATATACTGTGCCAGCTCCTGCAGGCTGTCGATAACGATATACGCCACCACGGGCTCGGTCTCGTAGGCCTCCTTGCGCATGGCCAGCTTCTCGGTCACGTCCTGGAAGACGACGAAGTAGTATTCCTTTCCGCGCGAGCGCATCGGATAGCACTTCATATCGTAGGTCTTGCCGTCGATATCGGTCATCATGGGCTTGGTGTGATCCAGCGGAACGCCGTCCTCGGTAACGGTCACGGTATGCACGGGGCCTCCGTTTTTGGCGTAAGCCACGATATCCTCCATCGGTACCGAGCAAAAGCTGCTGACCGGCACGTTACACAGCGGCGAGCGCAGCTTGAGCAGATCCTGCAAAGCACCGCTGACGATCTTGACCGTCCCGTGCTCATCCATGATGGCGTAGGGAATGTCCATGACGTAGCGGAACATATCGTGGATCTCGGTGGTCATCAGTCTTGCCGCGTCGTTGGCCAACGTGATGCGGCGGTATCGGGCAAGGTAGGCCCAGACCACCACACCGGCGACCAGCACGTACAGTCCGATCGCCGCCCCACCGTAGAGCAAGAGCTGGTCCTCGGGCAAAAGAACGGCCAGACCAAGCACGAGCACGGCGGCCGCAAAGCCGATGATCGCACAGGCGACGAGCGGTTGACGCAGGTCGGTACGGAAAACGTTCCTTCTGTTTCTTTGCATATCAGATCTCCTTTGAAGGGATTTTTCTGTCTGACGGGAGAGATGCTTTTCGCGCATTCGTCTGTCGCGCGAGAGGGATCGCGGGGATTATTGGCCGTTTTGTCCGGATTGCCGCATCAGCCGCTCCCGCAAGGGGAGAAGCGCCGTTCCGCTTGCCCCCCAGAGGGAAAGCACCAGAAGGCCGCCGATGAAGTTGCAGCAGAGCAATCCGAGGATCAGCACCACAAGGACCGTTCCCCCTCCCTGCAGTCGCAGGGAAAGCACCAACAGGCTCCGTGCGCCGATCAGCAAAAAGCCGGGCAAAAGCATGAGGAAGAGATTTGCCGCCACGGCGAAGACGAGGCTTTCTGCCGAGCCGAACAAAAACAGGGCCAGCGCGAGAATATACAGGATCGCCGAGGGCACGCTCATGGAGAATTCGCAGGATTCCCGCGTGACGACCGCCTCAAGCCCCGAAGAGCGATAGGACGCCGTCAGCAAAAGCTGTGCCTCAAAGGAAAGGATCGCCGCTCCGCCGAGCAAGGCTCCCGGAAGAAGCTGCAGGACGGTAGGCACGAGCGTGTCGCGCAGGAAGGAATCCGTAAGCATCTTTTCGAGCTGTGCCAGCTGCTCGGCAAGCTCGGCGGATTGCAGCTCCATCTCCTCCGAGAGAAGACGGGTCCATTCGTCACGCAAAAGGATTAGCTGGTCGGCAAGCGCGTCCTCGATCTGTTCCACGTACGCGGCAAGCTCCACCCCCGCCGCACGGCTCTCCACGAGCAGGATCACCAAAACGGGAAGCGCAACGGAAAGCGTCATTCCGGCACCCGCCCATACGATCGCCGAGGTGCGCGGCTGTGCGCGCCGCGTGGCAAGAGCCAAGAGCAGCCCTCCGGGCAGCAGACCGAAAACGCAAAGCGAGGAAAGCGGATCACCCGAGAGGATCCACGAAAGGGCAAATACACCGACGGGCAGCAAAAGGGAGGTCCACCCGTACCGCTGTGCGGTCAGCAAAAAGGCGATCGCCGAGGTGGCCGATACCACGGCCAGAAGAAAGGCGCTGACCGAAAAGCTCATGCCGAGCAAAACGGGAGCGGCCGCCGTCAACAGCAGAGGCGCCACGCGCCCGGGCGAGCGCGCGATGAGGACCACGTAGGCAAAGAGCAAGCCCGTGACGATGAGCGAACCCATCTCGCCAAAGGGGCTGACCGTTTGCACGCAGGCAAGCAGGAGCGCAAGGTAGGAAAGCAGGACGGAAAAGAGCGAGGGCGAGGGGATCGCCTCCCGTTTATCCCAAGGGTTGTGCAATTCCGTTTGCGGTTGCTTCTGTTGGGTCTCGTTTTGCATAAGCCGTCCTCTCCTTTCTGCCGTGTCCGTTTTTTTCGGGGACCGTCGCTTTGGCACCAAAAATTTCCATAGTGCTCCTATTCTAGTAGTATACCATACTTTTTTCGTTTTGTAAACACTTCCTTCTTATATTTTACACTTTATCTCCATTTTTTCGCGTTTTTCGTCCTTTTGGACAAAGCAAGGCTTCCCTTTTTCCTCCCGCGCGCTCGCCATCTCGCTCAACAATCGCCAACATTGCGCAAAAAAGTGCAAAAGCCCTTTACAACGGCGCAAAAATGCGCTATAATAAACCCATACCCCTCCGCGCGTGCAAAAACGCGAAAGAAGCACGTGCGCAAAAGGAGAGGCGCTTCGTTGTTCAAGGAGGAAGGACCGTGTATAAATGTGAACGCGAGAACGAGATCCTCGCCATCGTCAGCGAGACCGAATACGTGACCGTGGAGTATCTGGCGCACAAAATGAGCATCAGCCCCTCCAGCATCCGCAGGGATCTGAAAAATCTGGAGGAGCGAGGCCTGGTTACGCGCAGCTACGGCGGCGTCAAGATCGCCAACGCCAGCGGCAAGCATATTCCCTTCTCCCTGCGCAGTCACGAGAACAGCCTGCAAAAAAAGCAGATCGCCAAGGCGGCCGTGCGCCTGGTAAACGCCGGGGACGTGGTCTTCGTGGACGGCTCGAGCAGTGCTTATTTCGTGGCCGAGCTTCTTCCCTCCGTGGGCAGCGTGACCGTGATCACCAACAGCATTGACGTGATGAGCCTGCTCTCGCACTACGACGTCAAGCTCTATTGCCCGGGCGGCGTGCTCTCTCCCGAGAACAAGGCCGTCCTCGTTGGCGGCTACACGCAGGCGTTTTTGCGCGGAATTCACGCAGACGTGGCCTTCTTTTCGGTGCAGGCCGTCAATGCGGATGGCAGCTTCTACGATTGCTATTCCGAGGAGGTCGCCGTGCGCAACGTGCTGATCCAAAGCGCCGACCGTCGCGTCCTGCTCTGCGACAGCAGCAAGTGGAACCGCACCTCCACCTTCCTGCAGGGGCACGTGCGCGACGTGGATTTCATCGTCAGCGACCGCGACCTCAACGAGCTTTTCACCGAGCCCACCCCCGAGAAATATGTTCTGGCGTAAGCGCTTCGCTTCCTTTCTCCGAAAAAACGTCCTCGCGTAAGCGCTTCGCTTCCCTTCTCCGAAAAGACGTCCCGGCGTAAGCGCTTCGCTTCCCTTCTCCGAAAAAACGTCCTCGCGTAAGCGCTTCGCTTTCCATCTTCGAAAACAGGGCCTTGCCCGGCTCTCCTCGGGCAGGAGCAAAACGGCATAAAAAAACGAGCATCTCTGCAAATTTTGCAGGGATGCTCATTCATTTTTCGTCCATTCCCCGTCCTCTACGGCAGGAAACAGAAGCTCGGTGATGCGCCGCATCTCGGGCGGCATGGGGCAAAGAACGTCTACGCGCTTCCCCGTCGTGGGGTGGCAAAAATGCAATTCCCCCGCGTGCAGGCACTGGCCCGACACGAGACTGCGGTGGCATTTTTCAAAGCGCGTGCCGTCGCCTCCGTAAACCGGGTCGCCAAGCAACGGATGCCCAATGGAGGCCATGTGCACGCGGATCTGGTGCGTTCTGCCCGTCTCCAGCGCACAGCGCAAAAGCGTAAAGGCACTTCCGTCGTGCTCTCCCCTCGCCAGCACGCGCCAATGCGTGACGGCAGGACGGGACAAAGTGGCGGGATCGCGAAGGACGGCCATGCGCTTGCGATCCACGGGATGCCGCCCGATGGGGGCGTCTACCGTTCCCTCGTCCTCGCGCAGATTGCCCAGCACGATCGCAAAATAGATGCGGTCAATGTGATGCCCCTTGAGCTGTGCGGAAAGAGCAAGATGGGCGGCGTCGTTCTTGGCCACCACCAAAAGACCGCTCGTGTCCTTGTCGATGCGATGCACGATGCCGGGGCGGATCACGCCGCCAATGCCCGAAAGCGAGCTGCCGCAGTGGTAGAGGAGCGCGTTGACCAGCGTTCCGTCCGGATTTCCCGGTGCGGGATGCACCACCATGCCGCTCGGCTTGTTGACGACCAGGAGGTCGGCATCCTCGTAGCGCACGTCAAGCGGAATATCCTGCGCTCTCGCCTCGTCGGGCGTGGGATCGGGGAGCAAAAGAAGCACCTCGTCCCCCTCTCGCAGGCGGTAATTTTTGATCGACGTCCCTCCGTTTACGGTTGCCGCGCCCTGATCGATCAGGCGAACGGCCGCCGAGCGCGTCAGGCCCGAGGCCTCGCTGAGATAGGCGTCAAGACGCTTGCCCGCGTCCTCCCCCGTCACCTGCCAAAGCATGGGCTCGTCGGAGGGGGAAAGCAGATCAATCCTCTCGTCCGTCATTCTGCTTCTCCTCTGCGGCCTCAAGCTCGGCCTCCTCGCGGCGCAGGCGCCGCTCCTGCTTGATCTCGCGCACCACGTCGCAAATGAGGTAGGTGATCAGAATGCCTGAGCCCACCGTGACAAAGCAATCCGCCACGTTGAATACGGGAAAATCGATCAGCTTGACGTAGATAAAATCGATCACGTATCCCAAAAGCACGCGGTCGATCATGTTGCCGATGCCGCCGCCGATAATCATGGCGATGGACACGCGGACCCAAGTGCTCTTCGGCTTCCAGCGGATCAGATAGACCAAAAGCGCACCGATGGCGATCGTGGAGACCACCATGAACAGCCAGCGCTGATCCTGGAGCATACCAAAGGCCGCTCCTCTGTTGCGAACGAAGGAAAAATGCAGTACGTCCTCCCAGAGAAGCAGGTCTGCCTCCCCCTCAAGGAAGATCACCGCCAGCCATTTGGTCAGCTGATCGGCGCAGACGGCAAAGAGAATGATGGCAAAGCACAGTATCATTCCGTTTCTCCTTCCTGTGTTGTGTGTTGTGTGTTGTGTAAAATAGACCTGCGGAGTGCCAAAAAGCGGTCTTTTGGCACCCCGTGGTCGCGTTTTTCGCTCCGACAAAGCAAGGAGCGTGTTGCGTTTTTACTCTTTTGTAAAAAGAAAGCTTAACGAACGTGTTGCGTTTTTTTGCGCTTACAGCGTCAGGATCGACTTACATCTTGCGCAGAGGAAGCCTCCCTCTGCATCCTGCTCGCCCTCGGTAGAATAGCTCCAGCAGCGGTCGCACTTGCAGCCGTCGGCAGGCTCAACCAGCACGCCAAGACCCGACTCGCCCTCGGTATGAGCGGCTGCGGGGGCGTCCTCCTCGGAGACGGTCACGCCCGAAACGATGAACACCGTGTTCAGCTCCTTGCCGAATGCGCGCAGGAGTGCCTGCACCTCTGCGTCCTTGGTGTAGAGCGTGATCTTGGCCTCCAGCGACTTGCCCACGCGCTTCTCGGCGCGCGCCAGCTCCAGAGCCTTCATCACGTCGTCACGCAGAGCAAAGAGGCGGTTCCACTTCTCTGCCACCTCGGGGAATGCCCAGGTCTCGCTCCACTCGGGAAGCGCATTGAGGAATACGCTCTCGCGGTTATCGCTATCCAGATGCGGGATCGCCTGCCACATCTCCTCACCCGTGAAGGCGAGAATGGGAGACAGAAGACGCACCAGCGCCGAAAGCACCAGATACATGGCGGTCTGCGCACTTCTGCGTGCCTCACTGTCGGCGCGCTCGGTGTAAACGCGATCCTTGGTGATGTCCACGTAGAGCTTGGAGAGCTCGGTGGTGCAGAAATTGCCCACGCCGTGTGCGATGGTGTGGAACTCAAAGCGATCGTAAGCCGCGCGAACCTCGCGCGTAAGATCGTTCATGGCGGAGAGGATCCACTTGTCGATCTCGCAGAGCGACTCGAGCGGAACCATATCCGTGTTGGGATCAAAATCGTAGAGATCCGCGATCAGAATGCGGACCGTGTTGCGGATCTTGCGGTAAGCGTCCGACAGCTGCTTGAAGATCAGGTCGGAGACGCGAACGTCTACGCGGTAATCCGAGGACGCTACCCAGAGACGAACGAGATCAGCGCCGTACTTTGCGACCATGTCCAGAGGAGAAATGACGTTTCCGATGGACTTGTGCATCGCCTTGCCGTCTCCGTCCACGACCCAGCCGTGCGTCAGCACGGTGCGGTAGGGAGCCTGTGCCTCGCCGCGTGCGCCGATGGCGGTCAGGAGAGAGGACTGGAACCAGCCGCGGTACTGATCCGCACCCTCAAGATAGAGGTCGGAGGGCCACTCGTACTCCTCCTGATCCTCCATCACGGCAAAGTGGGAGGAGCCGGAGTCAAACCAGCCGTCCAGCGTGTCGGTCTCCTGCGTAAAGTGCTTGCCGCCGCAGTGCGGGCAGACAAAGCCCTCGGGCAGAAGCTCGGCCGCGCTTCTCTCATACCAAACGTTCGAGCCGTGCTCGCCAAAGAGTGCGGAAACGCGTGCGATGGTCTCGTCGTTGCAGATGGGCTTGCCGCAATCCTCGCAATAGAATACGGGAATGGGAAGTCCCCAATGGCGCTGACGGGAGATGCACCAATCGGCTCTCTCGCGCACCATCTGCTTGATGCGGTCGCCGCCCCACTCGGGCAGCCACTCCACCTTCTCGCAGGCCTCTACGGCCTCCTCCTTGAAGGCATCCACCGAGCAGAACCACTGGGGCGTTGCACGGAAGATGATGGGGTTCTTGCATCTCCAGCAGTGCGGATACTCATGCTCGAACTCACGGGAGGCAAAGAGCGCGCCCGTTTCCTTCATGTCGGCAAGGATCGCCTCGTTGGAGGCATCGTAGCGAAGGCCTGCAAACTTGCCTGCCTCCTCGGTCTGGTATCCGCGGTCGTCCACGGGAACGAGGGGCGGAAGTCCGTAGCGGCGGCAGGTCACGTTATCGTCCGCACCAAAGCCGCCTGCGGTATGCACGCAGCCCGTTCCGCTATCCATGGTGACGTAATCCGCCGTTACCAGCAGACTGTCGCGATCCAGGAAGGGGTGCTGTGCGGTCATGTACTCAAAGAAGCTGCCGGGATAGGTAGCCACCACCTCGTAGTCCTCAATGCCGCCCTCGGCCATGGTGTTGGCCGCAAGAGCCTCGGCGGTCACGTAATACTCGCCGTTTGCCGCCTTGATCACGGCATAGCTCTCGGTGGGGTTGAGGGCGATGGCCTGGTTGCCGGGCAGGGTCCAGGTCGTGGTCGTCCAGATGATGAAATAAGTCTTTGCCGTATCGCAAACGCCCGAAAGCTTTCCGGCGTCGTCCTTGAGGGCAAACTTGACGTAGATGGAGGTACACTTGTCGGTCTTGTACTCGATCTCGGCCTCGGCCAGTGCGGTCTCATCGTTCGGGCACCAGTACACGGGCTTCAGTCCCTTGTAGATGTAGCCCTTCTTATACATCTCGCCAAAGACGCGGATCTCGCGCGCCTCGAAGGACTTGTCCATGGTGAGATAGGGCTTCTCCCAGTCGGCGCTCACGCCCAGACGAATGAACTGCCCCTTCTGCTTATCCACGAAATCCTGCGCGAACTTCTCGCACGCGGTGCGGAATTCGGGAATGGACATATGCTTGCGGTCCAGCTTGTTCTGCTTGATGATGGCCGACTCGATGGGCATACCGTGGTTATCCCAGCCGGGGGTGAAGGGCACGCGATAGCCCGTCATCACGCGGGACTTGTTGATAAAATCCTTGAGGATCTTGTTCAGGGCGTGGCCCATGTGAATGTTGCCGTTGGAAAAGGGAGGGCCGTCGTGCAGAATATAGAGCGGCTTATCCTTTGCGTTCTCCTGCATTTGGTTATACAGGTCGATGGACTCCCAGTACCGAAGCATATCGGGCTCTCTCTGCGGAAGCCCTGCGCGCATGGGAAATTCGGTCTTTGGAAGATTGAGTGTGCTTGTGTAATCCTTTGCCATGTTTCTCTCTCCTACTGTAAAAAATCCTTTTTTTGAATCGAATTGCTTGCCATGGACGCAAAAAACCGCCCCACAGCATTTGCATTGCCATGAGACGGAACAGATCCGCGGTACCACTCATTTTCGCCCAAATCGGGCGCACTCATCAAGGCTGCTTTCAGCCTTTTGACCTTAACGCGGTCCTACGTGCGCATCTACTGGCCCGTCTTCCTTCCTGTTGACGGGAGGTTCGTGCGCCTGCTCGGAAGGGATCCCGCTGAAAAGGTACCGACTGCGCGCTTTCACCAACCGCACGCTCTCTGCAAGCCTTCCCTTTTCGGAGTTCTTCGTCATTGCATTTCTACCGTAATAGTATAGCACACTTTTTTTTCGTTGTCAACCTCTTTTCTAAAAAAGAGGCCCTTCCCTGCTCCAAAAAAGCGCTTTTGCGCAGAAAATTGTGCATCCTCCCAAAAAGCCATCGGCTTTTTTGATGATTTCGACGGAAAGGAAATGCAAAGTTTTTCTTGACTTTTTCTGCTTTGAGTGGTATACTTATGATATATAATTATAAGTGTGCCTTATAAGTATATGTTCAAAATCATCAAAAAAAGGAGAACACGATGAAAGCAAGAATTTTGGCTTTGCTGTTGGCGGCTCTGATGCTGCTTTCGATGGTCGCCTGCACCCAGACGCCCTCGGATCCCGCAGACACGACGCCCCCGACAACAGAAGGAACCGATCCGGAGACCGATCCCGACAGCAACCCCGGCGAGACCGATCCCGAAACCGATCCCGACAACCCCGTTGAGACTGATCCCGAAGACGAAGATCCTCTGGAGAAGATTCCCGAGGTCAACTACAACAATGCAGAGTTTTTGATCTACTCCCGCCCCGACCGCTACGAGACCTCGGTCTTCCTGAAGGAAATCGACAAGGGCTCCTCCTCGGTTGACCGTGCCGTTTGGCAGAGAACCCGCGATATACAGACCGCGTACGGCCTGATCTTTGAGGTAAAGGCAACCTCGGACGTTGCCACCGCCCTCTACAACACCAAGTCCAAGACCGACTCCTTCGGCTTTGCAGGCGACCACGGCCGTTACGGCTGGAACTACGCCACCAAGGACTATCTCTACGTTTGGGATGACCTTCCCTACGTTGACCTGACGCAGGACTACTGGGCACAGGGCGCCGCTGAGGAGTGGAGCACGCCCGGCGGAAAGCACTTCCTCATGACCGGTGACCTTACGCACTGGAACGTGGGCGCCGCCTTCGTTATGTTCTTTAACAAGGACGTCTTCTCCCTGGTTGACGGTCTGACCAGCCCCTACGAGCTCGTTTACGCCGATAAGTGGTACTACGATACCTTTGAGGAATACGCCAGAACCCTCTACTCCAACATGGACGGCGACGGCAGCGGTGAGATCTCCAGCGATTCCTTCGGTTATGCGACCACCATGTTCCGCGGCTGCATCTCCATCATTCCCTCGACCGGCATTAAGCTGCTGGAGAAGGATGAGAACAGCGCTACCGGATACAAGGTCAACGCCACCAAGGACAGAGTCGTGACCGCCGTTGGCGATCTGGCCGAGTTCCTGGTCAACGAAAGCACCTGCTACTACGATCCCAACAGCAATCCCTACGGCTCTATGCGCGAGGCCTTCATGGCAAACCGTCTCGCCTTCTACGATGACGAGGTAAACTACGCACTGACCTTCACGCAGAAGGGTACCGAGTTCGGTATCGTTCCTTGGCCGAAGTATGACAGACGTACGGACAGCTACTTCTCCAACGTCAACGCAGGCTGCGACGCCTTCTTCATTCCCAAGAACACCTCCGAAACCTTTGCTGAGTGCATCTCCATCGTTCTCGAGACCCTTGCTTACCACGGTCAGAAGGACGTTATCCCGCTCTACTACGACACGGTTCTGACCTACCAGGGCACCCGTGACGAGGAGTCGGTCGAGATGCTGAAGATCGTTAAGGAGAACCTCGTTTACGACTTCCACTACTGGTTCGGTCTTGCCGGAACGCTCAACGATATCGGCAGTAAGGTCATTGCCAACGGATCCGTCACCTCCCTGGGAAGACTCTACGACGAGATCAAGACCACGGTTGAGGAAGGCCTCCTTAAGTGGAGTGAGCTGGACTTCGCCGAGGAGTAATCCGCAACCCGTCTACATCTCCCCTCCCCTGCCCTAGGCAGACGAAGGGAAAACCAATATCCGCCAACGGCGGTCTGCAAAGCAGACCGCCGTTGGTTTTTTTGCGCTCCTTCGGCAAAAAGCGTGCCCGATTGACAAATCTAGCCCCGTCGGCATACAATGAAAGTAGCCGTCGACTGCGCGATACGCGCGGACGGCAAACCTTGGAAAGGAGTTTTTTCATGCATTCCGAAAACAGCAAGAACGCCGCTCTGCGACGTGCCAATGACGAATTCCTGCGGCAGCTGCTGGGCGGCGAGCCAACGCGCGCCGAGGGAACGGATAGGCGCTGTACCGCCGCACGCCTGTCCGAGCGCAACGAGCGCAACGCGCGTCCCTGCAGGCGGCAGGAGGAGCCAAGTAGGCCCCCCTGCAATCAAGGGGACACGGTCCACGCTTGTCCCAAAACGCTACACGCCCCCGCGCTGGCCATGGTCTATAGCCCCATGCAATGCTTTGAGGGTGTGCTTGCGCCCGAGCAGGCACTGCGCGCGGGAACGCAATTCGCCGCACTCGTCCTCCCCTTGGAGGAGAAAAAAATCGGGGAAAGCGAGGTCAATCATCGCAGATGCACTCTGTGAGAAATATGCCATGAAGCAACAGCATCAACCCTGCAGATCCTGTGCGGAGGCGCTTGCGCTGCTCCGCGCGCTGGATTTTGCCATTCAGGAAACCGTCCTCTATCTCGACGCCTACCCCGAGTGCCGCCAGGCGCTGGACTACTACCACACCCTGCTCCACAAGCGCGAGGAGGCGGCCGCCCGCTATGAGGACACCTGCGGCCCCTTGACCCTCTACGGAAACCGCAGCACGGACTCCTGGGACTGGACGCGCGGTCCGTGGCCCTGGGAAGCGGAAGCCAATTAAACGAGGAGGAAAGACCGTATGTGGACTTATGACAAAAAGCTGCAATACCCCGTTAAGATCAAAAACCCCAACCCAAAGCTCGCGAGCTTGATCATCTCCCAGCTCGGCGGACCCGATGGAGAGCTTGCCGCCTCCATGCGCTATCTCAACCAGCGCTATTCCATGCCCTACGGGCAGGTTACGGGCATTCTCACGGACGTGGGCACCGAGGAGCTGGCGCACCTCGAGATGGTGGCCGCCATTCTCTACCAGCTCACGAGGAACCTCTCGGAGGACGAGATCGAGAAGAGCCCCTTTGCCACCTATTTTGTGGATCACACCACGGGCATCTATCCCATCGCGGCCAGCGGCGTGCCGATGGACATGAAGTACGTGGGCATCAAAGGCGACGTGATCGCCGACCTGAACGAGGATCTTGCCGCCGAGCAAAAGGCGCGTGTGACCTACGACAACATTCTGCGCCTGACCGACGATCCCGACGTCCGCGATCCCATCAAGTATCTGCGTGAGCGCGAGATCGTGCATTACCAACGCTTCGGCGACGCCCTCCGCATCGCGCAGGATCACCTGGACAGCAAGAATTTCTACGCCTTTAATCCTTCGTTTAAGCCCAAGCGCTGAAGTGCACGGCTGTGCCCCTCTGACAAAAAAGCCCCTTGACGCCTCTGCTCTCTCGCAGGTGCGCCAAGGGGTCTTCTTGTATTCCGTTAAGCAACCGGACCGTAAACGCCTCTCCAGGCGAGCCAGCCGCCAAAATAGCTGACCAAAAAGCCGATCAGGAGCGTCAGAACATAAACGCCGATCTGCTGGAGCCAGAAGCGACGGCTCGAATTGTCGTCGATCTCCTTCCACCAATCCTTGAACGGGATCATGAGCGTCGTGGATAGAAACAGCACCGGAAAGGAAGTCATCGCCCACATGTAAAAGCCATTCTCCACCACGTAGAGCAAAAGACTGCTGATCTGCCAGGAAAAATAGACAGGCGCGGAGATCATGGCCAAATACCCTGCCATGCGGCGGTAGTTCTGCTTGTAGGGCCGGTTAGACATGACGGTGCTCTTGAATTCATCGCGCAAATCTCGCCACAGCTCCTTGCCTCCACCGTTGAGGAGCAGCGAGAAGGCCAAGCCAAACACGATGAAGAAGGACAGGGCCGCGGCATTCCAAAAAAGCGTGAGAAGAAGCGACACGACCGTCAAGCCTCCGGTAATCCCCAGTGAGACCTTCAAATTTCGTCTTTGCCGCGCCTTTCGGTCGGCCTCGCGTTCGTAGCGCATGGTGTAATGCCTCCTTTTGCTGTTTTTTACGTTCGCTTGACTGCATTATATCATATTTTTATTGCATTGTCAATAGGTTTTTACAAAAAAAAGAAAAAAGAAAGCAGGACGGCTCCCGTGGGAACCGTCCTGCTTTTTGGGGAGATCAAGCTCTGCTTACTCAGCAGCCTCGGTCTTCTTTGCAGCCTTCTTTGCGGGCTTCTCCTCTGCAGCAGCGGGAGCATCCTCCTTGATCAGGCGAACGATCGCCATCTCAGCGGCGTCTCCTCTGCGGAAGCCGGTCTTGAAGATCTGGGTGTATCCGCCCTGGCGCTCTGCATAGGTGGGTGCGATCTCAGCAAACAGCTTGGTCACAACGTCCTCCTTGGTAATGTATGCAAGAGCCGCACGGCGGCTGGCAAGGGTGTTCTTCTTGCCGAGTGTAATCATTTTCTCTGCCATGGAACGAACCTCCTTCGCTCTGGTGAGCGTGGTCTCGATCTGTCCGTTCTCAAGCAGTAAGGTAACCATGCCACGCAGCATCGCATTTCTGTGCGCGGTAGGTCTGCCAAGTTTTCTGGTTCCGGGCATTTGTATTCCCTCCTTCTGCTATTTCCGAATAGTAATTTGTACCGCTTAGGTAAACTCGCGAATTATTCTTCTTCCTTCTTAAGGCGCAGGCCAAGAGAATGAAGCTTCTGGATCACTTCCTCCAGCGATTTCTTACCGAGGTTACGGACACGGATCATGTCCTCCTCAGTGCGGTTGATCAGATCCTCAACCGTATCGATGCCTGCGCGCTTCAAGCAGTTGAAGCTGCGGACAGACATGTCAAGCTCCTCAATGGTCATCTCAAGAACCTTTTCCTTAATGGTCTCTTCTCTTTCAACCATGATCTCTGCCTTCCTTGCTTCATCAGACAAATCCACAAACAAGTTGAGATGCTCGTTGAGAATCTTGGCGCCAAGGGAAATCGCTTCCTTTGCGGAGATGGTTCCGTTGGTCAGAACCTCCAGCGTCAGTTTATCGTAGTCCGTGATATTTCCGACACGGGTGTTATCGACTGTATAATTGACGTTATATACAGGCGTGTAAATGGAATCGGTATAAATCGTACCGATGGGAGCAGACGCGGTTGCGCCGAGGATCTGGGACTGCAGCTGCTTGTTTCTCTCCTGAGAAACGTAGCCGCGGCCACTGGCGAAGGTCAATTCCATGTAGAATCTCTCGTTCTCGCCAACCGTTGCGATGTGGTGATCGGGGTTGAGGATCTCGATGTCGGAATCCTGCTTGATATCCCCTGCGGTAACGTCCTTCTCTCCGGTCACGTCGATGATCACGGTCTTGGTTCCGGGGCAATGCAGCTTTGCGGTGATGCCCTTAACGTTCAGCACGATCTCGGTCACGTCCTCGGTAACGCCGGGGATGGTGGAGAACTCGTGGAGAACACCGTCGATCTTGATATTGGTGACAGCAACACCGGGCAGCGAGCTGAGCAGCACTCTGCGCAGGGAGTTGCCGAGGGTAATTCCGTATCCGCGCTCCAAGGGCTCCACGATAAAGGTACCGCGGGTGCCATCTTCGCTCATATCGGCAGTTGTGATATTCGGCTTTTCAATCTCAATCATTCCAAATAAACCTCCTTCGAATCAAATTATGAATGGGTGCATGTGGGTTGGTATGCGGGGAGAAGCTCCTCGCCATACCGAGGAAAACACGCGAATTACTTGGAATAAAGCTCGACGATCAGCTGCTCGTTGAAATCGAAATCAACGTCCTCTCTTGCGGGAAGGCTTACTACCTTGGCGGTCATCGCCTCTGCCTTAACCTCAAGCCACTTGGGAGCGGTGTGAGAAGCAGCAGCCTCTGCCAGAGCCTTGATCTTAACGGAATCGCGGCTGGACTCCTTAACTGCGATCACGTCGCCTGCCTTAACGATCAGAGAAGGAATGTTGACCTTCTTGCCGTTGAGGGTGAAGTGAGCGTGGAGAACCAGCTGACGAGCCTCCTTGTGCGAAGCTGCAAAGCCCATTCTGTAAACAACGTTGTCCAGACGGCGCTCCAGAAGGCAAATCAGGTTCTCACCGGTCATACCTTCCTTACGGGCAGCCTCCTCATAGTAGTTCACGAACTGACGCTCCAGAACACCGTAGTATCTTCTGGTCTTCTGCTTCTCGCGCATCTGCAGTCCGTACTCTCTCATCTTCTTGTTTGCAGCGCCATGCTGACCGGGAGCGGTGCTTCTACGGTCCAGAGCGCACTTGCCGGAAATGCAGCGGTCGCCCTTGAGGAACAGCTTGGTTCCCTCTCTGCGGCAGAGTCTGCAAACAGGTCCAGTATATCTTGCCATAATTTTTTACCTCCAAACGAATTAAACGCGTCTGCGCTTAGGCGGTCTGCAACCGTTGTGCGGAACAGGGGTTACGTCCTTGATCATGGTGATCTGCAGACCAACCGTCTCCAGTGCACGGATTGCGGATTCACGTCCGGAGCCGGGGCCCTTAACGAAAACCTCAACCGTCTTCAGACCGTGCTCCATTGCTGCCTTTGCGGCCGTCTCAGAAGCGGACTGTGCTGCGAAGGGCGTGGACTTTCTGGAGCCCTTGAAGCCCAGTTCTCCGGCAGATGCCCAAGAAATGGTATTGCCCTCGGCGTCGGAAATGGTAATAATGGTGTTGTTGAACGTCGACTGGATATGAACAGCGCCTTTTTCGATATTCTTTCTCTCGCGGCGTTTCTTAACAACTCTTTTTGCTGCAACTTTAGCCATTTGTTATGCCACTCCTTTACTTCTTCTTGTTCGCAATGGTCTTTGCGGGACCCTTACGAGTTCTTGCGTTGGTCTTGGTTCTCTGACCTCTTACGGGCAGACCCTTTCTGTGTCTGATTCCACGGTAGCAGTTGATCTCGACCATTCTCTTGATGTTCATTGCAACATCACGGCGAAGGTCACCCTCTACGGTGTAGGAAGCCTCGATCTCATCACGGATCTTTGCAACCTCGTCCTCAGTCAGATCCTTTGCACGGGTATCGGGATTGATACCGGTCTTTGCAAGGATATCATTCGCGCTCTTGCGGCCGATACCGTAAATGTAGGTAAGGGCGATCTCTACGCGCTTGTTGTTCGGAATATCAACACCAGCTATACGAGCCATTCTGTTTATTCACCTCTCTACATAGTTTTTGCGTCAACGCTTAACCCTGTCTCTGCTTGTGCTTGGGGTTTTCGCAGATGACCATTACTTTGCCTTTTCTCTTGATGATCTTGCACTTTTCGCAGATCTTCTTAACGGATGGTTTCACCTTCATTGTCTCTACCATACCTTTCTTGCTGTATTTGGATTCTGCTTATCTTACTTTGCTCTCCAGGTGATGCGGCCCTTGGTCAGGTCGTAGACCGAAACCTCAATGGTTACGCGGTCACCGGGAAGAATCTTGATATAGTTCATACGAAGCTTGCCCGAAATGTGAGCCGTTACCATATGGCCGTTCGGGAGCTTGACTTTGAAGCAAGCGTTGGGCAGTGCCTCAACGACCGTGCCTTCAAACTCGATGACGTCATCTTTCTGTGCCAGAGTAATCCCCTCCTTACTGAATGGTGTTTGTGTTTGTTCAAAAGCCTTTTTCGACCTCGGTCAGCACCAGAACACCGTCGCTGGTCAGAACGACCGTGTTTTCGTAATGTGCCGACAGGCTACCGTCCAAGGTCTTTACCGTCCAGCCGTCCGGCAGGACCTTGACCTCGTGCGTTCCCACGTTGACCATCGGCTCGATGGCCAGCGCCATGCCTGCGCAGAGACGAACGCCTCTGCCGGGGGTGCCGTAATTGGGAACGTCGGGAGATTCGTGCATCGCTTCGCCGATGCCGTGTCCGACGTACTGTCTGACCGTGCTGAAGCCGTTTGCGCGAACGACCGAATCGATCGCGTGGCCAACGTCGCCAAGGCGGTTGCCGATGCGGAGTGCGTCAATGCCTGCCCAAAAGCTATCCCGGGTTGCCCGGATCAGCCTTTCGGCCTCCGCACTGACCTTTCCGACCGGAACGGTCCTTGCCGAGTCGCCAACGTACCCGCGGTACGTAGCTCCCGTGTCGATCTTGACGATATCGCCCTCCATTAAAATCCGATCCCTTGACGGAATACCGTGGATCACCTCATCATTGATGCTGATGCAGGCGCTTCCGGGAAATCCCTGGTAGCCGAGGAAGGCAGGCTTGGCGCCGCATTTTTCAATGTAGCTGCGAATGGCCTGATCGATCTCGTACGTGGAAATTCCCGGACGGATCATATCACGGGCTACCAGCAAAGCCTCGCCCGTAATACGTCCTGCGTCCTTCATCGCCGCGATCTGCGTCGAATTTTTCAAATGGATCATGCTTTTACGCCTCAAACGGTTGGAGTGCCTTGAACACCAACGCGGTGGTGTCGGCAACCTCCTCCTGTCCCTCTACGGTCACCAGAATGCCCTTCTTGGCGTAATAGCCCTTCAGCGGCTCGGTCTGGGCGTGGAAGGTGTCCAGTCGGTTCTTCACCGTCTCGGCTGCGTCGTCTGCTCTTACGTAAAGAGCCGCGCCGCACTTGTCACAAACATCTTCGGTCTTGGGTGGATTATACACCACATGATAAGATGCTCCGCAGGAGCAAACTCTGCGTCCGCTCATGCGCTCGATGATCTTTTCATCTGCAACCTCGATGCTCAGAACGACGTCCAGGTGAATGCCCATCTCGTCCAATGCCTCGGCCTGAGGAATGGAGCGCGGGAATCCGTCCAGGATAAAGCCGTTCTTGCACACGTCGGATGCAAGATATTCCTTGATGATCCCGATCACAACGGCGTCCGGAACAAGCTGTCCTGCCTCGACGTAAGCCTTTGCGGCCTTGCCAAGCTCGGTGCCTGCCTTCATTGCGCCGCGGAGAATGTCTCCGGTTGCGATGGCGGGAATGTTATATTTTTCGGAAATTTTCGCGGATTGGGTACCCTTACCCGCTCCGGGAGCTCCCATTAAAATAAGGTTCATATCTGCCTCCACAGAGTGATCAATCAAGGAATCCTTTGTAGTTGCGCATTGCCAGCTGCGCCTCGATGTCGCGTACGACCTCAAGGGCCACGCCAACGATGATGAGCAGCGAGGTTCCGCCAAATGCGATGCTCGAGAAGCTGACGTTGAAGGCGGTGGTGATCGCGTTGACGATCATCGGCACACCTGCAATCACAACCAGGAAGATCGCGCCGAGCAGAGTAATGCGGTTCAAAATCTTTTTGATATAATCAGAAGTGGGCTTTCCGGGGCGAATGCCGGGAACGGAGCCACCCTGGCTTCTGATGTTGTTTGCCACCTCTACGGGATTAAAGGAAATCATAATGTAGAAGTAAGCAAAAGCAAAAATGAGTACGATGAACAGTGCGATATAGAATACCGACGTGTAGCTGAACCACTTGGTTACCCACTTGGCAAAGCCGCTATCCGGGAAGAAGCCGGCGATGGTTGCGGGGATCGAAACGATCGAGCTTGCGAAAATGACAGGCATAACGCCGGACATATTCAGCTTCAGAGGCAGGTTGCTGCTCTGACCGCCGTACATCTTTCTTCCAACGACTCTCTTTGCATACTGGATCGGAATTCTTCTCTCGGAGTTGGTGAACCAAACGATCAGGCCGATGACGGCAACCGTCAGTGCCAGAGAGAGGATCACCTCTGCAACGCCAAGGACGTAGCCCCAAGCGCCCATTTTGTAGCCATTGGTGGTCACCATGCTGATCAGCTGCTGCGTCATCACGCCCGCACGGGAGATGATGTTTGCAAACAGGATCATGGAGATACCGTTGCCAATGCCGTGATCGTTGATCAGCTCTGCGAGCCACATGATGATCGCAGCGCCTGCGCAGAAGCAAGCCACCATAACGGCGATGCCGAAATAGTAGAGCGCACCGTCAGTCGCCTTGGAGATGGTAAGCATACCGTAGGTCTCCAGAAGCTTGACGTATCCGTATGCGGTGACCAGTGCGAGACCGACGGTTACCCAACGGGTGTACTTGGTGATCTTCTTCTTGCCCTCGGCGCCGTCCTTGGAGATTCTCTCCAGGGCGGGGATCGCGATGGTCAGAAGCTGCATAACGATCGATGCGGTGATATACGGCGAAACAGACAGAGCAAACAGGGTTGCCTTGCTGAATGCATCACCGGACAAAAGGCTGACAAACTGGAAAATGCTTCCCTCATACAGCGATGCAAGGTTCTGCACGCTGTTGATGTTCACGTAAGGAACGTAAAGGTTTGCGCCAATGCGGTACAAAACGATGATCAGCGCGGTGAAGAGGAGCTTTCTCTTAAGCTCGGGAGTCTTCCATGCGTTCTTAAAGGTCTGAAGCATCGTTATACCTCCTCAACCTTACCGCCTGCTGCCTCAATCTTCTCCTTAGCAGTTGCCGAGAAAACGGCAGCCTTGACTGTAAGCTTTTTGGTGAGCTCTCCGTTACCGAGAACCTTCAGACCGTCCATAGCCTTGCGGACGACCTTTGCGGCCATCAGGACCTCCAGATCCACGACGGTGCCGTCAACGAAGCGGTAAAGATCCTCAACGTTAACGATCGCGTAGTTGGTGGCGAAATGGTTCTTGAAGCCTCTCTTGGGATGAGTTCTGTAAATCGGGAACTGGCCGCCCTCAAAGCCGGGTCTTACACCGCCGCCGGAGCGAGCGTTCTGGCCCTTGTGGCCCTTGCCTGCGGTCTTGCCGTTTCCGGAGCCGGGGCCTCTGCCCTTGCGCCATGCGGCCTTTGCGGAGCCTTCTGCAGGACTCAATTCATGGAGTTTCATCTGCGTTACCTCCTTATGCGTTTTCTACGGTCTCAACCGTAACGAGATGTGCAAGCACTCTCACCTTGCCGGCGAGCACTGCATCGTCTGCATGGACGATGGAGTCACCGACACGGTTCAGTCCCAGGGACTTTGCAGTTGCCTTCTGGTTCGGCTTTGCGCCGATCAGGCTCTTCGTAAGCGTCACTTTTTTCATGCTCTCTTACCTCCTGCTCAACCCTTGACCTGGTCCACAGCGATGTCGCGGATCTTCGCAACTTCCTCTGCGGTACGCAGCTCCTTCAGACCCTCCATGGTGGCCTTGACCACGTTAGTGGGGTTGTTGGAGCGCAGGCACTTTGCACGAATGTTCTTAATGCCGGCAGCCTCGAGGACCATACGGACCTTGCCGCCTGCGATGATACCGGTACCGGGTGCGGCGGGCTTCAGAAGGACCTTGCCTGCGCCAAACACGCCAACTACCTCGTGGGGGATCGTGGTTCCCTTCAGGGAAACGGTCACCATATTCTTCTTTGCATCTTCAATTCCCTTGCGGATTGCCTCGGGAACCTCGGCTGCCTTACCAAGGCCTACACCAACGTGGCCCTCGCCGTCGCCGACTACCATCAGAGCAGCAAAGCGAGCAACGCGTCCACCTTTAACGGTCTTGGAAACACGGTTCAGAGCGACGAGCGATTCTTTCAGATCGTGCTCGGCGGGATTATACTTTTCTACCATTTTTTCCTCCAAAAATGTTCAATAACGTTTCGTTTGTTGAACAGTGTACAAACCGGAAAATCAGAACTTCAGGCCGCCCTCGCGAGCGCCTTCAGCCAGTTCCGATACACGTCCGTGATACAGATAGCCGCCACGGTCGAACACGACCTCGGTGATGCCCTCTGCAATTGCCTTCTCGGCAATCATCTTGCCGACTTCGCGTGCTGCTGCCTTGTTGCCACCGTCAGCGGCAAAGCTCTTACCGAAAGTGGAAGCGCTTACCAGGGTCACACCCTTGACGTCGTCAATGATCTGTGCGCTGATATTCGCATTGGAGCGATATACAGCCAGACGCGGACGCTCAGCAGTACCGGAAATCTTTGCTCTGACTCTCTTATGTCTCTTAAGACGAGCCTTGTTTGCATCTTTTCTTGATACCATGTCACTTCACTCCTTTCAATTATTTGCCCTTGCCGGCCTTACCGGACTTGCGACGGACAACTTCGGTGGAATACTTAACACCCTTGCCATGGTAGGGCTCCGGAGGTCTCTTGCCGCGGATGACCGCTGCTGCCTGACCGACCTTCTGCTTGTCGATACCCTTGACGATGATGGTGTTGGAATCCGGAACCTCGTAGGTGATGCCGTCCTCCTCGGTCATGCAGAATCTTGCCTGCGGCAGACCCGAGCCGGGCATCAGGGAGTGTCCCAGATAGAGCTGCAGGGTCTTTCCCTGCTTAACGACCTTGTAACCAACGCCGACGACCTCGAGCTTCTTGGAGAAGCCGTTGGTAACACCCTCGACCATGTTGGCCAGGAGCGCGCGGGTCAGACCGTGCAGGCTCTTGTCCTCCTTGTCGTCGGTGGGACGGGTTACGATCAGCTGAGTACCCTCCAGGGTAATACCCATACGGGGGTTGAAGGTCTCGGTCAGCGTTCCGAGCTTACCGGTTACGGTAACCTTGTTCTCCGCACCAATGGTAACGGTTACGCCTGCGGGAATCGCGATAGGCATTCTTCCAATTCTAGACATTGTTCAATACCTCCGTTCCGATTACCATACAAACGCGAGGACTTCGCCGCCCACGTTGAGCGCCTTTGCCTTCTTGCCTGTCATGATACCCTTGGATGTGGAAACGATTGCGATGCCGAGGCCGTTCATCACGCTGGGCATATCCTCGCAGCTTGCGTAGATACGCAGACCGGGCTTGGATACGCGGCGGATGCCGCGGATAACCTTCTGCTTGCCCTGCAGATACTTCAGGGTGATGCGAATGGTTCCCTGCTTGCCATCATCGATGACCTGGTAGGACTTTACGTAGCCCTCCTCAACGAGGATCTCGGCGATTGCCTTCTTCATGTTGGATGCCGGAATGTCAACAGTCTGGTGCTTTGCGTTGTTCGCATTGCGGATTCTGGTGAGCATATCGGCAATTACGTCTGACATTTGCATATTCTTTTTCCTCCTTATGCAAGTAAAATGACTCTTGCTGCCATCTCTTGGACGGCGGCGTATCGGCGGTTAAATCGGACTGCCCCGTTAACGCTTTGGGGCCGGTTTAATTTCCTTCCGATAGTTGGGGATTTTTATCTCGACGCAGCCCTTGTTCAAGGGGCGTGCGCAGATTTTTGGATCTTCCTGATTACCAGGATGCCTTTCTTACGCCCGGGATCTGGCCCTTGTAGGCAAGCTCGCGGAAGCAGATACGGCAAATACCGAACTTACGGAGATACGCGTGAGGGCGGCCGCAGATCTTGCAGCGGTTGTACTCTCTGGAGGAGAACTTCTGCGTCTTCTGCTGCTTATTAATCATAGATTTCTTAGCCATCGTGATTACCTCCTCAATTATTTCGCGAACGGAGCACCGAGCAGCTTGAGCAGCTCGCGAGCCTCTTCGTCGGTATTTGCAGTCGTAACGAAGCAAATATCCATACCGCGGATCTTCTCTACCTTATCGTACTCGATCTCGGGGAAGATCAGCTGCTCCTTCAGACCGAGCGCGTAGTTGCCGCGACCGTCGAAGGCGTTGGGGTTGATGCCCTTGAAGTCACGGACCTTCGGCAGCGCGAAGCTGAAGAGTCTGTCCATGAACTCGTACATTCTGTCGCCGCGGAGGGTAACCTTCGCACCGATCTTCATTCCCTGACGGATCTTGAAGTTTGCGACAGACTTCTTGGCATAGGTGGGAACAGCCTTCTGACCGGTGATGATACCGAGATCGCGAAGCACTGCATCCAGAGCCTTGGAGTTATCCTTTGCGTCGCCGACACCGACGTTGACAACGATCTTGTCAAGCTTCGGGATCTGCATGACGCTCTTGTAGCTGAACTGCTTCATGAGTGCGGGTGCAACTTCAGCTTTGTACATTTCTTTCATTCTTGCTGCCATGATTGCTTACCCTCCTCAGTCAAATTTCTTGCCGCATTTTGCGC
>JAFWAA010000027.1 GCA_017507905.1 Clostridia bacterium | reverse complement strand
AGCGTGACTTAATCATCGCGCTCATCACCTTAAAATATACGCAATCCAACTCCGTATGCTATGCAGTGGACGGACAGGCGATCGGCGTAGGTGCCGGTCAGCAGTCCCGTATCCACTGCACCCGTCTGGCAGGCGGCAAGGCCGACACCTGGCAGCTCCGTCAGCACGATAAGGTGCTGAACCTCCCCTTCCTGCCCACGCTTAAGCGTCCCGACCGAGACAACGTTATCGACGGCTACATCAACCAGAACGAGGAGGACGTTTGCGCCGACGGCAACTGGCAGAAGTACTTTACCGAGCAGCCCGCGCCCTTCACCCGTGAGGAGCAGGTCGCATATCTTTCCACGCTTTCGGGCGTATCTCTCGGCTCGGATGCCTTCTTCCCGTTCAGCGACAACATCGAGCGCGCCAAGAAGAGCGGCGTTTCCTACATCGCAGAGCCGGGCGGCTCGATCCGCGACGACGCCGTGATCGATTGCTGCAACAAGTACGGCATGGCAATGGCCTTCACCGGAATGCGACTTTTCCACCACTAATACGCATAGCAATGGCCTTCATGGAAATGAGGCTTTTCCACCACTAATACGCAGAGGAGAATACCCATGAACTTTTTTGATGAGCTGGTCAATTATGACAAAGAGGTCTACGAGGCCTGTACGCTGGAGCTGAACCGCCAGAGACAGAACATCGAGCTGATCGCCTCCGAGAATATTGTGTCCAAGGCCGTTCTGATGGCCGCGGGAACCGTGCTGACCAACAAGTACGCCGAGGGCTTTCCCGGAAAGCGCTACTACGGCGGATGCCAGTACGTGGATGTCGTGGAGGATATTGCCCGCGAGCGTGCAAAGAAGCTTTTCGGAGCAGAGCACGCCAACGTGCAGCCCCACTGCGGCGCAAGCGCAAACCTGGCCGTATTCTTTGCATTGCTCAATCCCGGTGACACCGTAATGGGCCTTAACCTTGCCCACGGCGGACACCTTTCCCACGGCTCTCCCGTCAATATTTCGGGAAAGTATTTCAACGTCGTTCCTTACAGCGTGGCGGACGATACCGAGATGCTGGACTATGCGGAAATGCGCCGCATCGCTCTGGAGTGCAAGCCCAAGCTGATCGTGGCAGGTGCAAGTGCATATTCCAGAACCATTGACTTTGCCGAGATCCGCAAGATCGCGGACGAGGTTGGCGCTTACTACATGGTGGATATGGCGCACATCGCAGGACTGGTTGCCGCAGGTCTGCATCCCAGCCCCGTGCCTTACGCCGACGTGGTCACCACCACCACGCACAAGACGCTCCGCGGACCGCGCGGCGGTCTGATCCTGTGCCGCGAGGAGCTGGCCAAGCAGATCGACAAGGCCATCTTCCCGGGAACGCAGGGAGGTCCCCTGATGCACATTATCGCCGCCAAGGCAGTTGCCTTCGGCGAGGCCATGACCGACGAGTTCAAGGCATACCAGAGGCAGATCGTGGCCAACGCCAAGACCCTCTGCGAGGCACTCAAGGAGGAGGGTTTCCGCATCGTTTCGGGAGACACCGACAACCACCTGATGCTCATTGACCTGCGCCCCTTCAACGTTACGGGCAAGGAGTTCGAGCATCGCCTTGACGAGGTGCACATCACCGTCAACAAAAACGCCATTCCCAACGATCCCGAAAAGCCCTTCGTCACCAGCGGTATCCGCGTGGGTACCCCTGCAGTCACTTCGCGCGGCTTCAAGGAGCCCGAGATGCGCATGATCGCCAAGTGGCTCAAGGACGTTGCCGTTGATTTTGAAGCAAACAAGGACAGAGTCACCGCCGAGGTGCTGGCTTTGTGCGAGAAGTATCCGCTTTACGAGTAAGACCCGAAAGGAAGCGTACACATGAAGATTTTGGTAGTCGGCGGTGGCGGCCGTGAGCACGCCATCATCAAAAAGCTGAAGGAGAACGCAACGGTCGAGCAGATCTTTGCGCTCCCCGGGAACGGCGGTATTGCCAAGGATGCGACCTGCGTTCCCATCGGCGCCAAGGATATTCCCGCGATCGTGGATTTTGCAAAGCGTGAGAGGATCGACTTTGCCGTGGTCGCTCCGGACGATCCGCTGGTGCTGGGTGCGGTGGACGCACTCAACGCAGAGGGGATCCCTTGCTTCGGCCCGAGGGCCAATGCGGCCATCATCGAGGGAAGCAAGGTCTTTTCCAAGAATTTGATGAAGAAATACGGTATCCCTACGGCACGGTACGAGGTCTTTACCGAGGCAGAGAAGGCGATCGCCTATCTGCAAGGCGCTCCCATTCCCACGGTCATCAAGGCAGACGGCCTGGCCCTGGGAAAGGGCGTGATCATCGCTTCTACCCGTGAGGAGGCCGTGTCTGCCGTTCGCTCCATGATGGAGGACAAGCAGTTTGGCGAGAGCGGCTCCCGCATCGTCATTGAGGAATTCCTCACCGGTCCCGAGGTTTCGGTCCTAGCCTTTACGGACGGCAAGGTCGTCCGTCCCATGGTCTCCTCCATGGACCACAAGCGCGCCCTGGATCACGATCAGGGGCTCAATACGGGAGGCATGGGCACGATTGCCCCCAATCCCTATTACACCGAGGAGATCGCCAAGGTGTGCATGGAGACCATCTTCCTGCCCACCGTGGCCGCGATGAACGCGGAGGGAAGACCCTTTCAGGGTTGCCTCTACTTTGGTCTGATGCTCACGCCCGACGGACCGAAGGTCATCGAATACAACTGCCGCTTCGGCGACCCCGAAACGCAGGTGGTCCTGCCTCTTTTGGAGAGCGATCTGCTCACCGTAATGCAGGCCTGCGCGAACGGCACGCTTGCCGACGTTGACGTCCGCTTTTCTGCGGGAAGCGCCTGCTGTGTGATCATGGCCTCCAAGGGCTATCCCGGAAAATACGAATCGGGCTGCCCCCTCACGCTTCCCGAGGACGATGCCGACGGCTTTATCTACGTGGCGGGAGCAAGGCAGGAGGGAGAGGGCCTTGTCAGTGCAGGCGGACGCGTTCTTGGCGTCACGGCCGTTGCCGACGATCTTCCCACCGCCATTCAAAAGGCTTACGAGCGCGTCGGACGGGTGGATTTTGCCAACGGCTACACCCGCTCGGACATCGGCGCACGCGCCATGCTCGCGTTGCAAAAATAACGAGAAGGCAGGAGCATTGACTTATGGTTTACAGAGTATACGTTGAAAAGAAAAAGGAGCTTGCCCACGAGGCCTCCTCCTTGCGCGATGAGATCCGCCATCTCTTGCAAATCCGCTCGCTTACCGACGTTCGCATTCTCAACCGCCACGACGTGGAGAGCATCGACGAGGCGCTCTTTGAGGATTGCAAGGGAAAGGTCTTTTCCGAGCCTCAGCTGGACGTGGTGAGCGATGCCTTTGATGCAACCGGTGCGACCGTGTTTGCCGTGGAGTATCTGCCCGGTCAGTTCGACCAGAGGGCCGACAGCGCGGCGCAGTGCATTCAGATCCTTTCGCAGGGCGAGCGTCCCACCGTGCGCACGGCAAAGGTCTATCTGCTCTACGGAGAGCTGAGTGAAGGCGAGCTTGCGCAGATCAAGAAATACGTCATCAACCCCGTCGAGTGCCGCGAGGCCTCTCTCGAGAAAGCCCAAACGCTGGCTCTGGAGACCGAGATCCCCACGACGGTGGAGATCCTCGACGGCTTTACGGCACTGGATGCCGAGGGACTTGCCGCCTTCGTCAAGGAGAAGGGACTTGCCATGGACGCCGACGATATCGCGTTCCTGCAGGGCTACTTCCGCGACGAGGAGAAGCGCGATCCCACCATCACCGAGATCCGTATGATCGATACCTATTGGTCGGATCACTGCCGTCACACCACCTTCCTGACGACGATCGACAGCGTGACCTTTGCCGATCCGATGATGGAAAAGACCTATCAGGATTATCTCAACGTGCGCCGCGAGCTCGGCCGCACGAAGCCCGTTAACCTCATGGACATCGCCACGCTTGCCACGCGCTATCTCAAGAAGACCGGAAAGCTGCAAAAGCTGGACGAGTCCGAGGAGATCAACGCCTGCACCGTCAAGATGGAGATCGAGGTGGACGGCAAGAAGGAGCCCTGGCTGCTCCTCTTCAAGAATGAGACCCACAACCATCCCACCGAGATCGAGCCCTTCGGCGGTGCGGCTACCTGCATCGGCGGCGCGATCCGCGACCCGCTCTCGGGCCGCTCCTACGTCTACGCCGCCATGCGCGTGACCGGTGCGGCAGATCCCACGGTTCCCGTGGGCGATACTATCCCCGGCAAGCTGCCTCAGCGCAAGATTGTGACCACGGCAGCGGCGGGATATTCCTCCTACGGAAACCAGATCGGACTTGCCACGGGACAGGTGGACGAGCTCTATCACGCAGGATATGCCGCAAAGCGTATGGAGATCGGTGCCGTGATCGCCGCCACTCCTGCGGAGAACGTGCGCCGCGAGTGCCCGACGCCCGGAGATAAGGTGATCCTTCTTGGCGGACGCACGGGACGCGACGGCTGCGGCGGTGCAACGGGCTCCTCCAAGTCGCACACCCTGCAATCGCTTGAGACCTGCGGTGCCGAGGTACAGAAGGGTAATGCACCCGAGGAGCGCAAGCTCCAGCGTCTGTTCCGCAACGCCGAGGCCTGCCGACTGATCAAGCGCTGCAACGACTTTGGCGCCGGAGGCGTTTCGGTCGCCATCGGCGAGCTGGCCGACGGTCTGGACATTGATCTGAACGCCGTACCCAAGAAGTACGACGGTCTTGACGGCACTGAGCTTGCGATCTCCGAGTCGCAGGAGAGAATGGCCGTCGTGGTCGAGGCAAAGGACGTTGACCGCTTCCTGGCGCTTGCCGCCTCCGAAAACCTGGAGGCCACCGTGGTTGCCACGGTCAAGGAGGATGCGCGTCTGACCATGACCTGGAACGGCGTGCGGATCGTGGACGTCTCCCGCGAGTTCCTCAATTCCAACGGTGCAGAGAAGCACATTGACGTTACCCCCGCGGCACCCGCACTCTCGGAGAAGGAGATCCCCGAGACCTTCGACGAGGGCTATCGCGCATTGGTCTCGGATCTGAACGTCTGCTCTAAGCGTGGACTTTCCGAGCGCTTTGACTCCACCATCGGCGCGGGAACCGTGCTTATGCCCTTTGGCGGCAAGCATCAGCAAACGCCCATTCAGGCAATGGTGCATAAGATCTCGGTAGAGAAGAAGCACACCGACGCCTGCTCCCTGATGGCTTGGGGCTACAACCCCTATATTGCCGAGCAGAGCCCCTACCACAGCGCCTATCTTGCCGTTGTGGAGTCGGTCTCCAAGCTGATCGCTACGGGTGCGTCCTTTGAGGACGTTTACCTGACCTTCCAGGAGTATTTTGAGAAGCCCATGAAGGACGGCAAGCGCTGGGGCAAGCCTCTGGCGGCCCTCCTTGGCGCTTTCCGCGCACAGCTGGAGCTTGGCATCGCCTCGATCGGCGGAAAGGACTCCATGTCGGGCACCTTCGAGCAGATCAACGTGCCTCCCACGCTCGTCTCCTTCGCCGTGACCACGGGAAAGACCGACGAGATCGTTACCAACGACGCCAAGGCCGCAGGGCACAAGCTGATCTCGCTTGCTCCCGCCTACGGCGAGGACGGACTGCCCGTGGCAGAGTCCCTTTTGGCAACCTTTGACAAGGTGACGGCGCTGATGCGTCAGGGAAAGGTCTACGCGGCCTACACGCCCACCTACGGCGGCATTGCCGAGGCGGTCTACAAGATGTGCATTGGCAACGGACTTGGCTTTGCCTATGATCCGTCGCTCACCAAGGCGGATATCTTCGGCTATGCCTACGGCTCCTTCCTGCTTGAGGTGGACGCCGATACCGAGGGACAGACGGTCGGCTTCTTTACCGACGGCGATACCCTCACGCTTGGCGGCGAGACGGTTTCCGTCACGGAGCTGAACGCACTCTACGAGGGCAAGCTCGAGGGCGTTTACGCCTGCAACATCGAGCAGACGCAGACGAATATTCCCACCTTTGCCTATGCGGATACCAAGCGCGTTTCCGCCGCGATCAAGGTGGCAAGACCCAAGGTATTGATCCCCGCATTCCCGGGAACCAACTGCGAGTTTGATACCGCAAAGGCTCTGGCCGACGCGGGAGCAGACCCCGAGATCTTCCTGGTCCGCAACCTTTCCAAGGCCGCGATCTCGCAGTCGGTCGAGGAGTTTGCCGCAAAGGTGAAGGATGCGCAGATGATCTTCATTCCCGGAGGCTTTTCGGGCGGTGACGAGCCGGACGGCTCGGGCAAGTTCATCACGGCCTTCTTCCGCAACGCGGCCGTCAAGGAGTCGGTCACGGAGCTGCTGGATCAGCGCGGAGGTCTGATGGCAGGCATCTGCAACGGCTTCCAGGCTCTGATCAAGCTGGGCCTTGTGCCGTACGGCAGGATCATCGACACCGACGAGAATTGTCCCACCTTGACCTACAACACCATTGGACGTCACCAGTCGAGACTTGTGCGCACGCGCATCTGCTCGGTCAAGTCTCCTTGGCTGGCAGAGCGTCACGTCGGCGATATCGTCACGGTGCCGATCTCGCATGGTGAGGGACGCTTCCTCGCCTCGGACGAGCTGATCGCACAGCTTGCCGCCAACGGACAGATCGCCACGCAGTACGTGGACGCCGAGGGTAATCCCACCGCGGATATTCGCTTCAATCCCAACAACTCCGCTTGCGCCATCGAGGGCATTACCTCGCCCGACGGACGCGTATTCGGTAAGATGGGACACTCCGAGCGTATCGGAAACGGTCTGTACAAGAACGTTCCCGGTGACTTTGAGATCGGAATGTTCCGCTCTGCAGTAAGCTATTTTAAGAACTGATCCTTGAAAACAGGCCGGGCAACCCCTTAATGGGCTTGCTTCGGCCTGCTTTTGCCAAAAGCAAGTGCCTTTGAGAAAGGAGAGCGTATGACTTTTTTTGACGCATTGACGATGATCGGCGGACTTTGCCTCTTTCTGTTCGGCATGAGCGTGATGGGGCAGGCGCTGGAGAGAAGCGCAGGCAACCGTCTGCAATCCATGCTTGGAAAGCTGACGACCAACAAGGCGGCAGGGCTTTTGACCGGCATTGGCGTTACGGCCATCATTCAAAGCTCCTCCGCCACGACGGTCATGATCGTCGGCTTCGTCAACTCGGGGCTGATGACGCTCCGTCAGGCGATCAACGTGATCATGGGAGCAAACGTGGGCACAACGGTGACGGCCTGGGTGCTTAGCCTTGGCGGCATCTCGGGGAATAATCCCGTGGTGCAGATGCTCAAGCCCATGTCCTTCACGCCGATCCTGGCGCTGATCGGTGTGGTCCTCTATCTGTTTTGCAAGAGCAAGCGCAAGCAGGATATCGGAACCATTCTTTTGGGCTTTGCCACGCTGATGTTCGGCATGAATATCATGACAGACGCGGTATCGGGGCTGAAGGATATTCCTGCCTTCCAGGAGCTTTTCCTGCTGTTCAAAAATCCGATCCTCGGCGTGCTTGCGGGCGCTTTTCTGACGGCGGTCATTCAGTCCAGCTCTGCCTCGGTCGGTATTCTGCAGGCTCTGGCCGTTACGGGCAGGGTGTCCTACGGTGCGGCGATCCCGATCATCATGGGACAGAATATCGGAACCTGCATTACCACGATCCTTTCCTCCTTTGGCACGAACAAGAATGCCAAGCGCACGGCACTCGTGCATCTCTCCTTCAACGTGCTGGGAACGGTGATCTGGCTGAGCGTATTTGTCCTGGTCTCCAAGATCTTCGCCCCTCCGCTCTTTGACGAGGCCGCTTCGATGACGGGAATTGCCGTTGCGCATTCCGCCTTTAACCTGCTTTGCACGGTCCTGCTTCTGCCCATGACCTCGCTTCTGGAGAAGCTGGTATACAAGATCGTGCCGGATACGCATAAGCCGGATACCTTTGCCGAGCTGGACGAGCGTCTTCTCAGCGCACCCAGCGTGGCCATCGAGCAGTGCCACTCTCTGGCAGGACGCATGGCAAAAACGGCTGCGGAGGCGTTGGAGCAGAGCCTGGAGTGCCTGACCTTCTATACCCCCGCGTTGGCCAAGGCGATCCGCGAGGCCGAGGAGCAGACCGACCACTATGAGGACGTGATCGGAACCTATCTCGTCAAGCTCAGCACAAGGCAGATCAGCGAGAAGGACAGTGCCGAGGTGACCAAGCTCCTCAAGATCATCGGAGATCTGGAGCGCATTTCGGACCATGCCGTAAACCTTTTGGAATCCTCGGAGGAGCTGCGCGACAAGAAGATCCGCTTTTCGCCCGAAGCCGAGCGGGAGCTGCAAACGCTTTGCGATGCCGTCCGAGAGATCCTCGGGCTGACCGTTCGTGCGTTCACCGATTCCGATCTTGAGGCTGCCAACTGCGTTGAGCCTCTGGAGCAGGTCATCGACCGTCTTAAGGAGCGGATGCGCAACCAGCATATTTTGCGTCTGCAGCAGCAGAACTGCAGCATTGAGGCCGGCTTTATCTGGTCGGATCTTCTGACCAATCTGGAGCGCACGTCCGACCACTGCTCCAACGTGGCGGGCTGTGTGATCGATGCGATGCACTGCAATCTCAATCTGCACGAATCCCTGCGCGCCGTCCGCGCAGACGATGCGCATTTCAAGGAGCAATACGAGGCGTATCAGACCAAATATCTCGGTGCATAACCGAAAAAAGCGCGCCCCCTCCCGAGCTGTTGGGAGAGGGCGCTCTTCTTTTGCTCACCATCGGGAATATTTTTGCGGATCTTCTTAAAAATATGAAAAAAAGATTGACAAACGCCCGAAACTGTGATATACTGACAAAAAATGATAGAGGCGCACCCAGAAAAGAGTAACCGCCGTGCCAAGTCGGCGCGGACGTTGCGGCGGAGAAAGGGTCGGGTGCCGAAGAACGGTTCTTGCGCAGGATCGCTTCTGGCAGTACGGAGAAGATCCGTCCTGTTGTCGCAGAGATGCGGAGCGCTATCCACTTTTCCAAAAGGACCGCTATGGGCATTCCGGGCGGAAGGGGCAGAGAGGGCGCAGCTTCGCGTCGATCTCTGTTTTTTCTTTTTTACAAAACGATTTCCAGAAAAGAGGATGAGAAAAGCATGAAAAACACTGTGTTTACCGGAGCGGCAACCGCAATCGTCACGCCCTTTCGCAACGGCGAGATCGATTATGAGGCATTTGCAAGATTGATCAACTGGCAGATCGAGCAGGGAATTGACGCCATCGTCGTTTGCGGAACGACGGGCGAGGCATCGACCCTGACCGACGAGGAGCATCGCGAGGCGATCCGCTTTGCCGTGGAGACGGCTAAGGGCAGAGTGCCCATCATCGCGGGAACGGGCTCCAACGATACCGCCTACGCCATCGAGCTGACCAAGCATGCCTGCGAGGTCGGCGCCGACGCGATCCTTCTGGTCACGCCCTACTACAACAAGGCTACGCAGAAGGGACTGATCGCCTCCTTTACCGCGGTGGCGGACGCCTCCACCAAGCCGATCATTCTTTACAACGTCCCCTCGAGAACGGGCTGTAACATTCTTCCCGCAACGGCGGCTGCTCTTGCGGAGCATCCGAACATCGTTGCCATCAAGGAGGCCAGCGGCAACATTTCCCAGATCGCAGAGCTGGCTTCGCTCGTCCGCGGAAAGATGGATATCTATTCGGGAAATGACGACCAGATCGTCCCCGTCCTCTCTCTTGGAGGAAAGGGCGTGATCTCGGTGCTTTCCAACCTGATGCCCAAGGAGACGTCAGAGATCTGCCACAAGTTCCTTTCGGGCGACGTGGCGGGCAGTATGGCGATGCAGCTGGATCTGTTGCCCCTGGTCAACGCGCTGTTCTGTGAGGTGAACCCCATTCCCGTAAAGGCCGCCATGGCGGCGATGGGCTACGGAGAAAACTCTCTCCGCCTGCCGCTGACGCCCATGGAGAGCGCGAATGAGGCAAAGCTTCTTGACCTTATGCGGGAGCAGAATTTGATTTCGGAGGAAGTATGAAGATTTTGATTTGCGGCGTCGGAGGACGCATGGGCCGCGAGGTGGCAAGGCTTGCCCTGGACGGTATGCGCGGAGCTACTCCCGTGGCGGGCTTTGACCTGTTGCCCTTGGATACGCGCGAGTTCCCGACCTACACCGAGTGGAGCGCCGTTGCAGAGACCCCCGATTGCATCATTGACTTTTCACACCATGCAGGTACTGCGGCCATGCTGGAGTATGCCGTGGAAAAGCAGATCCCCGTTGTGCTGGCCACCACGGGACACACCGAGGAGGAGACGGAGGGGATCCGCCGTGCAGCCGAGGTGATCCCGATCTTCCATTCGGCCAATATGTCGCTTGGCATCGCGCTTCTCGTGGAGCTGGCAAAAACCGCCGCAAAGGCCTTTCCCGAGGCGGATATCGAGATCGTGGAGAAGCACCACAACCGAAAGCTGGACGCTCCCAGCGGAACCGCTCTGCTTCTCGCCAGAGAATTGCAGGAGGTGCGTGAGGACGCAACGCTGGTCTGCGGCCGTTCGGGTCAAGCCAAGCGCGAGAAGAACGAGATCGGCATTCACGCCATTCGTATGGGCAACATCGTGGGCGAGCACGAGGTGATCATTGGGACGGATTCCCAGACAATCACGCTCAAGCACGAGGCTCACAGCCGCGCTCTCTTTGCCGAGGGAGCGATCGCAGCGGCCGATTTTCTGATCGGAAAGCCGGCAGGGCTGTATGATATGAAACGTATGATCGAGGAACCCTGATCTATGATGAAAGAACTGATTTGTGACAACCTTTCGGTAAACGAAAGCGATCATCTCTGCCTTGGCGGGCAGGATACCGTCCTTCTTGCCGAGCGCTACGGAACGCCCCTCTACCTGCTTGACGAGGACCGTATCCGCCTGCAATGCAGGACCTATCGCAAGGCTATGACCAAGGGCTTTGGCGAGAAGGCGCTTCCGCTTTACGCCAGCAAGGCGGCCTCCTTTAAGCAGATCTATCGGATCATGCAGGAGGAGAATATGGGAATTGACGTGGTCTCCGTGGGCGAGATCTGCACCGCACACGCGGTGGGCTTTCCCCTGGAGCGCGCGTATTTCCACAGCAACAATAAGACCGACGCGGATATCCTTTACGCCATGGAGCGCGGCGTTGGCTATTTCGTGGTGGACAACCGCGAGGAGCTGGACGCCATCGAGCGCATCGCGGGCGAGCAGGGAAAGGTGCAAAAGATCCTTTTGCGCCTGACTCCCGGTATTGATCCGCACACCTACGAGGCGGTCTCCACGGGCAACGTGGATTCCAAGTTCGGCTCGGCCATCGAAACGGGACAGGCCGAGGAGATCACCGCCTACGCGCTCACGCTTCCGCACCTGCACCTGTCGGGCTTCCACTGCCACGTGGGCTCCCAGGTCTTTGATGCCGACGTCTTTTTGCGCTCTGCGGCCATCATGCTGAATTTCGTTGCGGAAATGCAAAAGCGCTACGGATACGTCACGGAGGAATTGGACCTTGGCGGCGGCTTTGGCGTGCGCTATCTTGCAGAGGATCCCGTTATGGAGATCGAAAAGAATATCCTTGCCATCGGGGAAGCGGTAAGCGCGCAGTGCGAAGAGCTTGGCATCGATCTTCCCGCGATGCGCATGGAGCCCGGACGGAGCATCGTGGCCGAGGCGGGCATGACGCTCTATACCGTGGGCACGGTCAAGAGGATCCCGGGATATAAGAACTATGTTTCGGTGGACGGCGGAATGACCGACAACCCCCGCTTTGCCCTTTACCGCTCGCCGTATACCGTGCTTCTGGCCAACCGTACCGAGAAAGCCGACGCCGAGGAGGCGATGCGCTGCTCGGTGGTGGGACGCTGCTGCGAGAGCGGAGACATTCTGCAGGAGAACGTCAGAATGCCAAGGACGGTTGCGCGCGGCGATCTGCTCGCCGTTTTGACTACGGGCGCGTACAACTATTCCATGTCCTCCAATTACAACCGCATTCCGCGTCCGCCGGTGGTCATGCTGAGGGGCGGGGAGAGCTATCTTGCCGTCAAGCGGGAGACACCCGAGGACGTTTGCCGAAACGATCTGTGACCGTTTTCTCGTTTTTTCGCCGAAAAAGCCCGATTTTTGTGTATTTTTTTGCAAAAAACGCAAGTTTTTGTTGACAAAATGTGAATTTCGGAGTACAATGAAGATACCAAGACGGCGCTTGCCGATGCTTGCGTTGCGTCTGAATTATACACAAAAAGGAGATTGCAATGGGACGGGCAGACAGAGAAGCGCTGGAAGAAAAAATCAGAGAAGGCGAGGAAAGAGAAATGAAGGAAAAGATCAAGGCAAGGAAGGAAAAGATCAAGAAGGAGAAGGTCAGCTTCCTTACCGACTTCAAGAAGTTTATCACCAAGGGCAACGTGCTGGATATGGCTGTTGCCGTGGTCGTTGCAACCGCGTTCAACGCGATCGTCAACGGTCTGGTCAAGCAGATCATCACGCCGCTCGTTACCTACTTCACCAGCGGTGTCAGCATCAACGAGTGGGAGTACGTCCTGCGCGAGGAGGTGCTGAACGCAGAGGGTGCGGTTGAGGTCAGCAAGATCTCGATCCAGTACGGTCTGTGGTTGCAGTCGATCCTGGACTTCCTGATCATCGCGTTCACCGTATTCGTGCTGGTCCGTGTGATCAAGGGCATGGAGCGCAAGCTCAACGCCAAGGAGATCGCCAAGAAGGAGGCCGAGGCCGCCGCACAGAAGGCAGAGGCCGATGCCAAGGCTGCCGCAGAGGCTGCCGCAGCAGCAGAGAAGGCTGCCGCAGAGCAGGCGATCAAGGACGAGTTCTATGCAAACGTCCGCGAGCAGGCCGCTCTCCTGCGCGAGATCCGCGATTCCATGAAGAAATAAGCACATAAAGAAGGACAGAGAACGGTTTTTCGTTCTCTGTCCTTTTTTTATCGTTTCGTGATCATTTCTGCGAAAGATACGCGTGGATCGCGGCGGCGGCCGTTTTTCCTGCGCCCATCGCGGAGATCACGGTTGCGGCTCCGGTCACGGCGTCGCCTCCGGCAAAAACGCCCTCGCGCGAGGTAAGACCGTCCTCGTTGACCACGATCCCGCCGCGCGCGTTGACCTCAAGCCCCTTGGTGGTGCTCTTGATCAGGGGATTGGGCGACGTGCCGATCGCCATGATCACCGTGTCCACGGGCATGGTGAACTCCGATCCTTCAACGGGAACGGGGCGGCGGCGTCCCTTGGCATCCGGCTCGCCAAGCTCCATGCGAATGCAACGCATTTCCTTGACGAATCCGTTTTTCGGGTCGCGCGGATCGGTGGGGTTTTCATATCCGAGGATCTCGGTGGGCGAGCAGAGCAGGGAGAAGATCACACCCTCCTCCTCGGCGTGCTCGATCTCTTCCTTTCTTGCGGGAAGCTCCTCCATGGAGCGGCGGTACACGATCTTTACTTCCTCGGCCCCCAGGCGAAGTGCGGTTCTCGCGGCGTCCATGGCCACGTTTCCGCCGCCGATCACGGCCACGCGGCCACCCTTCATAATGGGAGTCTCGGTGTTCTCGGCATAGGCCTTCATCAGGTTGCTTCGGGTGAGAAATTCGTTTGCGGAATAAACGCCCTTGAGCGATTCTCCGGGGATATTCATAAAGCTGGGAAGCCCCGCGCCCGAGCCGATAAAGATCGCCTCAAAGCCATCCTCAAACAGCTCATCTACGGTAAGCGTCTTGCCGATGACCACGTTGGTCTCGATCCGCACGCCGATCTCGCGCAGGGACTCTACCTCCTTGGCCACGATGGACTTGGGAAGGCGAAATTCGGGAATGCCGTAGACCAACACGCCGCCTGCGGTGTGGAGCGCCTCAAAGACGGTCACCTCGTAGCCGAGACGCGCCAGATCTCCCGCACAGGAAAGGCCGGAAGGACCCGAGCCAACGATGGCCACGCGGTGTCCGTTCTGCACGGGGGCTTTCTCGGGGGGAAGGACTTGCGCGTTGTGCAGGTCTGCCGCAAAGCGCTCCAAGCGTCCGATGGCCACGGGCTCAAACTTAATGCCCATGGTGCATTTGCTCTCGCACTGGCGCTCCTGCGGACAAACGCGTCCGCACACGGCAGGCAGAGAGGAGGTCGCTCTGATGATCTGATAGGCTTCCTCGTGCTTTCCCTCCTTGATCTTTTGAATAAAATCGGGGATCTGCACGTTCACGGGGCAGGCAGTCACGCAGGGCGCGTTCTTGCAGCCAAGGCAGCGGCTCGCCTCGTCCTCGGCCATTTTGACGGTATAGCCCAATGCCACCTCGGAAAAATTACGGGCGCGCTCCTTGGGATCTTGTACCGGCATGGGATTCCGTTTCGGTTGAATAGCCATACTCATTCCTTACGCTTTCTGAAAAAGATTGCAGGTCTGCTCGTAGGCGTGACGCTCAAAGTCCGCATACATACGGGAGCGCGACATCGCCTCGTCAAAGTCCACCTCGTAGCCGTTAAAGTCGGGACCGTCCACGCAGGCAAATTGCGTCACGCGCTTGCCGTCGCGGTTTAAGGTCAGGCGGCAGCCGCCGCACATGCCCGTGCCGTCGATCATGATGGGGTTCATGGAGACGGTAACGGGAACGCCAAAGGGCTTTGCGGTGAGGACGGTGTATTTCATCATCACAAGCGGACCGATGGCGATGATCAGATCAAAGGTCTCTCCGCTCTCGAGGTATTCCTTTAAGGGAAGGGTAACGTTGCCTTGACGCGCATAGGAGCCGTCGTCGGTCATGACGGTCAGGCGGTCGGAGCAGGCGGCAAACTCCTCCTCCAGGATCACCAGGTCGCGGTTGCGGAAGCCGACGATCGAGGTGACGCTTGCCCCAAGGCGGTGGAATTCCTCGGCCAGGGGGAGCGCGATCGCACAGCCAACGCCGCCACCCACGATGCAGACCTTGCCGACTCCCTCGGTATGCGTGGGAACGCCGAGAGGACCAACGAAGTCGGCGATGCAGTCGCCCTCATTCTTTTTGCTGAGGAGCAGGGTAGAGGAGCCAACGGTCTGGAAGATGATCTTGACGGTGCCTGCCTCGCGGTTGCAGCCTGCCACCGTGAGGGGAATGCGCTCGCCCTCCTCGTGGACGCGCAGGATGATGAACTGTCCGGGCTTTGCCTTTTTGGCCACCAGGGGAGCCTCGATCTCCATCTGGATCACCGTTGGATTGAGGATCTTTTTGCGTGCGATACGATACATGGAAATTCTCCTTGTATATGTCGATGAGATTACCTTTCATTATAGCACACTTTCGTTCCCCCGTCAATAGAAAGAGCAAAGAAAGTCGGTGCGATGCGGTGCTGAACCAAAAAAGGGTGCCGCACGATGCGGCACCCGAAGAAACGGTTTCTTTACTACGGTTGATCCGTTCCGATCCGGCACTTAGAAAATGATCTCGTTCTTGTTTTCAACCTCAACGCGAATCATGATCCATTTCTTGGTAAAGGTGATCGAATATTTTCCTTTTCTGGCGGTACGCTGATGCTCGCTTGATTCGGTAATTTCAAATCCCTGTTGTGTGATGCAACGCTCAAAGTCATCAAATGACGAATTGAGGCTGATACCGTAAAACGAGATCTCGGGATCGGTAATATAAATCCCTGTAACGTGCTGCGCCTTGTCGGAATAATCCGGATATGAGGTTACCGTATAAATAACGCAATGCTCGGGGTCAATCTGCACCCCACTCGCGGTTGTCGTTGGAACGTAACCCTTTCCATAATACTCTTTTCCACCAAACAGTCCGTATTTTTCCTGATGGGAAGAAAAATCAAAGCCGTCAACGTTTTCGGCGATCCAAAATTCAAGATTCGTTCCCGGCAGATCCAAAAAGCTGTCCGCATCAAAAATAGCATCAATCTCGGTAACGTTTTCAACCATACTGTCGGGTACGGCAACCGTAATAAACCAGGCAGCCATATCATCTGTGCCGACTTTCGGATTGTTTGTTTGTTCTACCTGAATACAGAGATAACCACCGTCAATCGTTATGTCCTTGAAGCCAAACCGATAAGATCCGCTGGATGCGTCTACATAAACAAGCATCAGCGTATATCGGTCAAAGAAAGCTTCATCATAGTATTTCGTTGCATCATTTAATGACGGAACTTCATCCCAGCCGTAATTAAAGCCGCTTTCTCCGCCAAAATCACTCTTGAATTTTTCAAGGTCGGATAAGGTATCGAACTTATATATCGGCAGGTTATAAGGATTGCTTTCGCCTAATTTGCTTACATTTAATGCGTTATTCCAAATATCGGGATCTCTTCCGGAGCCTGCACGTGAAAAGGTAGATACGAACCCTATATCTCCGTTTTGTGTAGTGTAAAGAACGCTATCTTTTGCAGGCATAGTAAAGGTGATGATCGGATAAACACCGTTATATTGTGTATCAGCATTTGTGCCGATATACGCACCGTTCAACTCGATTCCAACCGAGGGGCCCGACAAAAATTCAAGTGTAACTGCAACCTCTTCGCCCGCTTCATAGTATTCATCCAGAGAATTGACAAGGTACCCCCAATAGTCACAGACGGTCAGCTTGTATGCTGTGTCACCCGGGTCATCCTCATTTGGATCTTCAGGGTCGGTTTCATCGGTAACAGGAGTGCTTTCGGGATCGGTTTCCGTCCCGCCTTGGGGATCGGTCGGCGTTGTGCACCCCGAAAAGCACAAAAGCAAAAGGGCGCCGAGTAAGAGGATAGACAGGATTTTTTTCATCTTCGTAAGCTCCTTTCGTAAGGTCTTCGTTTTCCGATCGGCGTTTCGCCAAGACCAGTATACCATATTTTCCCTAAAAAATCAAGGGGGGTAAAATTTATCATTTCTTCATCTTTTGGGAAAGCTTCATCCTTTGAGAAGGCATCGTGTCGTGAATGCGCAATGCGTTTCCGTCAAAGCGGAGAAAATGCCGATTGACATTTTCGCTGTCTTCCGTTATAATAGAGACAGAAACCGCTATGGGCAGAAGGGAGAGGGAAGAATGGAGCGCCTGATCTTTCATATTGACGTCAACAGCGCCTTCCTTTCCTGGGAGGCCGTTCGCAGATTGCAGGCAGGGGACAAGCAGGACCTGCGTCTTTTCCCCTCGGCCATCGGCGGCGATCGCGAAAAGCGTACCGGCGTGATCCTGGCCAAGTCCATTCCCGCAAAGGCGTACGGCGTGCAGACCGGCGAGCCCATCGCGCAGGCTCTGCGCAAATGCCCGACGCTGATCCTGGCCAAGCCGGATTTTGCGCTCTATGAGAAAAGCTCAAAGGCCTTTCTCGCGATCTGCCGAAAATACGCGCCCGTGGTGGAGCAGTATTCCATTGACGAGTGCTTTCTGGACATGAGCGGAACCTCGATGCTCTATCCCGATCCGATCGCCATCGCGCACAGGATCAAGGACGAGATCCGCGACACGCTCGGCTTTACCGTCAACGTGGGGATCGGCTCGAACAAGCTCTTGGCCAAAATGGCAAGCGACTTTGAAAAGCCCGATCGCGTGCATACGCTGTTTGCGGAGGAGATCCGCGAGAAGATGCATCCGCTGCCCGTGAGAGACCTTTTCACCGTGGGTGCCTCCACCGCACAGCGGCTGGAGCGGGCCTTTATCCGCACGATCGGCGAGCTTGCCGCCACCGATGAGCAGACCCTCAAGGCACTTTTGGGCAACAAGCAGGGAGAGCATCTTCACCGCTATGCCAACGGCATTGATCCTTCTCCCGTGCAGGCCGAGCACGAGGAGGCGAAGGGATATAGCATCTCCACAACGCTTCCCACCGATCTGACCGACTGGGAGGAAGGCAACCGCCTGCTCCTGGCCTTATCCGACAGCGTGGCCTCACGTATGCGTGCCGACCGCGCCTCGGCCTATTGCATCTCGGTCACGATCCGCACCAATCACTTCAAGGATAGCTCCCACCAGCGCAAGCTGACCGCACCAACCGACATCACCGACGAGATCTTTTCGGTGGCGCGCGCTCTTTTTGCGGAGCTTTGGGACGGGCACACCCCTCTGCGTCTGCTCGGCGTTGCCCTCGGCGAGATCCGCCGCGAGGGCGAGGAGGTGCAGCTCTCTCTGTTCTCGGAGGACGAGGGCAAGGAGAAGGCGCGCCGCGTGGACCGTGCGGTGGACGAGATCCGCAATCGCTTTGGCTATCACACCATCGGCAGGGCCTCCTGCGGATCGGGTGACGGCGTGGGAAAAAAGCATCGGGCAAAGCTCGAGGCGGAGCGCAAAAAATAAGACAAAAACGGACTGTCCTCCCATAAGGGAAGACCGTCCGTTTCTTGTTCAAAGGGTATGCGCGGAAAGAAGCGTTCCGTCAAGCGTCTTGTGGCAAAGCGTTCTGCCCTCCAGGAGCATATAGCCGTGCGCCGAGCCCTCCTTGGGGATCGAGACCGAGTCGGGATTGAGGTAGGTCCAATCGCCGTGAGAGCGAACGGCCGGGACGTGGGTGTGTCCGCAGAGCAGAAAATCGCCCTTGGAGAGGGGAGGGGGATTGTCCTCGCCGTAGAGGTGTCCGTGCGTGGCAAAGATGCGCACGCCGTCCGTCTCGATCCAGGCGTAATCGGCAAGAACGGGGAAGGAGAGCACCATCTGATCCACCTCGGCCTCACAGTTTCCCCTGACGCAAAGGAGCCTTGCGGATAAGGGATTGAGCATCTCGATCACCTGCTTTGGGGCATAGTCGCGCGGCAGATCGTTGCGCGGCCCGTGATAGAGCAGATCGCCAAGGAGAAGCAGGCGGTCGGGCTGCTCCCGCGCCTCGGCGTCAAGGAGCTGCCTTGCGTAATAGGCAGAGCCGTGAATATCGGATGCGATCATAAGCTTCATGCTGTTTTCCGTCCTTCCAGAGGGTATTTCGTATACGGATCTTCTATACTGTAATTATTATAGCATTTTTAGAGAAGGTGTCAAGAGCCTGCCATGATTTTTGCTTATTTTTGTTGCTTTTTTCAAGAGCGGTTTTGGCGTATCCTCTTGACAAAATGCAGGAATAGGTGTATAATTGTATACAATCATACATTTTCGAGGAGGAACAAGCTATGCTGGAAATTTCCGGGAAGTCAAATCTGCTCGAGGAGGAGAGCTACCGCTATTCCTTGCAGGACGTTGCAACCCCCAACCTTTACCGCGACGTTTATCCTTACACCGACGTTCCGCGCGTCGCCTTTAACCATCGCCGCGTGCCGCTGGGCATGCCCGAGGATATCTGGATCACGGATACCTCCTTCCGCGACGGACAGCAGTCGGTCGAGCCGTATACCGTCAAGCAGATCGTCGATCTGTACAAGATGCTCTCTCGCCTGAGCGGCCCCTACGGCATCATCCGTCAGACCGAGTTCTTCGTTTACAGCAAGAAGGACAGAGACGCCATTGCACAGTGCCAGGAACTTGGCCTCAAGTTCCCCGAGATCACCACGTGGATCCGCGCCAGCAAGGAGGACTTCAAGCTGGTGCGCAACCTGGGCATTCGCGAGACGGGTATTCTCGTCTCCTGCAGCGACTATCACATCTTCAACAAGATGAAGATGACGCGTAAGGAGTGCATGAACTACTATCTGCAAACGGTTGCCGAGGCCTTTGAGGCGGGTGTTATGCCGCGCTGCCACCTGGAGGATATTACGCGTGCGGATTTCTACGGCTTCGTCGTGCCCTTCGTCAACGAGCTGATGAAGATGTCGAGAGACGCCAAGATCCCCGTGCGTATCCGCGCCTGCGATACCATGGGCTATGGCATTCCGTTCACCGAGGTCGCGCTTCCCAGAAGCGTTCCCGGAATTATCTACGGTCTGCAGCACTATTCCGACGTGCCCAGCGAGATGCTGGAGTGGCACGGACACAACGACTTTTACAAGGCGGTCGCCAATGCAAGCACGGCCTGGCTCTACGGCGCCTGCGGCGTGAACTGCTCCTTGCTTGGCATCGGCGAGCGAACGGGCAACGTGCCGCTTGAGGCTATGGTCTTTGAGTACGCCTCCTTGCGCGGCTCCTTTGACGGCATGGATCCCACGGTGATCACCGAGATCGCGGATTATTTCAAGAACGAGATGGGCTATGAGATCCCGCCCATGACCCCCTTCGTCGGCCGCAACTTCAACGTTACCCGTGCGGGTATTCACGCCGACGGTCTGCTCAAGGATGAGGAGATCTACAACATCTTTGATACCAAGAAGATCCTCAACCGCAGTGCATCGGTCATGATCAGTAAGACCTCTGGACTTGCAGGAATTGCTTACTGGATCAACGAGAACTACCGACTCACGGCGGGCGAGGCCGTAGACAAGCGCGATCCTCTTGTGGTTTCGCTCAAGAAATGGATCGACGACGAATACGAGGCAGGACGTCAGACCTCGATCTCCACGGGTGAGCTGGAGGAGAAGATCGAGGAGCTTTCGGGCGGACGCTTCTGCAGACTGTAAGGAGGAAGCTTTTTATGTTAGATCATCGAAACGTATCCCTGGCGGAAAAGGTCTTTGAACGCCTGGAGAACGATATTCTCTCGGGCAAATACCCCCGAGGCACCGTGCTGACCGAGATGATGCTGGTCAGCGATCTCGGTGTCAGCCGTACCCCCATTCGCGAGGCACTCAGCCGTCTGGAGCAGGAGCACATCATCTCCACGACGGGAAAGGGCATCACCGTCCTTGGCGTTACCGCAAAGGATCTGGAGGACATCTTCAATATCCGCATCCGCATTGAGGGCATGGTCTCGGCCGAGACCGCCGTGCGCATCACCGACGAGCAGCTCGCGGAGCTGCGCGAGACGCTTGAATTGCAGGAGTTTTACGTCCTCAAGGGAGACGCCGACCGCATCAGACAGATGGACAGCCGCTTCCATCAGCTGATCTACCGCTTCAGCGGAAGCACGGTCTACAACGACGCGCTGATCCCCCTGCACAAAAAGGTCAAGAAATACCGCAAGGTATCGGTGGAGAATTCCTCCCGCGCCGAGCAGTCGGCAAGAGAGCACCGCGCGATCTTTGAGGCCATCGAAAAGAGAGATCCGCAGCTGGCAGAGAAGTACACCGTGGATCATATCCTTCATGCACGTGACTATATTCTGAATCGAGGAATCGAATAACATGGGACTTACCATTGCACAAAAAATCATCAAGGCACACCTGATCAGCGGAGAAATGACCGTTGGCAGTGAGATCGCGCTTCGCATCGACCAGACGCTGACGCAGGACGCCACGGGAACGATGGCCTACCTGGAGTTTGAATCCATGGGCATCGACCGCGTACGCACCGAGAAAAGCGTTGCGTATATTGATCACAACACCCTCCAATCCGGTTTTGAGAATGCAGACGATCACCGCTTTATCCAGTCGATCGCCAAGAAGCACGGCATTTATTTCTCCCGTCCCGGAAACGGCATTTGCCACCAGGTCCACCTGGAGCGCTTCGGCATTCCCGGAAAGACCCTGATCGGCTCGGACAGCCACACGCCCACGGGCGGCGGCATCGGTATGCTGGCCTTTGGTGCGGGCGGCCTTGACGTGGCCGTTGCCATGGGCGGCGGTGCCTACTACATCACCATGCCCAAGATGATCAAGGTCAACTTGACCGGAAAGTTTCGCCCCTTCGTGACGGCAAAGGACGTCAGCCTTGAGATCCTTCGGATCCTTTCGGTCAAGGGCGGAGTCGGCTCCATCATTGAGTGGGGAGGCGAGGGAATTGCCACGCTTTCCGTGCCCGAGCGCGCAACCATTACCAATATGGGAACCGAGCTTGGCGCCACCACGTCGATCTTCCCCTCGGACGAGGTCACGCGCGACTTTTTGCGTGCAGAGGGACGCGAGGAAGATTACGTTCCGCTTTGCAGCGATCCCGATGCGGTCTACGATCGCGTGATCGACATTGATCTTTCTGCCTTGAAGCCCCTGATCGCTTGCCCGCACAGTCCCGACAACGTGGTGACGGTGGAGAGCCTGAAGGGAACGCGCGTGGACCAGGTCTGCATCGGCTCCTGCACGAATTCCTCGCTCCTGGATATGCTCAAGGTGGCGGCTCTCCTCAAGGGAAAGACCATTTCTCCAAGCGTCAGCCTGTCGATCTCGCCCGGCTCCAAGCAGGTGCTTTCCATGCTCTCCGAGTGCGGTGCGCTGACCGATATTCTGGCCAGCGGCGCGCGCGTTTTGGAGTGTGCCTGCGGTCCTTGCATCGGCATGGGCTTTTCGCCCAATTCGGGCGGCGTGAGCCTGCGCACCTTCAACCGCAACTTTGAGGGAAGAAGCGGAACGGCAGACGCAAAGGTCTATCTGATCTCCCCCGAGACCGCAGTTGCCGCGGCGCTGACCGGAGAGATCACCGATCCCATTCTGCTTGGCGAAATGCCCGCGATCGAAATGCCCAAGGCCTTCCGCATCGACGATAGCGCCGTTATTCCTCCCGCTCCTCTTGAGGAGGCCAAGGATCTGGAGATCCTGCGCGGCCCGAACATCAAAAAATTCCCGGATTGCTATCCGCAAAAGGATTCTCTGCGTGCCGAGCTTGTGCTTAAGGTTGGCGACAACATCACCACCGACCACATCATGCCTGCCGGTGCCAAGATCCTGCCGTATCGCTCCAATATTCCGTATCTTTCGCAGTTCTGCTTCGGCGTTTGCGACAAGACCTTCCCCGAGCGTGCCAAGGCCGCAGGGCAGAGCATCGTTGTCGGCGGCTCGAATTACGGTCAGGGCTCCTCGCGCGAGCACGCTGCGCTCGTGCCGCTCTATCTCGGCGTTCGTGCCGTGATCACCAAGAGCTTTGCGCGCATTCACGTGGCAAACCTCATCAACGCGGGCATCATGCCCCTGACCTTTGCCGATCCTGCGGACTACGATAAGGTATCGCAGGGCGACGTCCTCTCCATCGACGGCGTCTGGGCAGGCATGGATAGCGGAAGCATGACCCTGTGCAACGAGACCACGGGCGAGAAGATCCCCGTCGTTTGCGCCTTTACCGAGCGGCAGAAGGAGATCCTCAAGTCGGGAAGCCTTCTGGCCTATACCGGAAAGCAGCTCTGAATTTTCCTCAAGGAGGCAAGTGCCATGAATAAGATTATGATGAAAACGCCGCTGGTCGAGATGGACGGCGACGAGATGACCAGAATTCTCTGGCAGATGATCAAGGACGAGCTTCTTTTGCCCTTCGTCGATCTGAAGACCGAGTATTACGACCTCGGTCTGCCCGAGCGCGAGAGAACGGGTGACCAAGTTACGGTGGATTCAGCTCTTGCGACCAAGAAGTACGGCGTTGCCGTTAAGTGTGCCACCATCACGCCCAACAAGCAGCGCGTGGAGGAGTATAACCTCTCGCAGATGTGGAAGAGCCCGAACGGCACCATTCGCGCGATCCTTGACGGAACGGTCTTCCGCGCTCCCATTCTCATCGACAGCATCCGTCCCGCCGTGCGCAACTGGAAAAAGCCCATCACCATCGCACGTCACGCCTACGGCGACATTTACAAGGCCACCGAATACCGCGTTCCCGCAGAGGGAAAGGCGGAGCTTGTCTTTACCGACAAGACGGGAAAGGAGACCTTCCGCGAGACGGTCTACGACTTTGAGTGCGCAGGCGTTTTGCAGGGAAGCTACAACAAGGACGATTCCATTCGTTCCTTTGCGCATTCCTGCTTCCAATACGCCCTGAACACCAAGCAGGATCTGTGGTTCTCCACCAAGGACACCATCTCCAAGCAGTACGACCAGACCTTCAAGCTGATCTTCCAGGAGATCTATGACGAGGAGTACAAGGCAGCCTTTGAGGAGGCAGGGATCACCTACTTCTACACGCTGATCGACGATGCCGTTGCGCGCGTGATCCGCAGCGAGGGCGGTTTTATCTGGGCGTGCAAGAACTATGACGGCGACGTGATGAGTGACATGGTCTCCACTGCCTTCGGCTCTCTGGCCATGATGACCTCGGTGCTCGTTTCTCCCGACGGAAATTACGAGTACGAGGCCGCACACGGCACGGTCACCCGTCACTATTACCGCTACCTGAAGGGGGAGGACACCTCCACCAATCCCATCGCCACCATCTACGCGTGGTCGGGTGCGCTTCGCAAGAGAGGGGAGCTTGACGGTCTTGACGACCTTGTCCGCTTTGCCGATGCTCTTGAGGGCGCTTGCATCGACACGCTGGAGCAGGGAATCATGACCAAGGATCTTGTGGGCCTTGTTGTGGAAGGCACGAAGACCACGGCGGTCAATTCCCGTGATTTCATCAGCGCGATCCGCAAAAACCTCGAGACGAGACTGGCGTAAGACGAAAAAAAGAAGCACAGCAGGAAGGAATTCCTGCTGTGCTTCTTTCTATTTCTGCTTATCCGCGAAAGGGATGCTCGGCGGCGGCCTTGCGCATGGCCTCAATCACGGAGCGCGGCTTTTTGGAGCCGAAGATGGCCGAGCCGGCAACGATCACGTTCGCGCCTGCCTCGGTCGCGAGGGCAATATTGTCCTCCTTGATGCCGCCGTCCACCTCAATGTCGATCGTCAGTCCGCGACGATCGGCATAGCGGCGCAAAAAGCGTACCTTGTCCAGGCACGAGGGGATCAGCGCTTGTCCGCCAAATCCGGGAACCACCGTCATGATCAGGACCATGTCCACCTCCTCAAGATAGGGCAGAACGAGGTCGACGGGGGTCGCGGGCGAGATGGCGATGCCGCAACGGATCTCGCGTTCGCGGATCTCGCGAATGACCTTGCGGGGATCCTGGCAGCTTTCCAGATGGAAGGTGATCAGATCAGCGCCCGCCTTGGCAAAATCCTTGATGTAGCGAATGGGCTCGCGGATCATCAGATGCACGTCGAACACCATTCCCGTGCAGCGGCGCAGGGAGGCGATCACGGGTGCGCCAAAGGTGATGTTGGGCACGAACTCGCCGTCCATCACGTCCAGGTGCAGGTACTGTGCGCCTGCCTCCGAAACGCGGCGGATCTCATTGGCAAGATCCGAAAAGTCGGCAGAGAGAAGAGAAGGGGCAATATAGATCATGGCGTGTCCTTTCCCGCACAACGAGCGTTGGCGAAGCGTGTAGAATACGGTCATTTTTTGCAGAAGGGGCATACTCTGTCAGTAAGGGGCGCATCGCGGAGACGGAAGGGAGCATCAGAATGCGGGACGTTGGCAAAGGGTTGTCCGTTCCTCTGCGGTGCTTTGCATAGATCAGCTCTCAAAGAGAAGCAGGCAAACGGCGTGGGCGGCGATGCCAAGACCCTCTCCCGTAAAGCCGAGATGCTCCTCGGTGGTGGCCTTCACGCTGACGCGGTCCTCCTCGATCCCAAGACAGGCGGCGAGGTTTTTGCGCATCTGCGGAATATGTGGGGCAAGCTTTGGCGCTTGCGCGAGAACGGTGGCGTCGATATTCCCGATCCTCCAGCCCTCGCGGTGCAAAAGGGCGCAGACCTCCTTGGCAAGGCAGAGGCTGTCGGCTCCCCGATAGCGCGGATCGGTGTCGGGAAAGTGCTTTCCGATGTCGCCGAGCGCGAGCGCACCGAGAAGGGCGTCCATCACGGCGTGGGTCAGCACGTCGGCATCCGAATGGCCAAGCAGGCCTTTTTCGTAGGGGATCTCTACGCCGCCGAGGATCAGTGCGCGGTCGGGAACGAGGCGATGCACGTCGTAGCCGTGTCCGATACGGATATTCGGGATCATGCCTTCTCCTCCTCTCGCATACGCAGGATCGCCTCAGCAAGAGCGAGGTCCTCGGGGGTGGTGATCTTGAGGTTCAGACCGCCGCACTCCACCATGTAGACGCGGTAGCCGAGATGCTCGATCAGGGAATTGTCGTCGGTTGCGGTAAAGCCGTCGCTTCTTGCGCGCAGGAGTGCGGCCTGGTAGAGCGAGGCGTGAAAGACCTGCGGCGTTTGCGCCTGCCACAGTCCCGTGCGGTCCACGGTCTCCTTGACCGCGCCCGCGGCGTTTGTACGCTTGACGGTGTCGGACACAAGATGCCCGGCGCTGGCGGCCTTTTTGCGGTAGGCCTTCAGGCAAACGCGCGTAATATCCTCGGGCGTCACGAGGCAGCGTGCGCCGTCGGCCACGGCGATATAGCGAGCCGAGGCGTCAAGCTTTTCCAGCGCGCGCTCTGCCGATTCCTGGCGCGTAGCTCCTCCTGCCACGACGTGGCGGAGCTTGGAGATGTGATAGGTCTTGGCGAGGTCAACGATCGCGTCAAAATCGCAGGGACGTGCCGCAACGATGATCTCGGAGATCAGCGGGCATTTTTGGTAGGCCAGAAGGCTGTGCGCAAGCACGGGGGCACCGCCGATGACCTCCAGCTGCTTGTTGCGCGCCTTTCCCATACGGGTGGAGCTTCCCGCGGCCAGAAGAATAGCAACGGTGCGGTGCTTGACGATCGTTTCCTCAAGCAGAGTGAAAAGCTTTCCATCGGTTTTCATGGGCTCTCCCTTCCTTTCCTGACGAGAATTGGCGTGCGTTTGCTTGATTATTTCTCTGCGTCCTCGATCGCGGTGAGCATATCCACGCGTCTTTGGTGCTTTCCACCCTCAAAGGGGGTGTCGAGGAAAGCGTCGACCAGCTCGCAGGCCATGCCGTAGCCGACCACGCGCTCGCCGAAGCAGAGGACGTTTGCATTGTTGTGCTGTCTGGTGGCTCTTGCGCTGAAGGTGTCCGAGCAAGCGGCCGCGCGAATGCCGCGGTGCTTGTTGGCGGCCATGGACATACCGATGCCCGTTCCGCAAATGAGAATGCCCAGCTCGCAAACGCCGTTTTGAATGTTCTCACAAACGCGCTTGGCAAACACGGGATAGTCGCAGCTGTCGGGGGAGTCGGTTCCCACGTCCAGGATCTCATAGCCCTTTTCCTCAAGGTAAGGGATCAGCTTCAGCTTCAGATTATAGGCGGCGTGATCGCAGCCGATGGAGAGGATCTTCTTGTTCATTACGGTTACCTCGCAATACTATTCAGGATTTTTTGGCGGATGCCTGCAGGCGCTCTCGGCGCTCGCGCTCCGCCTGGGAGGGACGCAGATAGGTGGCCACAAGCTCGGCGTCGGTCATGCGGGTGCCTGCGGCGTAAAGGCGGCGAGCCACCTGCGCCACGGAATAGGCGCTCTGGCTGCGCAGACGGTCGGGAACGGCGATCACCGAATGGGTCAGCTCCGGGAGCGTGACGTCGTAGCCGTCGCCCACGAGGCGGATCGGCTCGGCGTAGGCCTCAAGCAGCGCGTCAAGCTCGGTGATGGCTATGGCCGAATCGGGAAGCAGACGCTCGGTTTTTCCGTCCCTTGCGCGGAAGAGCGCCGTGTAGACCTGCTTGCGGCGCGCGTTCATCACGGGGCAGACCAAGCCGTCCGTGTGCGCAAGATTTTCGGCCAGCGCCTCCAGCGTGGATACGCCGATGCAGCATTTGCCCTGTCCGAAGGCGAGCCCCTTGAGGGTGGCTACGCCGATGCGGACGCCCGTAAAGGAGCCGGGGCCCGTGGAGACGGCAAAGAGGTCGATCTCCCCCACGGTCAGGCCAAAGAAGCCAAGCAGGGACTCGACCATCGGCAACAGCGTTTCGCTGTGGGTGTTTCCGTTTTGTATGGTGTATTCGCCAAGCAGGCGCTCGTCCTCGCAAAGCGCGACGGATGCGGCTGTGGCGGTACTGTCAAGAGCTAAAATTTTCATGTGCACACTCCTCACGGATCTCTTGCAGAGTGATCCTTCGACTCTCGGGGCAAGAGGGATCGTTCTTTTCGATCAGAACACGGATATACGCCTCGGGAAGGGCGTAGGGGATCTTTTCGCTCCATTCGACAAGGCAGATCCCGTTTCTGTCCCAATAGTCGTAAAAGCCGATGGAAAGAAGATCCTCCTCCGAATCGATGCGGTACATATCAAAATGGAAGAGCTGCTTGCCGCCTCCCCGATACTCGTGTACCAGAGCAAAGGTGGGCGAGCGCACGGCCGCGGCGGGGGAAAAGACCGAAGCAAATCCGCGGACGAAGGCGGTTTTTCCAACGCCGAGATCGCCGTAGAGCGCCACGAAGGGGGGCAGGGCGGGGTCCTCCTGCATACGCTTGGCAAGACGCGCACCGACCTCCTCGGTCATTTGGGGGTCTGCGGTATAGATGATTTCCTGCTGCTTCAAGAGTAGAGCCTCCTTTCTTCCGTAATATTCCTATCTTATTATCTTAGTATAGCACAGTTTGCCCCTTTTGTAAAGCCCTTTGCCCGCAAGCGGGGCTTTTTTTCTGTGGGGCGAGAGGACATTATTTTTTTTGCTTGTCGTTTTTGATGTCCTCGAGGGAGCGTCTGCTGCCGTCGGGATACTGCACCACGGTGTTGGCGAGAATACCGCCAAAGCTTGCGCGAAATTCGGCGATATATTCCTCACGCAGAGCCTTTTGCTCGGCGGCCTCCTCGGGAGAGAGGGGCTGCTCCTTGGATTTTCTTGCGAGCTCGTTGATGCGATCGATCTTTGCCTGTTCCATGGGGAACCTCCTTGCGTTGAAATGGAAAAAACGAGAGGGTAGAAAAAATGGCAGACACGCCGTGTCTGCCATTATTCTTGATTGCAGGATCTGCAATTATGCTTTCTTCATAGTGCGCAGGCAACGAGAGCAAACGTAGATCGCTTTGCTGCCTTCCAGTTTCACTTTGCGAATATTCGGCTTCCAGGTTCTGTTGGTCTTGCGGTGAGAGTGGGACACATTCTGACCGAACACAACGCCTTTGCCACAGATGCAACATTTTGCCATTTTTGACACCTCCTAAAAACAAACCTTTTGCCGACCATGCCGGGACGGCACTTTTTTACTTTACAACAAGAGGTATTATACCATACCTTTTTCAAAAAAGCAAGAGTTTTTTTGAATTTTTTTCTTCTTTTTTACAGATTATTCGGAAAAGGAGCAGATTTTATCCAAAACGTCGCTCGGAATTCCGCCCTCAAAGGAGAAATCCGACTCCTGCGAGGTGCTTCCCACGGAGAGGATCACGCCGCCGGACTTGTGCAACGTTTCCACGGCAAAGTCGACCTGCGCGGTCTTGGGGAGAGAGATCCTGCCGCACAGGATCAGCACCTGCGAGCCGAGGATCGCACGCGAAAGCTCCTCCGAGCCCTGCGCGGTAAAGAGGCGCGCGTTTGCTCCCTTGCGGTTGAGGATCGCGGTCAGGATCTGCGCCGAGAGATCGTTTGCGGCAGAAAGCAGAGAGATCTCGGGACGCTCGGACCAGATGCGCGACTCCCCGGGGCCGGGGATAGCAGATGTAGAAGCGACGCTTTCGGCCTTCTTCTGGGCAGGAATAACGGCACCGACCACCACGGCCGGGATAAAGACGTTGGTCTCCAGGAGCAGTGCCAGCCGATAGGGCGGATCGCTCACGGTCCTGCCGTTCTTGATGCGGCAGGAAAGCGCCTCGCTCTGCATAGCCTTCAGTCCGTCGGTCAGGGATTCCTCGCAGAGCAGACGTGCGCTGAGCAGGTTGCCCTTTCGGCGCAGATCCGCGATGAAGTTCAGATCGCGGCGGAGCATGGCAAAATCGGGAAGCCCATTTGCCTGCACCGAGAGCTGCCAGAGGTAGACGCGCGTTCCCGCCGTGGAGAATTGGCTCGGGCAGGATGTGCCAAGGGCGTCGGCAAAGACCGAGAATTTGGTCGTCCGCGCGCGCTCGTCGCTGATCAGACTCAGGCCCGCCGAGTGAATACCAAGCTCGGATTGCACGCGATAAAAGCCGAGAAGCGCGGAGGTCGCCGAAGCATTTTCTTGCTCGTCCTTCGAAAAAGGCGGCACGGTCATGCTCGGGCGAAGCGTGATCTCGCCAAAGCCACAGCCTGAAACGGCCAGGGCGCAAAGCGGGGCCACGGTAGCGTAAACGGTTTGCAGGAAGGGAGAGGCCTTTGCCTCCACGTAGCCGCCGGCGTGAACGTGGGAAAGCAGGGAGAGCGACTCCTTCGTGGGGGCTGCGTCCCCGGCCAGATAAGCGCACTGACCGTTGTATACGCAGGTATGCGAGATATGCAGCGGAGCTGCGGGATCCTCGCTTGCCAGGTGCGCGCCAAAGGGCGTTACGGGGCAGAGCATACGAAGAAGCTCGGCATCGAGCAGGACGTCGGGGCTGTGCTGATTGGAGATGCGGATCTTGCCGTCGGCCGTGGTGATCCCGAAGACCGAGGCACGAACGCCGTAGCTTCGGCACAGGGAAAGAACGGTGGGAACGTCGGGTGCGGATACGCGGATCAGGCGGTCCCCCGCGTAGCCTGCGGCCAGGAGCCTCAGCGGCACCGTCTCGCGGACGCGAGAGAGGCAGGAGACGTCAAGCCAAACGCTTTCGGTCAGGAAGAGCAGATCGTAGAGCAGGCCGTAGGCGCCAACGGTGCGCAGACCGATGAGGCGGTCGGTCAGCTCCTTGTCGTTGAGCAGCTCACCGATGGCGAGCTGGTACTGTATGGGGGAGCTTTCCGAGGGGGAGGAGAGCAGAAGAATGCGGTCGTCGTCCTTGCTTATGCGGCGCGTTCCCTCGGGCAAAACGCGAAGCTGTGCGGGAGATCCCACGATGGACAGACAGTTGGGGGCAAGCGAGGAGGCAAAGCAGGCGGTGCGATCCTCGGGGATCAGCACGGCGCTGTGATCCTCGGGTTTTCTGTGTCCAAGGCGTGCCTGGTAGGCTCCCGTGATCTCAACGATCTCCTTGAGGGAGGGGTGCGCGGGGGCATTCGGCTTTACGGTCTTTCTCTTGCGCAGACAGTCTGCATAGGTCCCCAGGACAAACTCGTCGGGCGAGGAAAGCTCGGTCAGGGAAAGGGCGTCGGGAGAGGTGCCAAGACGTGCGGAAAAGAGATCCAGAAGCTTCAGCTCCTCGACGGAGGGATCGCGCTTGAGATAGTTGCGGTAGTAGGTGGCACAGCGCGTCAAAAGAGACAGCGGCATGCTTATGCCGAGGTCGGCGCGCACCTTTTCGAGCTGCGAGGCCGAGTACGAGCCAAAGCCGCGTACAAGTCCTTTGTTTTCCATGGCGATCTTCTCCTTTCCTTTTGGATTTGCGAGGGGTGAAGTTTTTTTACACGTGCGGTTAGGACTTTGTGATCAGCGTACCGATGCAGAAGCCCTCCCGACAGGAGGTGATGCGGGCTGTCCCCGTTTCTCCCTGCATCGGGCGCTCGGTGGGACAATGCACCTCAATAAAGCTTGCGGTGTGTCCGCGGCTGAAGCCCTTTTCGTCGGTCTCAAAGAGGACCTCAACGGTCTTGCCCTGCATTTCGGCAAGCAGCTCCTCGCGGATCTCGGCGGCAACGGCCGAGAGTGCGGAAACGCGGCGGCGCTTTTCCTCGGTGGGGATCTGCCCGGGCATTCCCGCGGCGGGGGTGCCGCTTCTTCCCGAATAGGGAAAGACGTGGATCATCAAAAAGCGTGCGCGGCGTGCCAGATCCACCGTTTGGAGGAAGTCCTCCTCACTCTCCCCGGGGAAGCCGACGATGATGTCGGTGGTGAATTGCACGTCGGGCATGGCTCGGCGCAGACGCTCCATGCCGTCCAGAGCCATTTGGCGGTTGTACTTGCGCTTCATCAGCGCGAGAATGCGGTCGGAGCCGCTTTGCATGGAAACGTGAAAGTGATGCGCCAACGAGGGAAGGCGCGCGATGCGGTCAACGAAGGATTGCTTCATCAGGGAGGGATCGAGCGAGCCGAGACGGATGCGGCCGATCCCGGGGATGCGGTCCACCGCCTCAAGCAGATCGGCAAGGCCGTAGCCGTTGGCAAGATCCTTGCCGTAGGAGGCGGTCTCAATGCCGGTCAGAACGATCTCGCGACAGCCGCCCTCGGTCAGGCGGCGCACCTCGTCAAGCACCTCCTCGGGCGCCTTGGAACGCACTTTTCCGCGCGCCGCGGGGATGATGCAGTAGGTGCAGTGGTTCTCGCAGCCGTCCTCGATCTTGACGTAGGCACGGGTGCGGTCAAAGCGAGAGATACACATCGGCTCAAAGCCCTTGGCGTCGGGGGGCGAGAGCAGGATGCGGGGCTGCTCCGGCTTTTTGCCCTCGGCAAAGAGGCGCTCGGCCTCCCTTACGACGGCGAGCTTTTCGGTGTTTCCGCAAACGCAATCCACACCGCGGATCGAGGCGACCGAATGCGGCTGGGTCTGGGCAAGACAGCCCGTGACCAGCACGAATGCACGGGGATTTTGATGAATGGCGCGGCGAATGAACTGCCTTGCCTTGCGGTCGGATTCCGCCGTTACCGTGCAGGTGTTGATGACGTAGGCATCGCAGGGAAGGGTGGGCGCGCAGAGCGCAAATTCGCGTGCCTCAAGGGCCTCGGCGATCGCCTCGGATTCGTATTGATTGACCTTACAGCCGAGCGTATAAATGCCGACCGTTCGCGAAGAAAACGGCATGCCTCTGCTCCTTTCCCTATAATCTTATCTATTTTAACATATTTTTTCTCCCTTGTAAATGTTTTTTGCGAAAAAAGCCACGGATATTTTGCAAAATTCCCTTGAAAAAAACGGCAATCCGTTGTATAATGGTCTTATCAACCGAAACCCCGTGCGATGAAAACGCTCGGTTCAATGAGGAAAAGGAGAGGGTAAACATGAGTGAACTCTATATTCTGGATCATCCCCTGATTACACACAAGCTTTCCATTATGCGCAACAAGAAGACGGGCTCCAAGGATTTTCGCGAGCTGCTCGAGGAGATCGCCATGCTGATGGGCTACGAGCTGACGAGAGATCTGCCTCTGGGTGAGGTTACCATCGAAACGCCCCTGACCAAGATGAAGGCAAAGATGATCAGCGGCAAAAAGCTTGCAATCGTGCCCATTCTGCGCGCGGGACTTGGTATGGTGGACGGGCTTCTCCGTCTGATCCCCGTTGCCAAGGTGGGCCACATCGGTCTTTACCGCGACGAGAAAACGCACGCGCCGGTGGAGTATTACTGCAAGCTTCCGCCCGACATTGAGGATCGCATCGTGATCCTGGTCGATCCGATGCTGGCAACGGGAGGATCTGCCGCCGATGCCATCACCATGATCAAGAAGCGCGGCTGCAAGCAGATCCGCTTTATGTGCCTTGTGGCATCTCCCGAGGGCGTAAAGAGACTGCAGGAGGAGCACCCCGACGTGGATATCTACGCCGCCGCTCTTGACGAGTGCCTCAACGATCACGCCTATATTCTGCCCGGACTTGGAGACGCGGGAGACCGCATCTTCGGTACACTCTAAATCTGACAAGGAGAATGGGACTGCCGCACCGGCCTCGGTCGGCAGCCCCCATTGTTGCTGATGAGATCCATTACCGTTGGCCGTAACGATGCAGGACAGCGGCTGGACAAGTTCCTGTCCAAGGCCGTCAAGGGGCTTCCCACGTCCTTGCTCTACAAATACATTCGCACAAAGAAGATCAAGGTCAACCGTGCGCGTACCCAGCAGAGCTATATGCTCTGTGAGGGAGACGAGATCCAGCTCTTTATCCGCGAGGAATTCTTTGCCTCGCCGGAAACGGATCAGTCCGCGCTTTTCCGCATTCGCCCAAAGCTGAATATTCTGTATGAGGACGAGCATATCCTTTTGCTCAACAAGCGCCCCGGCGTTCTCGTGCACGAGGATACCGCCGCGGCCGAGAACACGCTGATCATGCACGTCAAGGCCTATCTTGCCCAGAAGGGGGAGTACGATCCCGAGGCGGAGCAATCCTTTGCGCCCGCGCTCTGCAACCGCATCGACCGCAACACGGGCGGCATCGTGATCGCGGCCAAGACGGCAGAGGCCCTGCGCGTGATGAACGAGAAGATCCGCAACGACGAGGTGCGCAAGTTTTATCTTTGTGCCGTTCACGGCTGTCCGAAGCCCCGTCGCGCCACGCTTACGGCCTGGCTCAGAAAGAACAGCGAGGACAACCTCGTGGAGATCTCGGACGTGCGCAAGCCCGGGTTTAAGGAGATCATCACGAAATACCGCGTCCTGAGCGAGCGGGAGGACAAGAGCCTGCTTGAGGTCGAGCTGGTCACGGGACGCACGCACCAGATCCGCGCCCACATGGCGCACATCGGCCACCCCTTGGTGGGAGACGGAAAATACGGCGTCAACCGCGACGACCGTGAAAAGGGATATAAGCACCAGGCACTCTACGCCTTCCGTCTGGAATTTGCCTTTCGGGAGGATAGCGGCGCCTTGCAGTATCTGAACGGACGAAGCTTTGCGCTTGACCGCAGCGAGATCTGGTTTTTATCCGAATTTGAAGACGCATAACACGCGTATGCGCTGACCATCACGAAGGGAGGGAAGGAACGTGACGGTATCCGAGCAGCGAAGGTCGCTTTTGCTGATGCTTTTGGGCGGACTCCTGACCGCTCTTACCCTGGTCCTGCCGCAGATCGGCTTTTTGCAGTGGTTCACCATGATCCCCATGCTTCTCGGCGTTTACCGCCTGCTTGAGGATCGCGGCGTCTCGCTTCGCAAGGCCTACGGCTACGGCTTTTTGACGGTCTACGCCTATTACCTTGTGATCTACCATTGGTTTTTCCAATTGTATCCGTTGGATTTTGCCGGTCTTGACAACGCCGCCTCGGTTGGCGTCGTGCTTGCGGGCTGGCTTGGCCTTTCGCTCCTGCAGGCGATCCCGGGCGGCTTGGTCTTTCTTCTGTACCGCCTTCTTGCGGGACGGGGGATCTTTCAGCGCGCCCCCATGCTTCGCCCCTTCGTGTTTGCCGCGCTTTGGACGGTCTTTGAGTGGTCCTCGACGCTTGGCTGGACGGGCGTTCCCTGGGGAAGACTGGCTCTGGGGCAGGTGGAGTGTCTGCCCATTCTGCAGAACGCCTCGCTTCTCGGCTCGTATTTCGTCAGCTTTATGATCCTTTTGGTCAACGGCTTGCTTGCCTGCGTTCTGCTCTCCCGAGCGCGCGCTCTGCTTTGCGGGATCACGGCAGGGGCTTGCGTGCTCTCCATGCTCCTTTTCGGCGGCATTCGCATGGCGCTGCCCGAGAAGGGCGAGACCGTTTCGGTTGCCGTCATTCAAGGCAATATCGATTCGCACGAGAAGTGGGACTCCTCCACGGGGGAGCACGTCCGCGAGGTGCACGCCCGTCTTACGCGGCAGGCTGCTGCCGAGGGAGCCGAGATCGTGGTCTGGGCCGAGACGGCGATCCCGTATGCGCTGAACCAAAGCACGCTCTATTCGCAGTACGTTTCGGATCTTGCGCGCGAGTGCGGCGTAACGCTGCTCGTCGGCGCGATCTATCGGAGCGAAAGCGGGGAATACAACGCCCTCTATCAGATCGATCCCGACGGGAGCATTCGCGAGGACGTTTACGCCAAGCGGCATCTTGTCCCCTTTGGCGAGTACGTTCCCATGCGCGGCGTGATCACCGCTCTTTTGCCTTTCCTTGCCAATATCTCCATGCTGGAGGAGGATCTCACGCCCGGCACGGATTCCAATTTGTTTACGGTGGACGGGACGCAGATCGGGGGCCTGGTCTGCTTCGACTCCATCTACGAGGTGCTGGCGCTTGACGCCGCACGCGACGGAGCCGAGATGATCGCTCTCGGCACGAACGATTCCTGGTTCCGCGATTCGGCGGCCGTTTATATGCACATGGCGCAGGCTCGCCTGCGTGCGGTGGAGAATGGGCTTCCCGTGGCGCGCGCCGCCAACACGGGGGTATCCGCGCTGATCACGGCAAGGGGAGAGACGCTCGGGCTTCTTCCGCCCCTTGAGGAGGGCTACCTTTCGGGAAGCCTGACCGTCGGCTGCGGAGGCACGTTCTACCGCGCCGTCGGCAATCTGTTCGTTTATCTTTGCCTTGCGTTTTATCTGCTTTTGCTCCTTCTGTCCTTCCTTTGGGAAAGGAACCGAAAAAGCCTTGACGCGCAGGATCCGCTCTGAGATTTTGTGCGCGCGTTTTTTGCGCGCGTTTTTGCGCGCGCACGCGTGCGCGTGATGATAAAATATAGAATAATGCTTATACTTTTTCCCGCTTTTCGGAAAAAAACGAAATTTTGTGTTGACAAGGGGAGAAAGTTTTGCTATAATGGAAAAAATCTATCGGGCAAGGAGATGAAGCTATGAACTTCAACGAAAAATTTCTGAAAGAAGGTCTGACCTTTGACGATGTCCTGCTGATCCCCGCAAAGAGCGAGGTGCTTCCCGCAGACATCAGTCTCAAAACGCGCCTGACCAATCGCATCACCCTCAACATTCCTCTGATGAGCTCGGCGATGGATACCGTTACCGAGGCCGAAATGGCGATCGCCATGGCACGCGAGGGCGGTGTTGGCACGATCCACAAGAACATGAGCATTGACCGCCAGGCCGAGATGGTTGACCGCGTAAAGAGAAGCGAAAACGGCGTCATCACCAATCCCATCTTCCTGCATCCGGACAACCTCGTTTACGAGGCAGAGCGTCTGATGCATAAGTTCCGCATTTCCGGTGTTCCGATCTGCGACGAGAACAAGAAGCTGGTCGGCATCATCACGAACCGCGATATGCGCTTCATGGTGGATTTCAACGTGCGCATCAGCGACGTGATGACCAAGGAGAACCTCGTCACCGCTCCCGAGGGAACCGATCTCGTGCAGGCACAGGAGATCCTGCGCCACCACCGCATCGAGAAGCTCCCGATCGTGGATAAGGACGGCATTCTTCGCGGACTGATCACCATTAAGGATATCGAAAAGGCTACCAAGTATCCCAATTCGGCCAAGGACGCCAAGGGACGTTTGCTTTGCGGCGCCGCTATCGGCGTAACGAAGGACGTGGTTGACCGCGCAGGTGCTTTGCTCGACGCCGGCGTAGACTTCCTCGTGCTTGATTCCGCACACGGACATTCCGCAAACATCATTCGCAGCCTCTCCCGCGTGAAGGAGGCTTATCCCGAGGCACAGGTCATCGCAGGCAATATTGCCACGGCTGCCGCGGCACACGATCTGATCGCCGCAGGCGCTGACGCCATCAAGGTCGGTATCGGCCCCGGCTCGATCTGTACCACCCGTATCGTTGCCGGTATCGGCGTACCCCAGATCACCGCGATCTACGACGCTGCCGAGGAGGCCGCAAAGTATAACATTCCCGTTATCGCCGACGGCGGTATCAAGTATTCGGGTGACATGACCAAGGCGATCGCCGCAGGTGCAAACGTCATCATGATCGGCTCGCTTCTGGCAGGCTGCCAGGAGAGCCCCGGTGAGGAGGAGCTTTACCAGGGCCGCCGCTTCAAGGTCTACCGCGGAATGGGCTCCATCGCCGCGATGGAGAACGGCTCCAAGGATCGCTACTTCCAGGAGAACAACAAGAAGCTGGTTCCCGAGGGCGTTGAGGGACGCGTGCCCTATAAGGGAAGCGTTGCCGACACGGTCTATCAGCTGATGGGCGGTCTCCGCTCGGGTATGGGCTACTGCGGCGCTCCCGATATCGAGACGCTCAAGGCGACCGGTCAGTTCGTCCGCATCACGGGCGCAGGTCTGCGCGAGTCTCACCCGCACGACATCAACATCACCAAGGAGGCACCCAACTACTCCACGCAGGGTTGATCCGGGTGCAATTATCCCCCTTCGCTATGCTGCGGAGGGGGATCTTTTCCCGGGAGGGAAAGGGGAAAGGAGGCGAGGACGTGACCTATACCGTCCTGCGAAGCGACCGCAAAACGGTTTCCCTGCAGATCAAAAACGGGAGCGTGCTCGTGCGCGCACCGAAGCAAATGCGCGAGGAGGCGATCCGCCGCTTTGTGCTTGAGCATACCGATTGGATCGAGAAGCAGCTTGCCCGTCTTGCCGAGAAGGAGCGCGCGATGGCAGAGGTAAAGCCGCTGACGCACGAAGAGCTTTTGGCGCTTGCCGAGCGTGCAAGGCGCGTGATCCCCGGTCGCGTGCGATATTACGCCGAGCGCCTTGGCGTAAGCTACGGGCGCATTACGATCCGTCACCAGAAAACGCGTTGGGGAAGCTGCTCCTCAAGCGGCAATCTCAACTTTAACTGTCTCCTCATGCTTGCACCGCCCGAGGTGCTGGACGCCGTTGTGGCGCACGAGCTTTGCCACAGGCGGGAGATGAACCACTCCAAGCGCTTTTACGAGCTGCTCTATTCGGTTTGCCCCGAATACCGCAAATGGAACGGCTGGCTCAAGAAAAACGGACCCATCATTCAAAAAAGGAACTACGGAAAGGAAAACGAAACATGAAATCGGAGCTGATCGAGCGGATCTTTACCGAAACCGCATACGTACGCATGGGAGGAAGCCAAGAGGAGCTTCGCACGGCCAAGTATCTGCAGAGCGTGTGCGCCGAGCTTGGCCTTTCGGCCCGTCTTGAGGACTTTGAGGTGGATATGGCCACCATTCAAAAGGCATCGCTTACGGTAGACGGCGAGGAGATCGCTTGCCGAGGCTATCTTTGCGCAGGCTGCGGCGAGGTAGAGGCACCGCTTTACTATCTGACCGAGGGGGATCGCTATTCGCTTTCGCTCTGCCGCGGAAAGATCGTCCTCTTTGACGGCTATCTCGGCTATTGGAGATACCGCGATCTTTTGGAGAATGGTGCCGTTGGCTTTATCTCTTACGATGGAAACGTCAATTTTGCCGATCACGATATTGACCAGCGAGAGCTTCGCTCCTACGTGTCCAAGGGCGAAAAGATCCCGGGCGTCAACATCAACGCCAAGGACGCCGTTGCCATCATCAACAAGGGGGCAAAAACGGCGAAGATCACGCTCAAGCAGGACGAATACAAGGGAAGCTCCCACAACGTCATCGCGGACGTCAAGGGCGAGATCGATCAGCAGATCCTCTTTACCGCGCATTACGACAGCACCTCGCTCTCGCAGGGAGCGTACGACAATATGTCGGGCTGCGTTGGACTTCTTTCCATGGCGGAGTATTTCTCCAAGAATACGCCGCGGTACAGTATGCGCTTTATCTTCTGCGGAAGCGAGGAGCGCGGTCTGCTCGGCTCCAAGGCCTATTGCGAAAAGCATGAGGAGGAGCTGAAGAACGCAGCGCTCGTGATCAATCTCGACATGATCGGCTGCATCATGGGCAAGTTCATCGCCTGCGCAACGGCAGAGAAGCCCCTGGTGCATTACGTCAGCTATCTTGGCGATGAGCTGGGATTCCAGGTAAAGGCTTATCAGGACGTTTATTCCAGCGATTCCACGCCTTTTGCCGACAAGGGCGTGCCGGCGATCTCCTTTGCGCGCGCCGCGGGAAGGGATCTGGCCCCGATTCACAACCGCTACGATACGGCGGCCGTGATGAAGGCCGAGCAGATGCAAAAGGACATCGATTTTATCACGGCCTTTGCCTCGCGCATGGCGAATGCGGTGATGTGTCCCGTCGCAAGAGAGATCCCCGACAACGTCAAGGAACTGCTTGACGAATATCTGCTCCGCAAGCGCAAGAAGGCGTGAGCGAGCCGATAAAAAACGATCCCCGCCCTCCTGCCGTAGCAGGAGGGCGGGGGTTTTTATTCGCGCAAATCAAATATCTTCCGCCAAGACCTTTCGCTTCTGCCATTTTCCGGCCAGGAAGTAGATCATGCTTGGGATCGCGTATCCGTAAGGAGCAAGACCGTAACCCAGCACAAAGCCGAAGAAGCCCCAGCCAAAGAAAAGACCAAAGAGCCAGCTAAGACCAATGCGGAGCACCACTCCGTCCAAGAGGGCCAAAACCATGCTCAGCTTGGCGTTGCCGATGCCCTGGATAAAGGCGCCGCTTCCGCGCATGACGGAAAAGGCAGGGAACATCCAAAGGATCGCTCGGATAAACTCGCCGGACATTCCGTGAACCAGGGGATCGTCCGAGAAGATCATAAAGAGGTATTTTCCAAGCGTTACGTACAGCAGCATAAAGAAGACCGTCAAGGCCGCCGAGTAGATCCATGCAACGTGAACCACCCGCTTTGCACGCTCAGGCTTCGCGGCGCCGATGTTTTGGCTGATCATCGGGACGGCGGCGTACTGTATCCCCTGCGAGATCTTGTTTACAATGTCATCGATCCTGACCCCGACGCCAAAGGTTGCAGAGGCCACAACGCCGATCTCGTTGATCATGGCGTTGACGACAAGCATGGAAAGATTGATGCAGCCGGATTGAATTGCCATAGGCGTACCGAGCCCGGCGATCATGCCAACGTATTTCCATTTCGGGGCAAAGCTTTGTATTTGAAAATCAAAGCCGAAGAAGTCCTTTTTGCGGAAAAGATAGAACAAAGAGAAAACGAAGGATACCGCCTGGCCGATGATCGTTGCCCAAGCGGCGCCTGCCACACCCCAACCGAGGATCCCGGTAAACAGAATGTCAAGCACGAGATTGACGGCAAATGTGATACCAATGAACAAAAACGGGCGCTTGGCATCTCCCATGCCGCGCAGGACCGCGGACACCATATTGTAGCCTGCCGTAAAGATCAGTCCCGAGGTGCAGATCACGAGATAATCCCGCGCCATGGAGTAGGACTCCGCGGGGATCTTCATCGTATCCAATATCCAGCTCTGTGCCAGCAGCATCGTGCAGGTAAAGAGAAGTGCAATCGCGGCAATACAGGTGAAAAGCGTGCCGATGATGTCGTTCATTTCCTTCCGCTTTTTCGCGCCGAGGGCTTGCGCCAGAAGGACCTGTCCCGCATTGGAGAAGCCAAGACAGACCATCGTGGCAAAATTGACGATCTGGCTGCTCTGTGAAACGGCCGAGAGTCCGGGCGTACCCACAAACTCTCCAACGATGATCATGTCGATCGTGCTGTATAGTACTTGCAGTGCGTTGGACGCCATAAAGGGCAGGGCAAAGAGCAAAAGCTGCCGCGCAATATTTCCTTGTGTAAAGTCCTTTGACAGACTTTTTGAGCTCACGGTTCGGTCATCTCCTTCTTCCTATGGAGTGGGGCGTTGCGGGGTGAACGCCGTCCCCTGATGATACCGTCATTATACCATAAAATCTTCAATATGTCAAATGATGTTACTCCCGTTGTCGAAATGATGCGATCAAAAGAGAAAAAAAGAAATTTGAAAAAATATTCAAAAAACCACTTGCATTCCAAGGGAAAGTGTGTTATAATACAAAAGTTGCATCCGTGCAACGGATATGGAGAAGTACTCAAGTGGTCGAAGAGGCGTGACTCGAAATCTCGTAGGGCGTTAACGCGTCGCGTGGGTTCAAATCCCACCTTCTCCGCCAAAAGGAAATAAAACGAACTTTGAGAAATCGGAGTTCGTTTTGTTTTTTAATACGGAGTATTTCGGCATCACAATTCACCTAAAATAATCAATATAGCCCGTAGCTTCTTTACAAGGAGCTATGGGCTTT
>JAFWAA010000026.1 GCA_017507905.1 Clostridia bacterium | reverse complement strand
TGCAACGCCCTGTGCATCAAGGGTTCCGCGAATGATGTGATAACGCACACCGGGAAGGTCTCTTACACGACCTCCTCTGATCAGAACGACCGAGTGCTCCTGCAGGTTGTGACCAATACCGGGAATATAGACGGTTGCTTCCATGCCGTTGGTCAGACGAACTCTTGCGATCTTTCTCATAGCGGAGTTCGGCTTCTTCGGGCTGGTGGTCGATACCTTCGTGCAAACGCCTCTCTTCTGCGGTGCGGACTGGTCGATGGTGCGATTCTTCAGAGAGTTAAAGCCCTTCTGCAGAACCGGAGACTTGGACTTATAGTCCTTCTCACCGCGTCCCTGTCTGACAAGCTGGTTAAAGGTTGGCATTCCTCAAGTTTCCTCCTTCTTCCGAAATTTAATGTTTATATACAGACACCCGACCGTGTGGCCGCGTGGATCTGCCGCAAATTCTCGGTTTTTGCCTGCAAGACATAGTACAGGCATAGTCCAAGCAAATTACAATCTATTATAGCATTTTCCTTGAATTTTGTCAAGCGCGAAGATCTTTCCCTGCTTTTTTCTCCGTTTTGCACAAAATCCTTTCGGTTTTTGCTCCATTATTTCCAACATTTTTGCATTTTATACAAAAAAGCCGTCTTTTTTCGTGCAAAACGGAGAAATTCCCTGTTCCTCCGCTCCGTGCGCACGCTGCAATTCTATATAAATATATGGAGGAAAAGCGCCCATCCGCAGAGCTTCCGTCTCCCCAAAAAGGAAGGCGCGCCAAGCAGAAAAAAAGCACTCGTCCCTGCGGACGAGTGCCGGGCGTCGGGTTCTCCGACTGGAGCTGGTGATGTGACTCGAACACACGACCTGCTGATTACGAATCAGCTGCACTACCGACTGTGCTACACCAGCAGAAAATCTGCAACGCTACTATTATACCGAAACTCGGCGCTTTTGTCAACCTATTTTTTCGAAAAAATCAAAAAACTTTTTTCTCACCGCGAAGCACGGGCTTTTTCTCCCCTCGAGACCAACGCGCGGCAGGGCGCGCGCAAGGCATAAAAAACCGTTTTGTGCCCGAAAGACGGGCTTTTTGCCTGCCGAGGGAAAGGCAGAGCATGGGCGCGCGAAAAAACCCTTTTGCGCCCGAAAGACGGTCTTTTTGCCTACCGAGGGAAAGGCAGAGCATGGGCGCGCATAGGATGGAAATACAGGCGGACGTCCGCGCCCGCCCCTTACCGCAGCGAACGAACAAAACGAACGTGACGATAACGAAGAAAAGGAGACGCCTATGCAACCCTCTCAGCCCCCATTTAAGAAGCACACCCCCGCCCCGCCCTTCCGCCCCACCGTAAGGGGATGCGTCGGGCAGGACCTCTCCCTGGCGCGCGTTGCCGAGGAGTTTTACCCCGAGCTGCTTGCCTCCTCGGTGGCCTACACCTACCGCAGTCTGCTTGCCGAGGAGGAGGATCCCCTGCTCGCCGACCGTCTGGACCGCTTTTCTGCCGAGGACGCCGAGCATTTTCGGATGCTCGGACGCTTGATCCTGGCGCTTGGCGGAGATCCCGCACACCGCACACACCTCACGCTGGGCGGTGAGCGTGCAAGCGGCCCCTCCCCCACGTCCGCCCTTCTGAAGAGCGCTCTCACCGAGGAAAAGCATCTGATCGACCGCCTGGAGACCCTGATGGGAAAAAGCCGCGACCGCGTGGTGCGCTCCCTGCTCTCCTACGTTCTGGAGGATCACAGCCGCCGCCTGCGCTTCCTCGAGAAGGAATACGCCGACCGTACGCAGAAATGACGCACATGATGTCGTATATTTTCTTCGCGTGCGACAAAGCCCCATTATCTGCGACAAAACTGAAAATCTTGTGTTGAATTTCTGCAAAAAACACAAAATATTGTAAAAAAGGCATTGACATTTTGTCGTGCATTTGTTAGAATAAGGTGTAGACCTGTCGAAATTGACGAAAACGGGCAGAAAAGGAGGGAGAAGGATGGCGAAAAACCGATACCGCCGCGGCCGACGTCGCGGTCTGCGCAGCGGAACGCTGGTCCTTTTGCTCCTCTTGACGGGTGCCTTCCTCGTTTCCTGCGTGGCAGGCTCCAACGCCCTCTGGATCCGCGGTCTGTTCGGGCTTGACGTTGGCTCCTACCTGGCCGAGCCCACCGAGCACGAGCTTCCCACCGACGGTGAGATAGCCTCGCTCCTTTGCGACAAGGTGGACATTCTTCTGGCCGGCAGCCTTGATCTGCCCTCCTTCCGCAACACCTCACAGCTCCTCACGCATTACCGCGACGCCCTGCTCAACGATCTTCTGCGCGACAATTACGGTCACTATACCGGCAACGCCGACCTGCTTGCCGAGGCCGCCGAAAAGCTGCCCGGCGCAAGCCTCTCCGTTCTGATCCCCGCCGAGGATCTGGCCAACGCCGTAAGACTGCACTTCGGCAACGAGCTTGGCAGCCACAAAGGCGGCGACGCATACGCCTATCTCAAGAGCGCCAAGGCCTACACCACCGCCCTTGATCCCTGGGAGGCCTCGGTCGAGATCCGCGTGGGACGCATCGAGGAAACGGCGCACACCTATCGCCTGTTCTTCCGTCTTGCGAAGGGTGAGGAGGTCTCGGACGAATACCTTGCCTGCTTTGTCAAGCGCGAGGACGGCTCGGTCTATTTCCGCTCCCTGCAAAGCAACTGAACGCGTTGAACGCCTTGAACGGAACGCATGAACGGAAATATTGAACGCACTGAAAAAACGCACTGAAAAAATAGAAAAAAAGACCGCCTCGGTCCCCGTTGGACCGAAGCGGTTTTTTCGTTATGCGCTCTCGCGCTTGCCCGAGGCGCTTTGCAAAACGCCTCCCAGCTTATACAGCACGCAATCCACGCGCTTCATCGTGCGCGCAAAGCGCATCTGTCTGGAGTTCCACACGCCTGCCGCCAGCGCGCCGAGCAGAGCCACGCCGCCAATGCCGCCAAGCGCGATCATGATCGCCCTTTGGTTCATCCTTCTACCCCTTTCTCCTGTTCCTCCCCTGCGCGGGGGCTATGCCTTAGTTTGCCCACGTCCTCTCCGTCTATGCGCGTATCCGAGCAAAAGGCCGAAACGCTTCTACGGCGCCAGCGTGCGTAGAGAAAGGAGATCTGCAAAAGCGCGCGCTGATGCACGCGGTAGCCCGTCCTGCGCGAAAAGCCGAGAAGATCGGCGGCGTGCTCGATGCTCTCTCCGCGGATGTAATGATAATACAGGATCAGCTTCTCGCGCCCGTTGCGCATTCCGCCGATCAGAGCGCTCACCTCGGACATTCGCGCACGCCAATAGGCCTCGTTTCCTGCCAGAATATCCGCGCAGGCAAACTCCTCGTCGTAGCCGCCCCGACGCCGCTCGTAGCGGCGCAGGCGAAGCATATCCGCGCACATCCGATAGCCGCACAAAAAGCTGCGCACCTCCTCGATCTCGCTCTCCTCTCGCTCCTTCGTTTCCCTTTCGATCATGCAATCCCTCCCTTTCATTCGGGTTTCCGTAAGTTCTTTCTTCACAAATGCGAAAAAATATCCGTTCTTTTTTCGTATTTTCCCTTGACTTTCCTTGGAAAATCCGTTATACTGGTGATGTATATACAGTATAACGCATTTCCGAATGTTTGTCAATGACTATTTCGCAATTCCGTAATATTTGGAACTCTGCACAAATCGAGGGCGGGAATTTTACCAAAAGTGAACAGACTGCCCGTCAACCTTCGACGCCCTTCGACACCCCACCACAAAAAAACGAACCGCAAACAGGAAAGGAGAGCATATGGATTACCGCTCCTTCGAACAGCTTCTGCGCGCACGCCGCGTAACCGTCTACCAAGTGGCCAAGGCCACGGGCATCTCTGCCTCCACCTTTACCGATTGGAGGAACGGCCGCTCCTCCCCGAAGGCCGACAAGCTGGCGCGCATTGCCGACTATTTTTCCATCAGCCTCGACGAGATGCTCGGCACCGCGAGCGGACAGAAGACCACCGAGGCCAACTGGAAAGCCATGCGTGCCAAAAAGCGCGTGCCCGTGATCGGCGTGATCCGCGCAGGCTCTCCCATCGTCACCGACGAGACTCTGCTTGGACGCGAGTTTGCCGACGTGGACGACGTGGAGGAATACTTCTATCTCGAGGTCTGCGGCGACAGCATGAAGAACTGCGGCATCGTGGACGGCACCTACGTCCTCTTTCACAAGCAGCAGTATGCCGAGAACGGCGACATCGTGGCCTGCCTCGTGGACGGCGACAGCGCAACCGTCAAGCGCTTCCACAAGCAGAACCACCGCATCGTCCTCTCCCCCGAGAACGACGATTACCAGCCCATCATCCTCTCCCCCGAGGATTTTGAGATCGGGCGCGCACGCATTCTCGGCGTGGCCACCGAGGCGAAGACGAAATTCTGATCCCCGTATGATCAAGAGAGGTATTGACAAAACACTATGATAGCAATCAGCGTAAACGAGCTTTCCCTCAGCTTTGGCACCGTGCCCATTCTCGAGAAGGTCTCCTTCTCTCTGGAGGAGAACGACAAGCTGGGCATCCTCGGCGTCAACGGGTGTGGCAAATCCACCCTCTTTCGCCTTTTGCTCGGCGAGCTTGAGCCAAACGAGGGGAGCGTATTTCTCTCCAAGGGAAAAAGCATCGGCATTCTGACGCAGGACGGCGCCTTTGCATGTCGGGAGAACCAAACGGCGCTGGAGCGAATGTACGAGGCCTTTCCGCACCTGCTGGCGGCCGAGGAGCGGCTTGCCCTTCTCGAAAAGGAGCTGGAAACGGGAAAGGAGGACGTCATTCGCGCCTACACCGAGCTGCAGGACAAATACGTCCGCGAGGGCGGTCTGGAGTTTCGCGGCAGATGCGCCTCCATTCTGCAAAAGCTGGGCTTTGATCCGCTTGCCGCCTCCCAGCCCGTGTCCACCCTCAGCGGCGGACAGCGCACGCGTCTGGCGCTCGCCGTTCAGCTCTCCAGAGAGCCCGACGTCCTGCTTCTGGACGAGCCCACCAACCATCTCGACATCGAAACGCTGGCCTGGCTCGAGGCCTTCCTCGTTGCCTACCCCAAGTGCGTCATGGTCATCTCGCACGACCGCTATTTTCTCGACCGCGTCACCAACAAGACGCTGCAGATCGAGCATCACCGCGCAAAGCTCTATTCCGGCGGCTATACCAAAAGCATGGAGCAGCGCCGCATCGACCGCGAGATCGCGGAAAAGCATTGGAGGAACCAGCAAAAGGAGATCGCGCGGCAGGAGGCCTATATTGCCCAGCAAAGGGCCTGGAACCGCGAGCGAAACATCGTCGCCGCCGAGAGCCGACAGAAACTGCTGGATAAGATGGAGCGCGTAGAGCGTCCCAAGAACGATCCGCGCGGCATACGAATGCAGTTTTCCGAGGCCTCCGCATCGGGCAACGACGTCCTTGAGGTGCGCGGACTTTCCATGCGCTTTGGCGAGCGGAAGCTCTTTGAGGAGCTTTCCTTCCTCGTCAAGCGGCAGGAGCGCGTCCTGATCGTCGGACCGAACGGATGCGGAAAATCCACCCTCATCAAGCTCCTGCTCGGCCGCCTCACCCCCACGTCGGGGGTGATCGAAACGGGATACCACGTGGAGATCGGCTATTACGATCAGGAAAACCAAAATCTCACCCCCGAGAACACCGTCCTCGACGAGCTTTGGAACGCCTATCCCCAAAAGGCCGAGACCGAGATCCGCAACACGCTCGGGCTCTTCCGCTTCACGGGGGAGGACGTCTTCAAGACCGTTTCGGTCCTCAGCGGAGGAGAGCGCGCAAGGCTGACGCTGGCCAAGCTCATTCTCTCGCGCATGAACCTTCTGATCCTGGACGAGCCCACGAACCACCTCGACATTGACTCGCGAGAGGCGCTGGAGCAGGCTCTGGAAAAATTCGACGGCACCGTGATCGCCGTTTCGCACGACCGTTACCTCATCGAGCGCCTGGCCACGCGGATCCTGGAGATCAAGCCGGGGCACCCCTTCCACGGGGATCTGCTCGACTATCGCGTGGACCGCGAGGGGAACGCATACACCGAATTTAAGACCTACAAGAACGCGCGCTTGGCCGAGGCCTCCCCTGCCGAGGGGGGAGCGGAGGAGAAGACGGCGCCCGTGTCCTCGGCCAAGGAGGAATACCTGCGCAAGAAGCAGGCGGCCTCCGACGAGCGAAGGAAGCAGACCCTCCTGACCAAGCTTCGCCGCGAGGCAGAGACGCTGGAGGGAGAGCTGGAGCAGATCGAGGAGGAGCTGTTTGGCTCAGCCGCGGCCGACTACGTCCGCGCCGCCGAGCTTGACGCCCGCAAGACCGCCGTCGAGGAGCGCCTCCTCGAGATCTACGAGCTCTTAGAAGAGGGATGACCCAAAAAGCGGAATGCCCCTCGCCTCTGCATTTTTAGCGGAGAAAACACGAACACCACCAAGGATTTTTCTTTGGTGGTGTTTTTCTGTCGGAGTGAACTTATGAAAGGCTCCCTCCGGGTGGGCGCGACGCGTTAAGAAAATATGCCGGTGGCATATTTTTAGCCAAAGTGGGAAGCAAGCTGTGCTTGCGACCAGGGCCGAAGGCTGGCGCCGTAAGGCGACTGAGGGAGAGCGCGTTATTATGAGGTCAATCTAAATTCCAAGTCACGCAGGCTCCTTCCACCGCTATCGCGGTCCCCCTCCCTCTCGGAGGGAGGCTTTTGCGTGCCGTTCCTCTGCGGATAGTGGGTTCGGGCTTCTGCCCGATGGTGCGCGGACTGCCACGCGCTATGCTTGCCCCAGATGCAAGCGTCGGGAAAGCGGAAATTCAACCGCAAGTAGAACTTTCAAAATAAAACTCAATATGTTTACTATTGCAAGTTGTGTTTTGCTGTGATATAATATAATTACAAGATAGCTATCTCAAAAAACTTGGAGGATAGAATATGTTAGATCAAAAAATCTTTGGCGAAAAACTTCGCAATCACAGAAAAAAGCTTGGTATGACCCAGGAAGAAGTTGCAGAAAAGGTAGGTGTCTCCCCTCAAGCAATTTCTAAATGGGAGGCAGGAGATTGTTTGCCTGATTGCTTTAATCTGAAGGCT
>JAFWAA010000025.1 GCA_017507905.1 Clostridia bacterium | reverse complement strand
TTACGGCTTCAGTGATATTTTATTCGCCTCCAAACTCGCGTAGCGAATACCACTCGGCGATAGCCGAATATCACTGCGAAGCAATAGAACTCGCCGCAGGCGAATAAAACTGCCCAACTTCCTTATGAGAAGTTGGGCAAATCCCGTCTCTTTTTCCTTGAAAGCTTCCTATATGATTTGCTTAAGAAGCCGCCGCATCAGACCTCGCGTCTTCCCTCGAGTGCGCGGAAGAGCGTGATCTCGTCGGCATACTCCAGATCCGCGCCCACGGGAACGCCGTAAGCCAGTCGCGTGACCTGCACGCCGAGCGGACGAAGGAGCTTGGACAGATACATCGCCGTGGCCTCCCCCTCGACGGTGGGATTGGTTGCCACGATGATCTCATCCACGGGATGCTCCGGGTCATCCACGCGCGAGAGCAGCTCCTTGATCTTGAGCTGATCGGGGGAAATGCCGTTCATGGGGGAGATCAGCCCGTGCAGGACGTGATAGGTTCCCCGATATTCGCGCACCTTTTCCATGGCGAGGACGGCGCGTGTATCACGCACCACGCAGATCAGGGCGTGATCGCGATTCTCGTCCGCGCAGATCGGGCAGATCTCGCGGTCGGTCAGATTCTGACAAATGGGGCAAAGGTGGATCTTCTCCTTGGCATCCAGGATCGCCTTGGCAAAGTCCTCTGCCTCCTCACGCTCCAGCTCTAGGACCGAAAACGCCATACGCATGGCGGATTTTTTGCCCACTCCCTCAAGACGGCCGAACTTCTCGGCCAGAAGGCTGAGGGATTCGATATACTCTGCCATTCGATCAGAAAAGTCCCGGCAGGTTCATCGGGCCGGTGATCTTGTTCAGCTCGGCGCTGTTGGTGTCGTCCACGCGCTTGATCGCCTCGTTGACGGCCGCCACCAGAATGTCGGAAAGGGTCTCGATATCGTCGGGATCCACGATCTCGGGCTTGAGGTCGATGGCCAGGATCTCCTTCTTGCCGTTGATCTTGACGCTGACAACGCCGCCGCCTGCGGAAACGTCGTATTCACGCGCGTTGAGCTCCTCCTGTTTTGCGGCCATGTCCTCCTGCATCTTCTGTGCCTGACGGATCATCGCCTGCATATTCTGCGGTCCACCGCTCATACCCTTCGGGATGTTTGCTTTCATTGTTCTTTCTCCTTACCATACGATATAAATGTCGGCTCGCGGAAAATCCCTCGCCGTTTGTTTCTTTGTTTTGGTCAATCGTTCTCCGAAGCCTCCAGGATCTCGTCGATGACCGATGCCTTTGTTGCCTGCCCTGCAACCTCCAGGCGAAGCTGCTGCTCGTCCATCTGCCGTTGCAGAACGGCCGAAAGTGCGGCGCGAATGCGTGCGGGGCAATCGCCCTGCTGCAGCATCGTGAGGGCGAACGGGTTGTCCACGCGGACGATCACGTCTCCCTCCTCGGTGGTGTACGCACGGGCGGCCTTGAGGAAGCCGACTCTTGTCGGGTCACCCCGACCGACGCGCTCCACGACCTCCATCCAGGTGCGCAAGGGACGAAGCACGCGCTTGGCAGGTGCCTCGGCCGACTCGGGCCTTCCCTTCTCGGGGGCGGCCTTCGGGGCGGAGGGAGCCTCCTTGACCTTGACGGGCGGCTCGGCGGGCTTTTCCCTTGTGGGAACGGCCTTTTCCCGTTCCGCCGCAGGCGCTTCCCTGACGGCAGACGCAGTCTGCACGGGGGCTACGGCGCCCATGGATACGCGATCCTCAAGCTGCGCGACCCGCGAGAGCAGTGCCTCGGGGGAGGTATCCAACGTATCGTCGCACATCCGCACGAGAGTCATCTCGGCAACGGTGCGCTTGACGCTGTTGGCCTTTTGCATGGCAAAAAGGGCGTCCTCCAGAAGCTTGCAGTGATACAGCACACGCTCCTTGCGGAGCTTGGAGGCGATGGACAGAAGTGCCTCGGCCTCCCGATCGGTCAGATCCAGATACGCGGTTGCGCGCTCGGTGGTCTTGACCACGAGAATATCCCGATAGAGCGAGAGCAGATCCTGCCAGAAGACCTCGATGTCCTTGGAGGATCGCACGATCTCGTCGATGCGGGAGAAAAGCAGATCGTAATCGCGCGCCACGATGGCGTTCACGGTCTCCATGACCGCTTCCCTGCCCGTAAGGCCGACCGATTCCTCCACGGTCTCCACCGTGACGGATCTGCGGCTTCCCGCGCAAAGCTCCAGAAGGCTGATGGCGTCGCGCATGCCTCCCTGTGCAAGACGGGCAAGAAGCCTTGCCGCGTCCGCCTCGAGCGCGATCCCCTCCGCCTTGGCGATGTGCGTCAGACGCCCGATCAGCACGTCGGTGCTGATGCGGCGGAAATCAAAGCGCTGGCAGCGCGAAATGATGGTGGCAGGCAGCTTTTGCAGCTCGGTGGTGGCCAGAATGAAGACCACGTGCTCGGGCGGCTCCTCCAGCGTCTTGAGCAGAGCGTTGAAGGCCTGCGTGGAGAGCATATGCACCTCGTCGATGATGTAGACGCGGCAACGGAGCGAGGAGGGAGAATAGATCACCTCGTCGCGGATCTCACGAATGTTATCTACGCCGTTGTTGGAGGCGGCGTCCATCTCCAGCACGTCGGTTGCGGCGCCGCTGTCGATGGCTTGGCAGGAGGCACACGTCCCGCACGGGTTTCCGTTTACGGGATGCTCGCAGTTGACCGCCTTGGCCAGGATCTTGGCGCAGGTGGTCTTTCCCGTTCCGCGCGAGCCGCAGAACAGATAGGCGTGGCTGAAGGCACGGTGCTCCACCTCGTAACGGAGGATGGAGGTAATGTGCTCCTGTCCGCATACGTCGTCAAAGACCTGCGGACGCCACTTGCGGTATAACGCCTGATGCATACCTATCCCTCCTTCCAAAAAAGATCGGTTCTAAACAGGAAATGCCGAACGGCAAAAAGGGCGCGGTCGGCAAAGATTGGTTAAAGAAAGCACCGGACTGCAAAACAAGACCATACACCTCAAGATCGAAAGTTGCTCCCACGCGATCTTTGCGCCTCTTGCTCAGAACAGGCACCCTCGCGGCACATCGGGGTAATCGCTTAATGCTGCTTGGTCCCCCACCTGACATGGTTCACAATGCCCGATTGCGCAAGACCCATTCCTCAACACAAGAAATGCAACTCAATTCGTAAAAGTTCGTTCCTCAAAAGAGGGATCCACCCCTGCTATAGCGGATTTCAGGTACAGGGATCCGCTACCTCCCCGGTTGGTATGGCCTCGTTTCACAGTCCGATGCTCTTTTCCTATTATAACAGATTTTTTCCCCATTTGCAAGGGGTTTTGCAAAATTCCTCTACTTTTTATCGCGCTCCTTGGCAAAGCGGAAAAAGAACGCGCCCGACGGCAGCTTCCGTCGGGCGTGGACAGAGGGATTTCCCTTCCTCGGTGCTTACTTCGCCAGATCCAGCTTTTGAAGGATCGTGCGAACGGCTCCGTCCATATAATCGTTCTCCATCAGCTCGATCATGCCGCGGTCAACGAGAGCGGCGAGCTTGGGATCCATGGGAATGCGCGCCAGCAGATCGTAATTGAATTTCTTGGCGACCTCCTCGATGTGGCTCTCGCCAAAGACCTTGATCTCGCGTCCGCAATCGGGGCACTTGACGTAGCTCATGTTCTCCACAAGGCCGAGAACGGGAATGTTCATCATATCCGCCATATTGGCCGCCTTGCTGACGATCATGGAGACCAGCTCCTGAGGGCTGGACACGATCACGATGCCGTCGAGCGGCAGGGACTGAAAGACCGTGAGGGGAACGTCACCCGTTCCGGGAGGGCAATCGACGAGCAGGACGTCTGCGTTCCAGATGGTGTCCTTCCAGAACTGCTGAACGGTGCTCGCGATCAGCGAGCCGCGCCAAACCACGGGCTTGGTCTCGTCATTCAGAAGAAGGTTGACCGACATCATGTCGATCCCCGTCGTGGTGGAGGGGGGGATCATGCCGTTTTCGTCGCCGTAGACCTCCACGTTGCCAAGACCGAAGGCCTTGGGGATCGAGGGGCCGGTCACGTCGGCATCCAAAATTCCTACCTTAAGTCCCTCGCGCTGCAGAAGAACTGCCAGCATCGAGGTAACGAGCGATTTTCCAACACCGCCCTTGCCGCTGACAACGCCGATCACATGGCCAACCTCGCTCAGCGCGTTGGCGGGGATCAGCAGGCTTTCGGCCTCGCGCGATGCACAGTTGCTTGCGCAATGGGAACAATCGTGATTACATGCTTCTGCCATTTTTCTATCATCCTCTTTTCTGTCGGCCGTCAAGGCCACTTTATATTCAACTTTACTATTATACTCCTCTTTGCGGGAAAAAGCAAGCCCTTTCGTCAAGTTTCTTGCTTATTTCCAGAAATCAAAGCAGCGGCCGAGGGCAAGATATTGGCTCTCGAGGTAGCCGTCACGGCTCACAAATCCGTAGATCAGTCCTGCATTGACCGCAAGGGAAAGCACCGCCGCGACGAGGAAGGCGACCTGCAGGATCCGCTTCGTCTGCTTCTCTGCCCGTCTTGCGTAGAGCAAATAGAGGATCGCTATGCCGCCAAGCACCGCCTGCCAGGCAAAATCCGTGCAATAGCGCACCGCGTAGCCGCTCTCCCAGATGGAGAACAGAATGACCGCAGGGGCGATGACGCAAAGCGGGAGCAGAAGGAGAAGCGCCATGCGTCTCTCGCGCTTATCCATGGCGCGCCAGACACCGACCACCCCAAAATAGCCGAACGTCGTAGGTGCACGCCAGAGAAGTCCTCCCGCATTGTTGGTGGCCAGAAAATAGTAGCCGTTGGTGCTGAGCGAGGAATAATTGGAAAAGACGTACGGAAAATCCGGCTTGATTTGCGGGAAGGCCAAAAGGAAATTGTAAAAGCCGATGGCCACAAAATCGGTATGGTACTGCGCGCGGGTAAAATCGTTGATGGTGAGCGAATACTGAATGCCGAAATCCAGGAAGGAGCCAAAGCGCGCGTAATTGTAAAGCATCTGTCCGCCGCCAAGGATCACGTAGGGCAAAAGCGCCGCGCAAAGATACGGGATCGCTATGCGCACGCGCGCCCATGACGTGGCACGCCCCTCCGTGTATTTTAGGAAGCCGTAGGCCAAAAAGGGCAAGGAGGCGATGCAATAAAGGGCAAGCGTGGGGCGGCAAAGCACCGCCGTTCCAAGCGAGAGTGTTGCGCCGCAAAGCGTGCCGAGGCGCACCCTTCCCTCCCCGATCACGCCCGAGCGCAAAAGCAGCCAGAGGCCGAGGCAGGTAAAGAGAAAGCCCGAGGTCTGCGCGATCTCGTAAAAGAGAGGCGAGCAGAAATTATACCAAACGCCGCTGCTGCATTGCAGGATCACGAGCGAGGCGATCAGGATATTCAAGGGAATGCGTCGGCAGAAGCGCTTGACGAACTCCAGGAAGAACAAGCTCAAAAAGAGGATACCGAGCGCGCCGAAGAGCAGAACTGCCTCGGGCGTCGGGAAATACGCTCCCGTGATCCAATGGTAGGGCAAAAAGAGGAGCAGGACGGGAGCTACGCCGTAATAGGAATAGTATTTCCCATCAAACAGAAGGTGATCCCAAAGGTAGGATACCCCGGCCGCAGTACGCTGACTCCAATCGTAGGGATTTTCCAGCGCGAGAAGCTCCTTTGATGGCTGCTCAAGAAGGGATACCTGCCCTGCCGAAAAAGCGTCCACCAGCTCCTTGGTGATCTGGTTGCCCGATTGCGAAAGGAAATTGCTGACGAGCGCTCCGCTCCGATCGTACTGGTACAGAAGCGTCAGCAAGGCGGCAACAAGCACGCCAAAGACCGTAATGGCGGCCGTGATGCGGCCAAAGAGCATCGGTTTTTCCGCATAGGAGGCACGCATGGACGGAAAGGTAGCCAGCGCGTAAAGCGCGAGGGCAAGCAAGAGGATCAGGGAAAAGCGCAAAAGCGACGGACGGAAGGGCACGTGCTGATTGAGCGTCACGCCCGTTACCGTAAAGGAGGCCTCCTTCTCGGTGGAGAGGCGCAGACGAAGCGCGTGCACGTCCCCCGAAAGATCCAGCAGGATCACCGCCGTCCGCCCGTCGGTGCGCAGGATCTGCCCGTCGGCAACGCCCGAGCGGTATTTGGCCGATTGCGTGTCGTCCATGGCGTCGATCTTCACGTCGATAGAGTTGCAATTTTCGAGGAAGGTACAAGAGATCGCCACAGTTCCTACCGGTCGGTCAAGATCGGTAAGCTCCACCGTCAAGGCTCCACCGTTGGTCTTGGAGGTCAAGCCCCCGTCAACCCCTCCCGAAATGGACACCGCCTCGCCGTCAAGAGCGATCTCGGTGCGCTCCGTGTCGGCAAAGAGGAGGTGAAAGGAATGAAAATTGGCAACGAATATCTCAAAAAGGAGTGCCGCCACCAGCACCGAAAGCGCAAAGCGTTTCGTCCCTTTCTGCTTGGGAATGAGCAGGAAGGCCGCGGCAAGCAGGGCCGCGATCACGAAAAAGCAAATGGATTCGGTCATGGTTCAACACTCCTTTTCGTCAGGTAGTTCTTCGGTTTTTGCAGGAAAGGGAGACTTACTTCCCTTCCTCGCTTGCAAGCGACTTGGCGAGAAGCAGACCCGCGGGGATCAGGTTTCCGCCAATGGCGTTGCCCAGCGTGATCCAGAGAAGCGCGGGGATCGCCTTTGGAAAGGCGTCGCCCATCCAGAAATAAAACATATCCGCAATGCTATGCTCAAAGCCGGCCAGGATAAAGACCATGACCCCCATCAGCACGGCAAGACAGCAGAGAAAATCCTTTTCGCCGATGCGCTTCTTAAAGGTGTCCACGGCGATGTACATCAAGATTCCGCAGAACACGCCGAGCAGCAAAAGGCTATACCACCTGTCCGCCGTTTTGGTAGCCGACAGGAGGGCGCATTTTGCGGCAAGCCCGTCGCCGATGCGCGTCAGACGCACGAGCAATGCGGCAAGCCCCGTGCCCAGCAGATTGCCGAGCCAGACCAGAAGCAGGGTCAGAAGGTAGCTCCATTTCTTCGCCAGGAGCTGCTCGCCAAGATAGCCGACCATTCCCGTGAAGAGATTGAACTTAAAGATCAGTATGGTCAAGAGCCCGACCGCAAAGAGGAACGCGCCCGCAAGCTTGTTCTCCTGCATCAGATAAACGATTCCGCCAATGCCGATGCAAAAGCCGGCAAGAGCCGCCAAAAGAAGAGTGCGTACGGACTCCTTCAACGTTTTCACCATGTGTTTTCTCCTTGTAACGGGAAGATCCCGTGTAGTATGTTCATTATACCATATCCGCGCCCGTATGGCAAGCCCTTTTGGAAATTAGGCCGCAAGAGCGGAGGAGCGCTCGCGGGTAAAGGCGAACAGAACGAGCGGACAAACGGTTACCGTAACCGAAGCCGCCGCCTCTCCCCGCATCTGCGTAAAGCTGCGCAGAACGGTCTTGACGTAGGGCGTGGGATTGTAATCCTGCTTGCTTGAGATCGCGCCTCCGCCCGTGATGTTGCCAAAGGTCTCGCCCCAGCCGCCCTCGTAATTGAGGTACTCGCAAAAATCGTTGTAGTGGTTATACGTATAGAACACGAACTTCTCGTTCGGGTCGATGATCTCGTTCTGATTGGCATCGTAGCGCGTATACACGATGCGTGCCGCGCCGCGCGTGATCGAATGACCGTCGTTGTAGGGCTTGATCGGATAGCTCGGGTCACAGTCAGTACCCGTAGTGCCAATGTCCACCTCATAGTAGTAAAGCGCACCGCCGCAGCCGCGAATGTCGGGAAGCTTCGGCTCGTACGGATATCTCGAGGTATCACCGCTGAAATAGGAATGGTTCACGCGCAGATACTCGCCCCATACGCTCTCTCTCGGATTGCCGCTCTTCTTTTCCAGATAGTTCGGCGGCACGTCGCCAAAGGCAAAGAGATAGGCCGCGACCTCCTCCAGCGTAACGTACGCCCCCTCCCGATAGATGCGGTTGACCACCTCACCCATCGCGTTCATCACGTAATACGTGTCTCCGTCCTCGGAGTAAAGCGTGTCGCTGTTGCGCAGATAAAGGCCATTCTCCATCGGGCGGACCGTTGAGAGCGTGGGGGATTGATCCTGCTCCTCGATCGAGCCCGAAAGCAGACCGTGCAGGGTGCGGTAATACGCATCCTCCGCGCTGACGGCAGGCGTGTAATTGGCATAAAACGCTTCCCTGTCCACCTCGGTGTACGGGTCCTCGGTAATGAGCGGAGGGTCTGTCTCGGGTTCGGTCTCGGGTTCGGTCCCCGTATCGGTCCCCGGAACACCGCTCTCCACCGTGTCGGCAGGATCCGTCAAGGCGGGAGGCTTTGGGGTGGGATTCCATGCGCATCCGCCAAGGAGCAGTGCAAGCGCCAACAGCAAAAGCGCAAGGGAACGCATCGTCTTCATCGAAAGATTACCTTCCTTTTTTCATCTTTTTCGGGAAAGAATATAGGACCGAACAGGGCTTTCCCATTCGGTCCTATATCCATCAGAGAGATCAGTCTGCGTAAACGCTGACCTTCTTCTGCGTCTTGGTCTTGTGCTCAAACTTGACCTTACCATCGATCAGAGCATAGAGAGTGTGGTCCTTGCCAACGCCAACGTTTTCGCCAGCGCGGACAGCGGTTCCTCTCTGTCTGATAATGATGTTGCCGGCGAGGACTGCCTGACCGTCGGACTTCTTCACGCCAAGGCGCTTGGATTCACTGTCACGGCCGTTCTTGGTCGAACCTACACCCTTCTTATGAGCAAAGAACTGTAAATTGAGTCTCAACATTATTCTTTTCCTCCATCATTTTTTTGACCTTGCGGTCGGTGGTTGGCGGTCAAGCCTCGTAAGGCTTGTCTTGGACGGATACGTCCAGGTAGTCTCCATACTCCTCAAGCATATCACTGAGCTGACAGTAGTAGCCCATCATGATCCCCGAGACGGCGTAGCGCTTGTAGTCGTCACTCTCAAACTCGGGCAAAGCCGCTTTGGAGCAAACGCGAATGCGCGTGTCTCCCTCCTCGATCGTATAATCGACTCTGGAGGCGTAAGCCACCTCGATGGTGTTGATGAGCAGCATCGTCATGGAGGAAATGGCCGCGCAGAGGATATCCCCCCCCGCTTCTCCATATCCCGTGTGACCCTGCTCCTCGAAGCCGTAGAAAACTCCGCCGCTTCTGAAAAACACGATTTTCGTCATGTCCTTGGACGGGAATTAACCCTCGATCTTCACGATCTGAACCTTGGTGTAAGGCTGTCTGTGACCGATCTTCTTCTTCTCGTTCTTCTTGGACTTGTACTTCATGACGTAGATCTTCTTGTTCTTGCCGTTCTTGAGCACCTTGGCCGTAACCTTAGCGCCTGCAACGGTAGGAGTTCCTGCCACGAAGCCGCTGTCGTTGGACAGAGCAATCACGGAATCGAAGACGATATCGTCTCCCTCGTTTACGTCGAGCTTTTCAACAAAGATAATGTCCTGCTCGATTACCTTGTACTGCTTTCCGCCGGTTTCGATAACTGCAAACACGAAAAGCACCTCTCTTTCTGATAGACTCGCTGACACATGGCGGCGTTTTTGGACGCACTTAAAAAGAGCCATTTTCAAGCGGCATATTATTATACCATGGCAAAATAGGTTTGTCAAGGCTTTTTTTCGATTTTTTTCTTCTCTAAGAAAAGAATTCGGCAAATACGCGGAAAAACTCGGGCGTCGACCCGAGTTTTCCAAATGCGTCTCGGGGGATCAGACCGTAAAGGTGAAGTTCTCCCAAGGAATATTGACCGCCTTCTTGTCGGTCAGGATCTCGTCGATGTGGAGCAGGAGCGGGAAGGTCTCTGCCTTCAGCACGCCTGCGGCAACGCGGTTCTTGATGGCGCGAGCCACGCGAACGGCAACGACCAGGGACTCCAGCGTCACGCCGTTGAGCTCTGCCTTTGCCTCGTCAATGTTGAGACCGCGGCCGAGCAGAATGCCCACAAGACGGGTTCTGCCGCCGTACACGGTAACGTACAGGTCACCGTAGCCAACCGACATATTCTCAAGGGTTGCCGCACCCTGGTACTCCAGCAGTCTGTACATCTCCTTCACCGCCTGGCCGAATACGGCTGCCTGCGAGTTGAAGTGCAGCTCGCTGTCAAGGCCAAATGCCTTTTGGTTCAGACCGATGGTCAGTGCGATACCAAGCGCATAGCCGTTCTTGAGTGCCACTGCACTCTCGATGCCCACGACGTCGCGGGAGAGGCTGATGTGGTAGTAGTCGGTAGCCATGATCGCTCTCAGCTTGCCGAGGATCTCCAGATCCTCGCCGCAGAAGGCGACCTCGGTCTGGTCGTGCGCCACCAGCTCGTAGCTGGTGCAGGGACCGCCGATGGCGTTGATGGAGAGCTTCTTGCCCAGCTTCTCCAGCTTGCGTGCCCAGACCTCGGGATAGGTCAGGAGCTTGCCGTCCTCGGTATCCATCAGACCCTTGGTGACCGACAGCACGGGAATGCTCTCGGGGATCTGCGGCAGGACGAAATCGCCGAACCAGTCCACACCAAAGCTGCTGACACCGCCGATGATCATGTCTGCGCCCTCAACGGCCGTCATCATGTCCTCGATCTGGTAGTACTTCATGCCTGCGGGGAAATCCTTGTTGAACTTGGGGTGACGGTTTTTGCTGATGCAGGTCTCGATGATCTCGCGATCCAGAGGAGTGCCGACCAGGCGAACCTCGTTGCCGTTCTCGCGTGCGGGGAAAGCAAGGGCCGAGCCCATCATGCCGGCGCCAATGATTGTTACGATTGCCATTTGTCATACTTCCTTTTTTGCATAATAATAGATCCTAACTATTATATCGCGCAAAGTCCTTTTTGTCAAGCCCCGAAAAAAAGAAAGTTGGGAAAACCGATCGGTTTTCCCAACTCTCGGATCCGCTCAGCGGATCTCCACGTTGACCTTTTTTCCGCAGCTTGCGGAAGCGGCCTTGATCACGGTGCGGATCGCCTTGGCGATCTTGCCGTGTCTGCCGATGACCATGCCCATATCGTCGGGAGCAACGGTGAGGGTAAGGGTGATGGTTCTCTCATCCTCCTCACGGGTTACTCTGACCTCGTCGGGCGTGTCAACGATCGCCTTGGCGATGTTGACCAGCGTTTCCTGCAAATTAATCATGATCGGTCTCCTCGGAGATCTCAGTCAACGATGCCGCTCTTCTTCAGCAGGGACTTAACGGTCTCCGTGGGCTGTGCGCCGTTGGCGATCCACTTCTTTGCCTTCTCTGCGTCGATCTTGATCTCAGCGGGCTCGGTCAAAGGGTTGTAGTAACCGATCTCCTCGATGAAGCGACCGTCTCTGGGAGAACGGCTGTCTGCTACGATCACGCGATAGAAGGGAGCCTTCTTTGCACCCAGTCTTCTCAGTCTCATTTTTACTGCCATGGTTTGTTTCCTCCAAAAAATAAAATAATATTGTTTTTTCGTTTATGAAATGAACGGCGATCAGAAGGGCATCTTCATTCTGCCGAGCATCTTCTTCCCTTTTTTCGTTTTCCCCATATCGGAAAACTGCTTCATCATCTTCAGCATCTGCTCAAATTGACGAAGAAGCTTGTTGACCTCCTCCACAGAGGTTCCGGAGCCCTGTGCGATGCGCTTTTTGCGGGACGCATTGATGATCTCGGGATGCTCGCGCTCCCGCCGCGTCATCGAGCGAATGATCGCCTCGGTGTGCGCCATGGCGGTCTCGTCGATCTTGGCGTCCTTCAAGGCCCCCGGCTTAACTCCGGGCATCATGCCCATGAGCTGCTCGAGATTGCCCATGCCCTTGATCTGCTGGAGCTGTGCCAGATAATCGTCCAGGGTGAAGGTCTGCTGGCGCATTTTCTGCTCCAGCTCTGCGGCCTGCTTCTCGTCAAAGGCGGCCTGCGCCTTGTCGATCAGCGTCAGCACGTCGCCCATGCCCAGAATTCTCGACGCCATGCGATCGGGGTGGAAGGGCTCGATGGTATCCAGCTTTTCGCCGGTTCCCACAAACTTGATGGGCTTGCCCGTGACGTAGCGAATGGAAAGCGCCGCACCGCCTCGGGTGTCGCCGTCCAGCTTGGTCAGGATCACGCCCGTAATATCGAGCAGGTCGTTAAAGGTCTCTGCCACGTTGACCGATTCCTGACCGATCATGGCGTCCACCGTGAGCAGGATCTCCGCGGGGTTGACCTCCGCCTTGATCTGCTTGAGCTCCTCCATCAGCACCTCGTCGATCTGCAGGCGTCCTGCCGTATCGATGAAGACCATGTCGTAGCCCTTGAGCTTTGCGTGCTTGACGCCCTCCTTTGCGATCTCCACGGGAGAGATCTTGTCGCCAAGGGTAAAGACCGGAATATCCAGCTTTTCGCCGACCACCTGCAGCTGCTTGATGGCCGCGGGACGGTAAACGTCACAGGCAACGAGAAGCGGGCGCTTGCCCTGCTTTTTGTAGAGGCCTGCGAGCTTGCCCGCGTGCGTGGTCTTACCTGCGCCCTGCAGACCGACCATCATGATGACGGTGGGGGGCTGCGAGGCAATGGTCAGCTTGGATTGTGAGCCGCCCATCAGGCGCGTCAGCTCCTCGTTGACGATCTTGACGATCTGCTGTGCGGGCAGAAGCGACTCCAGCACCTCGGTGCCGACGGCACGCTCGGATACGATCTTGATGAAATCACGGACGACCTTGAAGTTAACGTCGGCCTCCAGCAGGGCGAGCTTGATCTCGCGCATACCGGCCTTGACGTCAGCTTCGGTCAATTTTCCCTTGTTGCGAAACTTTTTGAAGGCGTTGTTGAGCTTTTCACCGAGACTTTCAAACATCTCATGTCCCCCTTCTCTTTCGTTTCCTTATTCGATTGCTCAGCGGATCTTCTCCGCGAGCGCCTCTGCCGCCCGAAAGACCTCTGCCGGAGCGTCTGCACGACGCAGAAGGGCGAGAAGCTCCTCGGCCGACTGCTGTGCCTCACGGAAGCGATGGCAGAGACCGAGCCGCTCCTCGTAGAAGCGAAGCTCCTCCTCGGCCTTTTTGATCAGCTCGCGAACGCCCTGCCGCGAGATTCCGATCTCCTGCGCGATCTCTGCAAGAGAGAGATCGTCGTTGTAATACAGATCAAGAACCGTGCGCTTGCGCTCCGAGAGGACCTCGCCGTAAAAATCCAGCAGAAAGCTGATGTGCAAATCCTTTTCAAACATAACTCCTCCACAGCCTTTTCGGGGTGTAAAGCGAATTGCTTTACAAGTATAGCACAACTTTTCCCTTCTGTCAACACCTTTTTTTCATTTTTTTGCGATTTTACGGAAAAAATGCGCATACTAATGCGGAAAAAGCGAAGAAAGAGGAGAAAAAGCATGACAGAGCAATATCAAGAGGGCACGCATCTTTGGCGCGAGGCGCGTATGCGCAAATGCGGCATCATCGGCTGCGGAAACGTGGGCGCCACCACCGCCTTTACCCTGATGCAAACGGGTTGGTTTTCCGAGATGGTGCTGCTCGACCTGGACGTCCGAAAGGCCGAGGGAGAGGCCGCGGATCTGGCGCACGGGCTTCCCTTCCATTCCCCCATGGACATCTACGCCGGGGACTACGCCGATCTCTGCGACTGCGGCCTGATCATCATTACCGCAGGGGCGAACCAGCGCCCGGGAGAGACGCGCATGGATCTGATGCGCACGAACGCCGCCATCTTTGAATCCATCGTGGGCAATATCGCGCTCTACAATCGGGACGCGATCCTTCTGGTGGTGACCAATCCCGTGGACGTCTTGAGCTACGTGACCTATCGGGTATCGGGCTTTCCCGCCTGCCGCGTGATCGGCTCGGGAACCGTGCTGGATACGGCTCGGTTGAAGCAGCAGATGGGCAACCACCTCGGCGTGGACAGCCGAAACGTGCATTCCTTCATTCTCGGCGAGCACGGCGACAGCGAGCTTGCCGTGTGGTCCTCGGCCAACGTCTCGGGCGTGGATCTGCACCGCTACTGCGAGGACTGCGGCAGAGGCTACGACCGAAGCGTGCTGGACGGTCTCTTTCAGGAGGTCCGCGAAAGCGCCTATAAGATCATTGAGGCCAAGGGGGCGACCTACTACGCCATCGCCGAGTCGATCAAGCGCATCGTTGCCGCGATCGTGCGGGACGAGAACAGCATTCTGCCCGTATCCGCCCTTGTGGACGGGCATTACGGGCTGGACGGCGTGTATATGAGCCTGCCCTGCATTCTTGGACGCTCGGGGATCAAACAGGTGCTGGAGATCCCGCTCTCCGAGGAGGAGGAATGCGCCCTTGACCGCTCGGCCAAGGCCCTGAAGCAGGCGATCCGCGAGCTCAAGGCGGAGAGCGTCTCCTCCCCCTCCTGATACAAAAAAAGAAAAAGGATAGCGCCCTGCCAAAAGGCGGAGACTATCCTTTTTTCTTCTTTTCTCCTCGTTCAGGAGCGCGACTCCTCATTGATGTGGTCGAGCATGATCCTTGCGCTGTTGACGTTGGTGGCCAGCGGAATGTTCTGCACGTCGCAAAGGCGAAGCAGAGCGGAAACGTCCGGCTCGTGCGGCTGTGCCGTGAGCGGATCGCGCAAGAAGATGACCATATCCAGCTTTCCCTCGGCGATCATGGAGCCGATCTGCTGATCTCCTCCGAGAGGACCGCTCTTCATGCGCTTGATCGGCAGTCCCGTCTCCCCCATCACCAGCGTGCCCGTGGTTCCCGTGGCGCAAAGCTCGTGTGCGGAGAGGACCTCCTTATAGCGAACGGCAAGCTCGATCATTGCGTCCTTTTTCTTGTCGTGTGCGATCAGTGCGATCTTCATGTGTTTGTTCTTCCCTTCTTTGTATTGTCACGGAGGTCTTACGCCATCCGTCGGATATGCTCCGTGATATAGCTCTCCATGTCGGTATCCTTAAGACCGAGGGCCAGCGCCAGCTCGGAGTAGAGGTAGCGCTTGGCGCTTTCGGCAAAGGAGCGCTCGGTCTCGGAGAGACGCTGTGCACGGCCCGCCTTTTCGCCCGTGCGGCGATAGACGGTCTTGATCACGCGCACCCATTCGAGAGGCTCGTGCGTGCGCATGGCCTCGGTGTATTTGCTGCGCAGGAGCTTGGCGTTGGATTCCTCGATCGTTCCAACGGCAGGGATCTCGTCAAGCAAGGCCTCCGCCTCCTCCCGACTGAGCAGGCGACGCAAAAAGACGCAATCGCTGTCTACGGGAACGTAGATCACGCCGTTCTGATCGTGGATCGACTGCATCACGTAGTAGAGGCGATCCGCAGGCATATTGTCCAGCGGCGCCGTCTGAATATCGGTGATGCGGCAGATCCCACCCGATCCGTAAAACACGTATTCGTCCGGTTGAAACATAGCACGCCCTCCTGTTCTTGAAAAGATCTCTATAATTATTATAGCATATTTTTTCCAAAAATGTAATAGGCGTTTTTGACAAAAACGAAATTTTTACGCATCTTTGCGTTGCGAAACGGAAAAGAAACGGTCAGTTATCGGGGATCTGCTCGCTTTGCCCTCTCTCGTACATGGAAACGTACGCCTTCCCCTCCTGCGGACCGACCAGGTCCTCCAGGCGTTGCATGGTCACGGGCGGATCGTAGGTGCGGTAATGCACGTGCAGAACGTCTCCCTCGGAGATGCCCGTCAGGCCTCCGTTCGGCGTGGGGCTCTTATCCACCGAGAGGATCACGCAGGTGGGCGGCCAAAGCACGTCGCGGATCTCCTTGCCCACGGCAAAGGAGCCGGCACGCACGGTCAGCTCGGTGTCGATCACGTGCGCCGTTTTTCCCTCGGTCTCCTCCTCCACACGCACCTCAAGAACGGTCTCGTTGAAGGCGGGAACGCCGAAGATCTCGATCACCAGGAAGGATACGGCAACCCCCATGGTCACGGCCAGAATGTTCGGCTCGGCACCGAGCGCCTCAAGGGCAAAGTGGAGCGCCGTGATGGGCGTGCGCGCCGAGGCGCTGAAGAAGGAGGCCATACCCACGGTGAGCAGAACGGTGTAATACTCCTCCCCCACAAGCCCAAAGCCGATGCAAAGGCGGGCGCAGAGCGCACCGATCAGCGCACCCAGAACGAGCGTGGGAAAGAAAAGTCCGCCGGGCGCGCCCGAGGCGTTGGAAAGGATCAGCAAGACCGCGCGAACGCCAAGATACAGAAGCAGGAGATACCAGAGCCCCTGTCCGCGCACCAGCTCCTCGATCAGAGCCTCACTCGAGCCGATAAAACGGGAGGAGGCAAAGCCGATCAGCGCGACCGCAACGAAGACCAGAGCGAGCTTGGCTTCATTCGGCACACGCTTCAGCTTTTCCCGAAGGAGCTCCGAGATCACGGAGTAAAGCTTGGTAAAGAGCATGGCGAATATTCCGCAGAGAATGCCGATCACCAGAATGATCCAGTATTCCTTCAGCGGCAGGACCGCGCTGATGTGCAGATGGAAGATCGCAGGAGAGATCCCCGCAAGCTCGCAGAGGAAATGCATAGTCATCGATCCGGAGACCACGCTGATGCCCGCAACCATAAAGAGCATGGGAGAAAAACGGCGGTGTGCCTCCTCAAAGGCAAAGAACAGACCGGTCAGCGGCGCACCGATCGAGGCGGCAAAGCCCGCACAGGCACCGCCCGTCATGATATAGCGATCCCAGGCCATGTTCTTTTTGCCGAGCAGACGGACGGTTCCCCGCCCCACAGCCGTGCCCATCTGCACGCCGGGACCGTCGTTGCTCAGCGGAATACCGCCAAGCAGGGTCAGGAGCGCCGAGCTGAACAGCACGAGCAGGCTTTTGAGCCACTTGAACTCGATCAGTCCGCGAACGATGGCAATGGAGGTCGGAATTCCGCCGCCACGGCATTCGGGAGCAAGACGAAGCAAAAGCGCCACCAAAAGGCCAAGCGCGGCCGCACCGAGAAGCAGGAGCGGAAGCCAGAGCGGATTTTGGCGCACGAAGGCGTAGATCTCCGCAGAGAGCGAGACGGCAAAGGTCGCCGCGACCTTGAAGGCAAAAACCAGAGCACCGGTCAGAATACCGGTAATCGCGGAGAAGATAAAGCAGGGCATGAGAATATGCTTAATGTAATTCAACCGTGTTTTTCGCAAGGCAGGAGCCTCCTTTCGCCCGAGGGTCAACGTCCCACGAACAAGTAATATAAGAATAGTATACCACACTCCGCGCACCGTGTCAAGAAAAAACGGGAAGACGCATAAAGGCCACGCCCTTGACCAAAGAACGCCCCTCACGGGAAAAGGAATTTCCCAAGCCCAAGGGGATTTTTTCCACCCTGCCCCACCAAGAACAGCTCCCCGCCACGGAAAAGGATTTCCCATGCACGCGGGGGATTTTTTCCACCCGTCCCACCAAGAGCAGCCCCCGCCACGAGAAAAGGATTTCCCATGCACGCAGGGGATTTTTTCCACCCTGCCCCGCCAAGAACAGCTCCCCACCACGAGAAAAGGATTTCCCATGCACGCAGGGGATTTTTCCACCCTTCCCCACTCCAAGAACAGCTCCCCGCCGCGAGAAACGGATTTCCCAAACACGGAGGGGGATTTTTTCCACCCTGCCCCGCCAAGAACAGCCCCCGCCACGAGAAAAGGATTTCCCATGCACGCGGGGGATTTTTTCCACCCTGCCCTTGACAGCAGGCAAAAAATCTGCTATAATAAGGAGCACGAACGGACACCGGGGTGTGGCGCAGTTGGTAGCGCGCGACGTTTGGGACGTCGATGCCGCAGGTTC